>NZ_CP114871.1:741666-1112500 GCF_027474405.1 Caulobacter sp. NIBR2454
GGGGCCGCCGTCGCGGCGCCCTGTCGGAGATCAACGTCACGCCGCTGGTGGACGTGATGCTGGTGCTGCTGATCATCTTCATGATCAGCGCCCCGCTGCTGACCGCCGGGGTCGAGGTCGAACTGCCCAAGACCGAAGCGGGCGCCATGCAGGACCAGAAGGAGCCGCTGACGGTCTCCATCCGCCAGGACGGCGCGGTGTTCGTGGGCGAGACCCAGATCGCCTTCGCCGAACTGGCCCCGCGCC
The DNA here is from genome assembly GCF_027474405.1 of Caulobacter sp. NIBR2454. GTDB lineage: Bacteria > Pseudomonadota > Alphaproteobacteria > Caulobacterales > Caulobacteraceae > Caulobacter. Next base: position 741,913 of record NZ_CP114871.1, read on the forward strand.
TGAACGAGATGGCGGGCGAAGGCTCGGAGACCCCGATCTTCGTGCGGGCCGATGGCCGCGCCGCCTATGAGATCGTCGCCCAGGTCATGGCCTCGCTGTCCACGTCGGGCTTCACCAAGATCAACCTCGTCACCGAGACGGGCGGGCCGTCCTCCGGCGCGTCGGCGGACAGCCCCGAGGCGCCTTAAGGATGGCGCGTGAACGGTCCAACCGCACGCCGTTCCTGGCAGGGTCGCTGATCCTGCATGCGGCGGTGATCGGCTCGATGTTCGTCTCCTGGCCCTGGATGACCAAGAAGATGGTCGTCGCCTCGGTGCCGGTGACCATCGTCGCCGAAGGCCCGACCAACGTGCGCCCGGCTGTCCAGGGCCCGGAAGACCTGGCCGCCCAGACCGAGGACCCGCAGCCCGACGCCACGCCCGAGCCGGTGGCTCCGCCCGCCCCCGTGCCGGAGCCCGCGCCGCCGACCCCGTCCCCGCGTCCCTCGCAGCAGCCGGTTCCGAAAAAGCAGACCCCGGCTCCCGCGCCGCAAAAGCCGCAGCAGAAGCCCAACCAGGCCAAGCCCAAGGAAGACAGCTTCGACCTGGACGCCCTGGCCGCCTCGATCAACAAGGGCCGCAAGCCGGCGGGCAAGCCGAACTCCGGCGCCCAGCGCGGACCGTCCCGCGCCGAAACCGCCGTGCAGGCGCGCCCGGCCGCCGGCGCGGCGACGGGCATGACCGCCTCGCAGCTCGCCACCCTGGGGGCCCAGCTGGAGCGCCTTTGGAACCCCAATTGCGAGGTCGAGGGCGGCGCGGACGTCAATCTGGTGGTGCAGGCGACGATCTCGTCCACCGGCCAGCTGGTCGGTCAGCCGCGCGTGACCAGCGGCCTGACCGGCAACCCCATCACCCAGGCGGCAGCCACTCGCGCGGTCTCCGCGTTTGGACGTGCGGCGCCCTTCTCGGTGCCGCCGGGCTTCCGCCAGCAAGCGATCTCCTTCAGATTCAACGCCAAGTCGGCCTGCTCATAATTGGATAAGGACCGTTGACCCCATGAAAGCCCGCTTCGCCTTCCTCGCCGTGGCCGCAGCCCTCGTGGCCGGCATGGCCGCGCCGGCCGTGTCGCGGGCGCAGGAACTCGTGGTCGACGTTAACAAGGGCGCGGTCGCGCCCCTGCCCATCGCCGTGCCCAACTTCTCCGGCGCGACACGCGGCGGCGACATCGCCCAGGTCATCACCGGCAATCTGGAGCGCTCGGGCCTGTTCGCGCCGGTCGCGCCGTCGCGCTTCCCCGCCCAGAACCTGGATGTGAACATCCAGCCGGTGTTCGAGAACTGGAAGGGCGTCGGCGCCCAGGCCCTGATCAACGGTCAGGTGACGGTGGAATCCGACGGCCGCTTGCGCGTCGATTTTCGCCTGTGGGACGTCTATGCCCAGCAGCAACTGCTGGGCCTGCAATTCTCCGCCCCGGCCGAGAACTGGCGCCGGATCGCCCACAAGATCAGCGACGCCGTCTATGAGCGGCTGACCGGCGAGAAGGGCTATTTCGACACCCGCGTGGTGTTCGTGGCCGAGAGCGGGAGCAAGCTGAACCGTATCAAGCGCCTGGCGATCATGGATCAGGACGGGGCCAACCCGAACTACCTGACCGACGGCTCCTACATCGTCATGACGCCCCGGTTCTCGTCGAACAGCCAGGAGATCACCTACATGGCGCTGCGGCCCACGGGGTCGAGCCTGTACCTGTTCAACCTGGAGACCGGCCGTCAGGAGACCCTTGGCCGCTTCCCCGGCATGGTGTTCGCGCCGCGCTTCTCGCCCGATGGAACGAAGGTGGCCTTCTCGGTCGAGCGGGCCGGCAACAGCGACATCTATGTGATGGACCTGCGCAGCCGCCAGTCGACGCGGATCACCACCGACCCCTCCATCGACACATCGCCGTCCTTCTCGCCCGACGGGACCAAGATCGTCTTCAACTCCGACCGGGGCGGGGCGCCGCAGCTCTACATCATGAACGCCGACGGCTCGGGCGCGCGCCGCATCTCCTATGGCGGCGGCCGCTACACCACCCCCGTGTGGAGCCCGCGCGGCGATTTCATCGCCTTCACCAAGCAGGGCGGCGGGTTCTCCATCGGCGTCATGCGGCCGGACGGCTCGGACGAGCGCATCCTGACCTCGTCGTCCCTCGAAGAGGGGCCGACCTGGGCCCCCAACGGCCGGGTGATCATGTTCTTCCGTGAAAACGGGGGCGGCGCGAAGCTGTGGACCGTGGACATCACTGGCCGCATCCTGCGTCCGGCGCCCTATCCAGGTTCAGGTTCAGACCCGGCGTGGTCGCCGCTGCTGGATTAACTGCAACCTCTACCGCGCTCCCGCGTTGGGGGTCTGAGGAACCTTACAGCCATGTTTGTGACGTCTTCTGACGTCTTTGTGACCTGAGGTCTGACGTTTTGTCATGTCTAGGTAAACAAGCTTGAGTATAGGGTTCGCTGGACGTTTTTAGCTGAGGAGGAAGCGATGAGCTTCAACACCAAGCGCGCCGTTAAACTGGCGCTTATCGGCGTAGCCGCCGCAACTCTCGCCGCCTGCGCCTCGAAGCCCAAGCCGACCCCCGCGGCTCCCGAGGCTCCGGCTCCGGCCCCGACCGCTCCGGCCTATCCGACGACCCCGCCGCCTCCTGGTCCGGTGACCAGCGGCGCCGTTCCCGGCTCGGTCCAGGACTTCGTCGTCAATGTCGGCGACCGGGTCTATTTCGACCTCGACAGCTACTCGGTCCGCGCCGACGCCGAGCCGGTTCTGGCCGGCCAAGCCGCCTGGCTGGCCCGCTATCCGGCCGTGAAGGTCCGCATCGAAGGCAACGCCGACGAACGCGGCACCCGCGAATACAACCTGGCCCTCGGCGCCCGCCGCGCCAACGCCGTCCGCGACTTCCTGGTCGCCCGCGGCGTCGCCACCTCGCGCATCGAGACGATCTCCTACGGTAAGGAACGCCCGATCGACGGCGGTTCGGGCGAAGACGCCTGGGCCAAGAACCGTAACGCCGGCACCGCCATCACCGAAGGCGCGCGCTAAGCGTTCGCCGGTCCCTCGCGGACCGGAGAGACAAGTCGAGGCCGCTCCTTCACGGGAGCGGCCTTTGCTTTGCATGTTGGGCGACGCGCCGTAATTTCGTCCCCGCCTTCGCCGAAGAGAGTCCGATGAAGCTCAAGTCCGCCGCCTTCGCCGTCCTGCTCGCCACCTCCGCGCTGACCAGCGCGGCGGCCATCGCCCAGACCCCGCTGCCCCTGGAGGCCGATCCGCTGGACGACCGTTCCGCGCGGCGGGTCGAGCGCATGGAGAAGGTGGTCCGCGAGCTGCGGTCCATCGTCTTCCAGGGCCGCGACACCGGAAAGCCGGTGGTGGTCCAGCCGGCCGAAACCGAGGCCATGATCCAGACCATGGCCACCCGGGTCACGGACCTGGAGGAGAGCCTGACGCGCCTCAACAGCCAGAACGAGACGCTGGGCTTTGACCTGACCCAGGCCAAGCGCGAGGCGTCCGACGCCAAGGCCCAGGTCGCCGCCCTGACCGAACGGCTCAACGCCATGGAGCAGAAGCTGGCCGCCGCGACGGTCGCGCCCGCCATGGCCGAACCGGGCGAGCCGGGCGGGCTGCCCATGGCCACGGACGCTGATCCGGAAGCCGCTTTCCAGTCGGCCCGCCAGCTGCTGCTGAACGGCGACTATGACGGCGCCGAGCGCGCTTTCGCTGGCTTCGTCGAGCAACACGGCGACAGCCCCAAGGGCGCCGAGGGGCGCTACTGGCTGGCCGAGACCCTGTATGTCCGCCAGGCCTATGCCGACGCCGCCGGCGCCTATATCGGCGCGATCCGCGGCTGGCCCAAAACCGCCTGGGCGCCCGACGCCGTGGTCAAGCTGGCTCGCTCGCTGGCGGCCATGAACCGGGCCGCCGACGCCTGCAAGACCCTGGACGAGCTCCCCAAGCGCTATCCGAACGCCTCGGCGGCGGTGAAGAGCCGCGCGGCGACCACCCGGACCCAGGCCAAGTGCGCCTGACGTCGGCGCTGGCGGCTTTTGACCGCCGGCTGCTGTCCGACGTCTCCACCCCGCTCGCCGTCGCCTTTTCGGGGGGCGGCGACTCCCTGGCCCTTCTGCTGATCGCCGACGACTGGGCCAAGGCCCACGGCCGGCGTCTGGTCGTCCTGACGGTCGATCATGGCCTCAATCGCGCCAGCGCCGACTGGACCCGCCGTTGCGCCGAGGTGGCGGCGAGGCTGGGCCATACGTTCCGAGCCCTGTCGTGGACCGGCGACAAGCCTTCCTCGGGCTTGCCCGCAGCCGCCCGCAAGGCCCGGCACGCCCTGCTGGCCGTCGCCGCCCGCGACGCTGGTGCGCGGGTGATCCTGCTGGGCCACACCGCCGACGACCTGGCCGAGGGCGCGGCCATGCGGGCCGAGGGCTCCACCGTCTCCGACCCCCGCGAATGGTCGCCGTCGCCGGCCTGGCCGCAGGGGCGAGGTATGTTCCTGCTGCGGCCGCTGCTGGGCCTGCGCCGGGCGGAAATCCGCGACTGGCTGCGCGACCGGGGCCAGGACTGGATCGACGACCCGGCCAATGAGGACCCCCGCTTCGCGCGCAGCCGCGCGCGCGCCAGCCGGCCGCCGCTGAGCGAGGCGGAGGAGCCGGTTAGCAGCGGCCCAGCCGCTGACCCCGAGGCCGCCCGCTGGGGCCTTCTGCGGCTTCCTCGCGACCTTGGCGCCCACAGCCTCGCCGCCGCCTGCCTGAGCGCCGCCGGGACGGACAGCCCGCCTCGCGGGGAGCGGCTGGAGCGCCTGATGCGCCAGGTCCATGGCGGCGAGGCGTTCACGGCGACCCTCGCGGGCGCCCGCATCGAGGGAGAGGGCGGCGGCCTTAGCATCGCCCGCAACGCCGGAGAGGCGGCGCGGGGCGGCTTGGCCCCCATGCCGCTCGCACCGGGTCAGGCCGCCGTCTGGGACGGCCGCTTCGAACTGATAGCGCAGGAGCCGGGGTTTACCGTCGGCCCGTTGAGGGGCCTGAGCGCCGGCCTGCCGCCCGTGCAACGGCTAGCCCTGAAAGCCGTCCCGGCCATCGCTCGGCCTGCTTTGCCCATTGTGTTCAAGATGGACGGGGCAATCGCCTGTCCGCTGCTGGACGGCCAAACCCCAGTACGTGTAAGGGCTCTGGCCGCAGAACGGCATTCGGCCGCCTGCGGCCTAACGACCCGCGAACCGGCCTGAAACGCACACGTCCGTGGCGAAAACGGACTGGTCATCCTATCTTGCGAAGGTCGCCCCATTGGGCGGGAGAAGATTGAACAGCCATGAACCTGCGTAACCTGGCCATCTGGGGCGTCATCCTCGTCGTAATGATCGGCGGCTATAGCGTCGTCACTCAGGGCTCGCGTAGCGGCGGCTCGGCCGGCGAGATCACCTATTCGGAGCTTCTGCGTCGCATTGACCAGGGCGGGGTGAAGAGCGCCGTGATCCACGGGCAGGTCGTCGAGGCGCGCGGCGCCGACGGCAAGGCCGTGACGGTCATGGCTCCGCCGAACTCGGAAGACCTGATCAAGCGTCTGGAGGCGCGGGGCGCCGACATCCAGATTAAGTCGCCGGGCGGCAACACCCTGCTGACCATCCTGTTCAACATGCTGCCGATCCTGCTGCTGATCGGGGTGTGGATCTTCTTCATGCGTCAGATGCAGGGCGGCGCCCGGGGCGCCATGGGCTTTGGCAAGTCCAAGGCCCGCCTGCTGACCGAGAACAAGAACCGCGTCACCTTCGACGACGTGGCCGGCGTGGACGAGGCCAAGGAAGACCTGACCGAGATTGTCGACTTCCTGAAGGACCCGGCCAAGTTCCAGCGCCTGGGCGGCAAGATTCCCAAGGGCGCGCTGCTCGTGGGCCCTCCCGGCACGGGTAAGACCCTGCTGGCTCGCGCCGTCGCGGGCGAGGCGGGCGTGCCGTTCTTCTCGATCTCGGGTTCGGACTTCGTGGAGATGTTCGTCGGCGTCGGCGCCAGCCGCGTGCGCGACATGTTCGAGCAGGCCAAGAAGAACGCCCCCTGCATCATCTTCATCGACGAAATCGACGCCGTCGGCCGCCACCGCGGCGCCGGCCTGGGCGGCGGCAACGACGAGCGCGAGCAGACCCTCAACCAGCTGCTGGTGGAGATGGACGGCTTCGAATCCAACGAAGGCATCATCCTGATCGCCGCCACCAACCGTCCCGACGTGCTGGACCCGGCCCTGCTGCGTCCCGGCCGCTTCGACCGTCAGGTCGTGGTGCCGAACCCCGACGTGACGGGCCGCGAACGCATCCTGCGCGTCCACATGAAGAACGTGCCCCTGGCCGCCGACGTGGACGTCAAGACCCTGGCCCGCGGCACTCCTGGCTTCTCGGGCGCGGACCTGTCGAACCTGGTCAACGAGGGCGCCCTGATGGCCGCGCGCAAGAACCGCCGCATGGTCACCATGAACGACTTCGAGATGGCCAAGGACAAGGTCATGATGGGCGCCGAGCGCCGGTCGCTGGCCATGAACGACGAAGAAAAGAAGCTGACCGCGTATCACGAGGGCGGCCACGCGATCATCGCCCTGAACGTTCCCTGCGCCGACCCGGTCCACAAGGCGACCATCGTCCCGCGGGGCCGCGCCCTGGGCATGGTGATGCAGCTGCCGGAAGGCGACCGCTATTCCATGAAGTACCAGCAGATGACCAGCCGTCTGGCCATCATGATGGGCGGCCGGGTGGCCGAGGAGCTGATCTTCGGCAAGGAGAATATCACCTCGGGCGCCAGCAGCGACATCAAGGCGGCCACCGATCTGGCCCGCAACATGGTCACGCGCTGGGGCTATTCGGACAAGCTGGGCACCGTGGCCTATGGCGACAACCAGGAAGAGGTGTTCCTGGGCCATTCGGTCGCCCGCACCCAGAACATCTCGGAGGCGACGGCCAAGCTGATCGACGCCGAGGTCAAGCGCCTGGTGGACTATGGCCACGACGAGGCGCGCCGGATCCTGACCGAGCGGATCGACGACCTGCACACCCTGGCCAAGAGCCTGCTGGAGTACGAAACCCTCAGCGGCGAAGAGATCAACGGCGTGCTCAAGGGCATCAAGCCCAACCGCGACGAGCCGGAAGTGAAGCTGCCGGGCAATCCGACGGTTTCGGTGCCGATCACCTCGACACCAGCCACCGCCTGATGCGTTAAGGGGGAGCATGAAGCTCCCCCTTTTCTTTTGCGCCCTGGCGCTGGCGGCGGCCCCGATGACGGGACAGGCCCAGACGGCGGCCCCGCAGCCCATCGGCGCCGCGCTGGAGCGCTATCCCTATCCTCATCCCGTGGCGTTCCTGCCCGTGGTCGTCGAGGCCGACGGCAAGCGGGTGGAGACGCGCCTGGCCTATATGGACGTGGCCCCCACTAGCCTGGCCAACGGGCGCACGGTGCTGTTGCTGCACGGCCGCAACTTCCCGGCCAGCTATTGGGCGCAGACGATCAAGGTGCTGACCGGCGCCGGCTATCGGGTGATCGCGCCCGACCAGGTCAATTTCGGCAAGTCGGGCCGGGTGGACGGCATGGCCGTCAGCTTCGACGCCATGGCGCAGCATACGTGGGCGCTGCTGGATCACCTGCGGATCGAGAAGGTGGATGTGGTCGCCCATTCCATGGGCAACATGGCCGGGACGCGGCTGGTGCTGGCCCATCCGGGCCGGGTCGGCAAGCTGGTCATGTACGCGCCCATCGGGCTGCAGGACTACCGTCCACTGACGCCGCCGACCGATCCGGAAGCTGCTGTTCGCGCCGAGAGCGCCAAGGACGCGGCGGCCTATCGCAAGGAGTTGGTCGGCTCCTACGGCCTGGCGTCTTCCGAGGTGATCGAGTCGTTCGTGGCCCTGCGCGAGGACCTTCGCGCGTCGACCGACTGGCCGCTTTACGTGCGCACGTTCAACGCCAGCGCCGTGGCTATCCGTGACCAGCCGGTGGTTCAGGAGCTGCCCCGGGTGGTGACCCCGACCCTGTTCCTGGTCGGAGAGACCGACCGCGCCGCGCCGGGCAAGGCCCACGCGGCCGAGGCCGACAAGGGCAAGTACAAGCCGGTGGCCGAACTGGCCCAGGCGATCGCCCCGACCATGCCCGCCGCCCAAGTGCAGGTGTTTGACGGGCGCGGCCACCTGATCCATCTGGAGGATCCGCAGGCCTTCCATAAGGCCGTCCTCGACTTTCTGGCCCAATGACCACACACGCTCGCCCCCTGGTGATGGGGATCGTCAATGTCACGCCGGACAGCTTCTCCGACGGGGGCAAGTTCGTGGGGCTGGAGGCGGGGCTGGCGCATGCGCGGCGGCTGATCGACGACGGCGCGGACATACTCGACATCGGGGGCGAGTCCACGCGCCCCGGCGCAGAGCCGGTCAGCGAGGCGGACGAGATCGCGCGGGTGGTCCCCCTGATCGAGGCGATCCGATCCGAGAGCCCCATCCCCATCTCCATCGACACCATGAAGCCCGCCGTGGCCCGCGCCGCCGCGCGCGCGGGGGCGACTATCTGGAACGACGTGACGGCCCTGGGTTTCGCGCCCGACGCGCCGGCCATGGCCGCTGAGCTGGGCTGCGAGGTCGTGCTGATGCACATGCAGGGCGAACCCCGCTCCATGCAGTCCGCGCCGACCTATGACGAGGTGGTGGGCGAGGTGCTGGCCTTCCTCGCCGGTCGGGCGGGCGCGGCCATGGCCGCCGGCGTGGCGCGCGAGAAAATCTGGCTCGATCCGGGCATCGGCTTTGGCAAGACGGTTGAGCACAACCTGGCCCTGCTGGCGGCTCTGCCGCTGTTCGTGGACACCGGCTTTCCGGTCCTGCTGGGCGCGAGCCGCAAGCGGTTCATCCAGGGGCTGGATCCATTGGCGGCGGAGGCGACGGCGCGCTTGGGCGGGTCCCTGGCCGCCGCCCTGGCGGGCGCGCGGGCGGGAGTCGCAGCCGTCCGCGTCCATGACGTGCGCGAAACGGTTCAGGCCGTGACCGTGGATCAGGCGATCTACAGGTCCAGCGTGGCCCTGTAGGCCTTTTCCAGGGCTTCTTCACGGGTCTTGGCGCGGGGCGTGGCCCGCCCCTCGATGGCGGCGGGCAGGCAGTCCAGGTGCCAATGCCACCCGGCGCCGTAGCCGACGGCGTCCTCCGCATTGATCCCCACGTGCTCCATCACCAGGCGACAGCCGAGTTCGTGGGGCTCCAGCCTGAACGAGACCTGGGTTGCGACGCCGCCCTCGGGCCATGTGAAGGCCAGATGCCTGGGCGGGTCCCAGGCCAGCACCTCGCCATCGACGCCGTGGTCGTAGTCCGGCCAGAAGTTATGGAAGCGACCGCCGACGCGGGGCTCGATCTGGCTGGTTCCGGCCTGCATCCAGCGCGACCAGCCTTCGGGGGAGGCGAGGGCGTCCCACACCGCTTGAGGCGAGTGGCGCAGGATGCGCACGAAACGCAGGGCCAGCTGGCCGTCGATCTCGACCTTGCGGCCGTCGAGGCTGGCCTCCTCGCCAAAGCGTTCGGCATAGTCGTCGCGGATGGCGCTCCAGTTCATGCCGCCCCAATCGACGCTCCCGCCGTCCAGGTGGGCCTCCAGGCTCCGCAGGATCATCGTCCAGCCGGCGGCGGTGCGCGGTGCGTCCTCTGGAGCCGGGAAGATGTTGGTGAGCGTCAGCAGGGCGCCGTCGCCGTCGGGCTGAAGCTCCCAGCGCACGATGGTCCCCGGCATCACGTTGTCGACCCAGCTGTGCTCCAGCACATAAGGCGGCTGCAGCTTCAGGACCTTGCCCTCGCTCAGCATGTCGGTGTCAGTGAAGCGATAGGTGAACGGCCCGCCCTCGCTAAGGGCCGGCTCGCCCATCCATTCCACGCCCAGCCAGTCGGCGATGCGCTCGGGGATGGTCAGGGCCGCCCAGACCTTCTCCACCGGCTGGCGAAAGCGCCGGGACAGGACCAGAGTCGGGCGGGCGCCGGGCTTGAAATCGGCCTGCATGGTCAGGACTCCGTGTCGAGGTGGCGTTGAAGGGCGTCGAGGCGGCCGCTCCAGAAGCGGCGGAAGGGCGCGAGCCACTGGTCGAGTTCGGCGAGGGCCTCGGGACGAAGGCTGTAGAGCCGCCGCTGCGCGTCGCCGCGCACGCTGACAAGCCCGGCTTCACGCAGGACCTTCAGGTGCTTGGATACGCCCGGCTGGCTCAGCGACAGGGCGTGGACCAACTCGCCAGCCGATCGCTCGCCTTCGTTCAGAAGGGTCAGGATTTGTCGCCGATTGGGTTCAGCTAACGCCTCGAATATTTCCATGAAGCTATATAAGTCGATGGAAATCGAACTGACAAGGCTTCGCTGCTTCGCGCGGTTTGCTGCGAAGGGTGGGAGGGCGGCGGGGCGTCGGACCTTGGGTCTTCGGCAATGGGTTGGAGGAACGGGAAAGACAGATCCGACGCTCCGCGCGGGTCCTTGTCGTGGACGCTGCGATCGACGCCTTCGATGAGCAGGAAACCCGGCGCCGTCGGCCTCCAGGGGGAGCCCGCTCCCGCCGCCCGTCGGCACGTGGCCACGCGCCCTCCCGTGCGACGGGATGGGAGGAGAATACGGGAGCGCCGGAGGGTGGGGATAAGTCTCAAAGAGAAAGGGCGTCCTCCGGAGAGAACGCCCTTTGATCGTCCTAGGCTTCTTCGGCTTCCGGGGCGGAGGCCGGGGCTTCGCCCTCGCCGCCCTCGAAGCTGCGCGGAGCGCGGCGGCGGCGGGGTTTCTTGACCTCGCCGTCGGCGGCTTCCGGGGCGGGCGCCGGGGCGCGGCTGAGGAAGGCGGGGGCGTGGCTGACGGCGCCATCCTGGCCCCGCAGCTTCGGCGAGGGCTCGGAGGCCTCCACGGTCAGCGGCGCGGCCTGGGGTTCGATGACGGCCAGCGGGTCACGCTGTTCGCGGTCCTGGCGCTCGCCACGATCACGGTCGAAGCGTTCGCGGCGGCCGCCTTCGCGTTCGGCGCGGGGCTCACGAGGCTCGCGCGGTTCGCGGTTTTCACGCGGCTCCCGGTTTTCCTGGCGGTCACCGTTGTTCGCGCCGCCGTTGTTGTTACGGTCGTCGCGGTCACGCCAGCGGTCGCGGCGACCTTGGCCTTCCGGACGGTCGCCACGGTTTTCCTGGCGGTCGCGGTTCTCGTTGCGGTCGCCGCGGTTGTCGCGATCACGGTCGCGGAAGCGTGGGCGGTCTTCGCGCTGGCCGCCTTCGTTCTCGCCGCCTTCAGCGCCTTCGGCTTCCGCCTGGACGGGGGCTTCCGGCTGTTCTTCCGGTTCGGCCTCGAAGTCGATGTCGTAGTTGCCCAGCTGCTCGCGACCGACGATCTCGGTGACCGGGCGGTTGGGCTGGACCGCGCGGATGACGCGGAAATAGTGCTCTGCGTGCTGCAGGTAGTTTTCGGCCAGAACGCGGTCGCCCGCGGAGGCGGCGTCACGGGCCAGTTGCTGGTACTTTTCGAAGACGCTCTGGGCGGCGCCGCGCACCTTGATGCCTTCGGGGCCGTTCGAATCGAAGGCCCGGTTGGCGTTGTGCTGCGGTTTGCCGCCACCGCCACCGCCGCGATTGCGGCCGCGCTGACGCTTCATACCCTTGAAATCTCTCATCTTGCCTTGAACCTGTCCGCCGCCGGGCGCCTCTGGCGTCTCCGTGCGGCTGTGGTGCTCTTGAGCCGGGTTGGACCTTCAGGGGGTCCTAGTCGTGATCGAAGACGCTGGTTTCCTTAAAATCTCACCCGCTCCAGCGCTCGGCGGGTGATGAGACCGCGTGCGCTTGCCGGAGGCGTTTGCATTCGCCGATTTGACGATTGCTGTGCCCGACACCGACGATTTGGTTGAGACGACTCTGATGTAGCGTCTCGTCCCTAAGTTTCCAAGGGCTTTTTCAATCCGGTCACCACGCGGTCCCGGTCCGAGAGGTCCTTGATCGTCCAGACATCGAGCCCGCCGGCCGCGTTGAACAGGGCCTCGACGTCCTTGGACTGGGTATGGCCGATCTCAACCGCGAACAGGCCCCCGGGCTTCAGGACGCGGAGGATTTCCGGGGCCAGCAGGCGGTAGGGCTCCAGCCCGTCATGACCGCCGTCGAGGGCCAGCCGCGGCTCATGGTCGCGCACCTCTGGCTCCAACGTGTCGATCTCGTGGGTGGCGATATAGGGCGGGTTGGAGACGACGATCTCGAAACTCTCGTCGCCCAGGCCCGCCGTCCAGTCGCCGCGCAGCAGGGCGACCTGGTTGTTGAGGTCCAGATTGGCGGCGTTCTCGCGGGCCACGGCCAAAGCTTCGGACGAGACGTCGATGCCCAGGCCCTTGGCCGCCGGGCGTTCGGCCAGGATCGACAGCAGGATCGCGCCGGAGCCCACGCCCAGGTCCAGCAGGTTGAAGTGCTGGTGCTCGGTGGTGCGCTTGAGCACCAGATCGACGATGACCTCGGTGTCGGGACGCGGGGTCAGCACGTGGCTGTTCACCGACAGCATGACCTTCCAGAAGCCCTTGCGGCCCAGGATGTGGCTGACCGGCTCGCGGCGCAGGCGGCGCTCGATATAGCCGTCGAGAGTAGCGGCCTGCTCTGCGGTCAACTCGCGATAGGGGTCGGTGATGATGTCGGTGCGGCTGGCGTCGGCGGCGACTTCCAGCAGCAGGCGGGCGTCGATCACGGGGCTGTCGATGCCGCCGTCCGTCAGCCGCTGCTTGGCGGCCGTCCAGGCTTTCACGAGGGTCTGGGTCATGAGCGTTGAATGCCTCCGTCGCGGAAAGGACGCAAGGCAAACCCCTCCCGCCGAGGCGAGAGGGGCGCTGTCATTCAGTCCTCAGCCGATGCTGAGGCGCACGTCCAGGTTGCCCTTGGTGGCGTGCGAGTAGGGGCAGACCACGTGGGCGGCGTCGACCAGGGCCTTGGCCGTGTCGGCGTCGACGCCCGGCAGGGTGATCTTCAGCGCCACGTCCAGGCCAAAGCCCTGGCCGTCGTCACGGGGACCGATGCCCACGGTGGCGGCGACGGTGGTTTCGGGCGAGACGGCGATCTTTTTCTGGCTGGCCACGAACTTCAGGGCGCCTAGGAAGCAGGCGGCGTAGCCGGCCGCGAACAGCTGCTCGGGATTGTTGCCTTCGCCGCCGGGGCCGCCGAGTTCCTTGGGGGTGACCAGGCTGACCGACAGGGCGCCGTCGGTGGTGGCGGCGGAGCCGGTGCGGCCGCCGGTGGCGACGGCTTCGGTGCGATACAGAACGTTCATGGCGTGTCTCCGTTTTCGAGAGTGGCGGGGCGACGGGCTCCGCCTTCGCTCTCGATTAAATCGTACACGATATAAATACCCTTCCGTCGCCCGATGCAAGGGGGTAGGGCGAATATTTTGCGCACGATCTTTTCGTGATTATATGACGACCATGAGCGACGCCGACGATCATCTCCGCCTCGACGACCAGCTGTGCTTTGCGCTGTACTCGACGGTCCATGCCCTGAACCGGGCCTACAAGCCCCTGCTGGAGCCGCTGGGCCTGACCTATCCGCAGTACTTGGTGCTGCTGGTCCTGTGGGAGGACGGGGCCCAGACGGTGGGCGGCATCGGCGAGCGGGTGGGGTTGGAATCCAGCACCCTGACGCCCCTGCTCAAGCGCATGGAGAGCGCGGGCCTGATCAAGCGTGCCCGCAAGCCCGAGGACGAGCGCGTGGTGCAGATCACCCTGACCGAGGCCGGCAAGGCGCTGAGGGACAAAGCCAAGGCGGTGCCGCCGGCGCTGCTCTGCGCCATGGGCGGTGACCTGGAGACGGTGGTGAAGCTGCGCGCCGAAGTGACCCAGCTGCGGGGGGCGTTGGCAGCGGCGGGTCAATAACCGCAACCAGGGCGATTCCGGCCTTTTAACCGCCTCCCTCGCCCCTGTGGCGAGGGTCCCTGTGTCCGCTTCGCCGACGATGATCGTCCTGGCGCGCCCTGCCGGTTGAAACAGGGACCCCAGGCACAAGGCCTGGGGAGGCGGAATCATTTTGGGGTTGGGAGATGGCTGCCTAGGCCAGCTCAACCTCATCGCCTTCGGCCACGCGCCCGCCTTCGAGCACCCGGACATAAAGCCCGCAGAACATGTGGCCGTAGTTGTCGAACAGGGCCTTCACCAAGTCGAGGTCGCGCTCGGCGGTGGTCGGGTTCACGTGGGTGGCGGCGCAGCGGACGATCGGCTTGATGCCTTCGACCATGGCTCCGCCGATGGTCAGGGTGCGGTTGGTCCAGTCGTTCTCGACCCACGGCTCCCAGCCCTCGACATAGACATTGCCGCGAAAGCGCATGGGATCGAGGGGGCGGCCGATCCTGGCCTCCAGGTCGCGCACGCTGGCCAGGTTGATGATCGAGACGAAGCCGGACTTGCTGTCCATGAACCGGTGCAGGCGGGGGGCCTCCAGCACGCGCAGGGGGCCGTTGACCCGATCGCCCAGCAGGGCGGCCAGCCAGGCGGCGAAGGCCTCACGGCCCGCCGTTTCCGACAGGCGGCCTTCGAAGTCGGGCGCGCCATCGGCGCTGGCCCGCAGGGTGGCGGTCGCCTCGTCATAGGCGGTGTGGGCGCCGGCCACGGCGGGGATCTTGGCCAGGACCGTGAACTTCATCTTGGACAGATGGGCGGGCGCGGCGGGGTCGAAACCGCTGGGGCCGTCCTCCACCGCAAAGAGTCGGTCGCACGGGAAGGACTCGCCCGCGCGCAGGTCGGCGGTCGTCAGGCGTTCGGGCGTGAAGCCCTTGATGGGGTGGCGGTAGAGGGACGCGATCTTGGCCATGGCGCTTCCCCAATGCCTTCGCGCCGTCTTGCCCGCAAGCGGAACGGCCTGGCTTGAGGGGTGTTTGACTGCCGGAGGGTGAACCATGGACCGCAAGCGCGTCGCCAACCTGATCCCCTGGGCGGGGCTGCTGGCCGCGGCGATCCTGTGGCCCAGGAAGGACAAGGCCATACCCGCCGAGCCGGTCCCGGGGCTTAGCGAGCAACGCGTCCTGCCGCCCCACGACTTCGACGCCCACGAGCCCCGGCGCGGCCGGGCGGCGCTCAAGCCGCGGCACATCCCCCTGCTGGGCTGGCGCGACATCCTGTGGCGCACGATCCTGGAGATCACCGCCGATGGCCTCCCGGCCCTGGCAGGCGGGGTGACCTTCTACGCCTTGCTGGCGATCTTCCCGGCTCTCGGCGCCTTCGTCTCGGTCTATGGCCTGTTCGCCGACGTGACGACTGTCCAAAAGCAGCTTCAGGAAATGGCGGTGGTCTTCCCGGCCAGCGTCGTCGAGATCGTCGGCGAGCAGATGCTGCGCCTGGCCGGCCAACAGGAAGAGAAGTTGGGCCTGGCCCTGGTTATCAGCCTGCTGCTGTCGGCGTGGAGCGCCAACGCCGGCATGCGGGCGCTCTTCAACGCCTTGAACGTGGCCTATGACGAGGTGGAGAAGCGAAACTTCGCCGTGGTCACGCTTCTGACCTATGGCTTCACCGTCGCCGCCCTGGCGGTGGTCGTCATCGCGTCGGGCCTGCTGGTCGCCGCCCCGTTCGCGCTGGAATGGGTCGGCTTCAGCCAGGCGGAGCTTTGGTGGATTCCCCTGCGATGGGTCGCCGTGGCGGCGTTGGCGGCCTTCGCCTTCGCGGTGCTCTATCGCTACGCCCCTTGCCGGGCGCGGGCGCGCTGGCGGTGGGTGCTGATCGGTGCGGCGTTCGCGGCGACCTTCTGGCTGGTCGGGTCGCTGGGCTTTTCCTGGTACGTGAACACCCTGGCCCACTACGACGCGACCTACGGGCCGCTGGGGGCGATTATCGCCTTCATGGTGTGGGTGTGGTTCTCGGTGATGGCGGTTCTGCTGGGCGCCGAACTGAACGCCGAGATCGAGCACCAGACGGCCATTGATTCCACCACGGGACCTGAACGTCCCATGGGTGAGCGCGGCGCCGTGATGGCCGATTCCGTCGGGCTGGCCTTCCATCCCCTGGCGTCCATGAAAAAGGAAATGCAGCGTGCGCGCCGCATAGCCGGCGGAGCCTGGACCCGCGTTCGGCGGCGCTAGGCTTGCGTCTGGCCGGGTCGGTGGCTAGGTCGCGGCCATGCTGATCTTACCCGCCGCCGAAGCCGACCTCGACGCCGTCGTGGTCCTGGTCAATTCCGCCTATCGCGGCAAGTCCGAGGGCTGGACGACCGAGGACGACTATATCGACGGCCAGCGCACGGACGGGGTCATCCTGCGCGCCGACCTGGCGGAGAACCCGGATGCGGTGCTGTTGCTTCTCCGAGACGAGGCGGACGGCCCGATCCTGGGCACGGTGTGGCTGGAGCCGGCGGGCGAGGAGACGTGGTATCTCGGCATGTTCACCGTGCGCCCGGACCTGCAGGGCGGCCAGCGGGGACGCGGCTTCCTGGAGCGGGCTGAGGCCTATGCTCGCGAGCGCGGCGCCCGGCGCATGAAGATGACCGTCGTCAATGTCCGCGACACCCTGATCGCCTGGTACCAGCGGCGCGGCTACGCCCTGACCGGCGAGACGCAGGCCTTTCCCTATGGCGACGAGCGGTTCGGCAAGCCAAAGCGCGATGACCTGTTCTTCGTGGTGATGGAGAAGGGGCTGTAGCTCCAACCGCTCATCCCGGCGAAGGCCGGGACCCAGATTCATCTAGAGCCTCAGCAGGGCTTCACCTGGGCCCCGGCCTTCGCCGGGGTGAGCGGAATGGGGGCTCAGCCGAAGCTGTCTTCCAGCGACGCCAGCCTTGCCGCCTGATCCTCTGCGATCAGGGGTTTGATGATGTCGTCCAGGGCGTCGCCCTCGATCACCCGCGCCAGGTTGTAGAGCGTCAGGTTGATGCGGTGGTCGGTCACCCGGCCCTGCGGGAAATTGTAGGTGCGAATGCGCTCGGAGCGGTCGCCGCTGCCGACCTGGCTCTTGCGGGCGTCAGAGCGGGCGGTGTCCAGGGCCTCGCGCTGCATGTCGTACAGCTTGGCCTTGAGGTTCTTCATGGCCCGGGCGCGGTTCTGGTGCTGCGACTTTTCCGAGGAAGTCACCACCACACCGGTGGGCAGGTGAGTGATGCGCACGGCCGAGTCGGTCTTGTTGACGTGCTGGCCGCCGGCGCCGGACGAGCGATAGGTGTCGATCCGCAGGTCGCTTTCGTTGATCTCGATCTCCACGTCCTCGGCCTCGGGCAGGACGGCGACGGTGGCGGCCGAGGTATGGATACGGCCTTGGGCTTCGGTGGCCGGTACGCGCTGCACGCGGTGAACGCCGCTCTCGAACTTCCAGCGGCCGAACACGCCGTCGCCGGTGACCGAGGCGATGATTTCCTTGTAGCCGCCCATTTCGCCTTCGGAGACGCTGTCGATCTCTACCCGCCAGCCCTGCAGCGAGGCGTAGCGCTGGTACATGCGGAACAGGTCGCCCGCGAACAGGGCCGCCTCGTCGCCGCCGGTGCCGGCCCGGACTTCAAGAATAGCCGAGGCGTTCTCGTCCTTGTCCTTGGGCGCCAGCATAAGGGCCAGGTCGCGCTGCATCTGCGGCAGGCGCTCGTCCAGGGCGGCCAGCTCGTCGCGGGCCAGGGCCGCCATCTCGGCGTCGCCGGCCTTGAGCATCTCTTCCAGGTCGGCGCGTTCGGCCTCGGTCTTGGCCAGGGCCTCGACGGCCTCGGCCACGGGCTTGAGCTCAGCATGCTCCTTGGAGAGCTTGACGATCTCGCCGCCGTCGGTGGCCGCGCCCATGCGGGCTTCGACTTCGCGGAAACGGTCAAGGACCTGATCGAGACGGGCTTGGGGCAGACGCAAGGTGACGGGCCTTCAAATTGGGCCTCGCGTCTTACTGCATCGCCCCCGCCGCCGCCACTAGAAGGTCTGGGTCAGCACCAGCCGGAAGCGCCGCTGGGGGGTGTAGTCGAGGGTCTCGGCCCCGTTCACCGTCAGGCCGTAGTCGTTGAACAGGTTCAGCACCTGGGCGCGGAGGGTGGTGCGACCGCCATAGATCGGCAGGCGATAGCGAAGGCCGGCGTTGACGGTCAGATCGGCCGCCAACTGCGCCTGCTCGCCGTCCGCCGACAGGGCCGAACGGAAGGGCCGGCGGCCGGTGTAGTCGGCCCCGGCGTCCACGGTCAGGCCCGGGATGGCGACGACGGCGTAGCTGACATTGGCCACGGCCTGCAGCTTGGGCACGCCCACAGGGCGCGGGCCGAGGGCGGCGGTCGGGCCACGATCCAGGTGCGGGTCGATGTAGACCCCGCCCAGGACGACGGAGAGGTTCTTGCTCAGCTTGCCCGACAGCGAGCTTTCGATCCCCCGATGCCGCACGTCGCCGATCAGGCGGTATTGGTTGGCGGGATCGACGCCGGCATAGGGCTTTCGCGTGTCGAAGCCGGCGATGATCAGGCTGAGGCCGGGCGAGATGGCATAGCGCAGACCAAGCTCCCGCTGGGTGACCAGGATGGCGTTGAGCACCTGGTTGCGGTTGGCGGCGGAGCTGGGGGCGGTTCCCGCCTCTTCCAGGCCCCGGCTGTAGCTGCCGTAAAGGTCGACGCCACGCGCGACGCTGACGGCGCCGCCGAGGTTGTAGAGCAGGGGCGAGGAGCTGGAGCTTTGCGCCGCGCCGGTCGCCGGCTGGAAGGTCTTTTCATAGTCGGTGCGCAGGACGCCCATATTCAGGGTCGCGCGGTCCTTCCAGCCCAGCCGGTAGGAGACGCCCAGCCCCGTCTGGTCGATGCGGTCGCGCAGGGTCGGGCCGGCGCCGGACAGGTCCAGCGGCGTGGCGCGGGTCGGCGCGGCGTGGACGTCGAGCGCCCCAAGCTCGGCGATGCGGTCGCCGCCGAAATGATTGCGCGACCAGCGGCTGCGGGCGGTGAAGGTGACGCGATGGGCCAGGGTCTGGGTCTGGCGCGTCCAGGTCGCCCGCGCCTCGCCCGACCAGGCGGTGAACCGGCGGTCGCGAGAGGCGACGATCAGGCTGCGGGCGGCGACGCCGTCGTCGTCCACGCCCAGCAGAAGCTGGCTGTAGGAGCGGCCGGGGTCTTCCTGCGAGAACACGCCGTTGACGCCCAGCGACCAGGCGTCGGAGAGCGGCGTATCGACCAGCACGCCGGCGATGCGGCGCTGGCCGCGCTCGATGGCCCAGTCCTGGCCGAGGAAATCGCCGCGTTCGAGTCTGGGCCGCGCCTGCGGATCGGCGAAGGTGAATCGCAGGCGGCTGTTGCGCTCATAGTCGTACTCGCCGCCGAAGACGCGCAGCGTGGCCGGCCCTACGGACAGGCGGGTCGTGCCGCCCAGCAGCCAGGACTTGCCGTCTGATCCGCCCTGGTTGTCGTTCTTGTCGAAAACCAAACCCAGGCCCAGCGAGGCCGAGAAGCGGTTGTCCGCCGAACGATGCCGCAGGTTCATGTCGAGATAGGGCTGCACGAATTCGTCGAGGCCGCCGGTGAGCAGGCTGGGCTCGCCTCTTGCCGGATCGCGCAGGCGAAAGTCCACGACCCCAGACGGTCCCGGATAGTCCAGCGACAGGGTGTTGAGCCCGATGCGGACAGTGGTGGTGTCGACGAAGAAGTTGGAGACGCCGGAGCTTTTGACGAAATAGGCGCCGTTGACGCGGTAGTTGCCCGCCGCTTCCAGATCAAAGCCCCGGACGGACGTGGCGTCATAGATGCCCACCGCTTCGTCGCCATTGGCGAAGCCGAAGGCGTCGTCGGCCGCCGTGACGGGATTGGCGCTGGCCTGCGCCAGGGCCGTCACTGGCGCCAACAAGGCGCAGCCGCCCAGGGTCAGAAGTCCGAAAAGCTTGGTGTTCATGTCGCCCCCGAAAGTTGAGGGGCGTCATATCGATCACGGGTTGGTCAGCGACCACCCGATCCTTGCTCGGTCTTTACTCCGCCGCGACCGCCGTCGCCGCCTTGGCGGCCTCGATCTCGGCGGCGCGCTTTTCGACCAGTTCGACGATGTGGTCGATCATGCCGTCATTGGACTGCTTATGGTCGGGCTTGCCGGCCATGTAGACCATGCCCGAACCCGCGCCACCGCCGGTGAAGCCGATGTCGGTCATCAGGGCCTCGCCCGGACCATTCACGACGCAGCCGATGATCGACAGGGACAGGGGTGTGGAGATGTGGGCCAGCCGCTCTTCCAGAGCCTCCACCGTCTTGATGACGTTGAAGCCCTGACGGGCGCAGGACGGGCAGGCGATGATGTTCACGCCGCGATGGCGCAGGCCGAGCGACTTGAGGATGTCGAAGCCGACCTTGATCTCCTCGACCGGGTCGGCGGCCAGGGACACGCGGATAGTGTCGCCGATGCCGGCCCACAGCATGGAGCCCATGCCGATGGCGCTTTTGACCGTGCCGGTGCGCAGGGCGCCGGCCTCGGTCACGCCCAGGTGCAGGGGGCAGTCGATGGCCTCGGCCAGCTGCTGATAGGCGGCCACCGTCAGGAACGGGTCGGACGCCTTCACGCTGATCTTGAACTCGTGGAAGTCGTGGTCCTGCAGGATGCGCGCGTGGTTCAGGGCGCTTTCGACCATGGCTTCGGGGCAGGGCTCGCCGTAGCGCTCCAGCAGTTCGCGCTCCAGCGAGCCGGCGTTGACGCCGATGCGGATGGAGCAGCCGTGGTCCTTGGCGGCCTGCACGACCTCGCGCACGCGGTCGGCGCTGCCGATGTTGCCCGGATTGATGCGCAGGCAGGCCGCGCCCGCCTGGGCCGCCTCGATGCCGCGCTTGTAGTGAAAGTGGATGTCCGCCACCAGCGGCACCTTGGCCGCCTTGGCGATGGTCTTGAACGCGGCCGTGGACTCCACGTCGGGGCAGGAGACGCGGACGATGTCGGCGCCGGCCTCCTCCAACTGACGGATCTGGTCGATGGTGGCGGCCGCGTCGGCGGTCACGGTGTTGGTCATCGACTGGACGCTGATCGGCGCGTCGCCGCCTACCTCGACGGAGCCGACGCGGATCTTGCGGCTCTTGCGACGCTCGATCATCCGCCAAGGGCGGACGTGGGTATGGTCCTGGACGCTCATGTCGCGCGGAACATAGGCCTTTGGCGTGACGATAAGAAGCCCTGAGAGGGCCTCTAGTCGACCAACTTGCCGATGGCGGTCTGGGTCGAGGGCATCAGGCCTTTCGACGCGCCGGCCACGAACACCTCGAAGGCGGCGGGGTCGGAGACGTCGGCGACCAGGCCTTTGACGGCCGGGGCGCGATAGGCCTCGCCGGCGTTCAGCTGGCGGGCGAAATAGACCTGACCGTCGGCGCCGCGCACGACCAGCGAGGCGTTCTTGCGGGCCTGGAGGGTGACAACGGACTCTTCAGGGTTGGCGCCCATGACCGGGCCGCTGGCCTTGAAGGACGAACCCAGGACGACGCTTTCGTCCGGCAGAACCTCTTCGGGATTGGCGGCGCGGGCCTTGGCCACGGCGATGGCCGCGTCGGCCGAGCCGCCCGAAGCGACGGAGTCTTCCAGGCCCGGCGTCACATAGGGCGCGGGGGTGGTGGATTCGACGGGCGCCGGCAGAGGCGCGCCGAGCGCCACGGTGGACGGAGTCTGGTTCGATTGCGCGACCGGCGGCGCGGCGGCCACGGCGCTGGAAACTTCGGGCTGCTGGTCGAAGGCGCGGCGGCCCACGTTCCAGACGACGATCGCGACGATGATCACCACGCCGACCACGGCGGCCATGGCGAAGCGGGGATCGGTCTTATGCTCGACGCCGACGGGCCCCTGCAGGACCTGGTCGGGATCGGGGCTGTCGATCTTGAAGCGGTTGACCGCGGCCTCGCCGTCCAGGTTCAGGGCCTTGGCGTAGGCGCGCACGTAACCGACTGCGAAGGGGCGCGAGGGCAGGGCGTCGAGACGCATCTCCTCAAGCGCGGCCAGATAGGTGCGCCGGACCCGCGTGGACTCGGCGACATCTTCCAGGGAAAGGCCGAGATGTTCGCGCACGGCCTTGAGGGCCGCACCGATGCTCTCGCCCGTCGCCAAGGTGGGAACGGAGGATTGGTCCACCTTGGACCCCTCGTCAGGAAACTTCAGCTGCGTGACCCCGCCCATGTCCAGCGGCATGCCCCGTATCCTGTATCCAAGTCGCGCGTGAATACGGCGACCAGACGCCTATCGCACGAAATGAGTTAACTATCCTTTGTCGATAGCAAGAAGATGTGACACCGCCAACGCATTCAAACTGCGACATAAAGTTTGCGCGCCAGGGTTTCGATCTCGCCCCGGATGGAACCTGCCCCGCTGCGAAGCAAAGTCTCTACCCCGCGCTTGGCCGCTTCGCGGTCGCAGGACAGCACCATCTGCTTGACGGGGCCGATGCCGGCGGGGGGCATGCTGAGCCGATCGAAGCCCAAGGCGGTCAGGGCGAAGGCCTCTAGAGGACGGCCGGCCATCTCGCCGCAGATCGATACGGGCGTGCCGGAATCGGCGCAGGCCTGCTGGATCGTCTTGAGCGCGCGCAGGGCGGGCGGGGACAGGAAGTCGTAGCGGTCGGCCACCTGCGGGTTCCCCCGGTCGGCGGCGAACAGGTACTGCATCAGGTCGTTGGTGCCGACCGAGACGAAGTCGGTCATGGGCAGCAAGGCGTCCAGGTGCCACAGCAGGGACGGCGCCTCGATCATGGCGCCGACGTCCAGGCGGGCGGGGGCGGGGCGGCCGCGACGCTGGGCCCAGGCGACTTCCTGATCGACAAAGGCGCGGGCGGCGCGGAATTCATCCACGCTGGCCACCAGCGGGAACATGATCCGCAACTCGCGACCGCGGGCGGCCTTGATCAGGGCGCGGATCTGCATGCGCAGCAGGGCAGGACGGTCCAGGCCCATGCGCACGGCGCGCCAGCCCAAGGCCGGATTCTCCTCGCGCTCCAGCTCCATGTACGGGACCAGCTTGTCGCCGCCCAGATCCAGGGTGCGGAAGGTCACGGGCAGGCCATTGGCCCCGTCCAGGACCTTTTCATAGAGCGAGGTCTGGGCTTCCAGCCGTGGCATCTCCTCGGCCACCATGAACTGGAACTCGGTGCGGAACAGGCCGATGCCCTCCGCGCCCGTCTCCGGCAGGATGTCGAGATCGACGGCCAGGCCCGCGTTCATCAGCAGGGTGACCTTGTGCCCGTCGCGGGTGAAGGCGGGGGTGTCACGCAGTTTGGCGAACTCGGCCCGGCGGGTGTCGCGCACCTCGATCCGCGCCTTGAGGGCGGTGACCACGTCGGCGCGGGGGCGCAGCCAAGCCTCGCCCGTCTCGCCATCGACCACGACGGGATCACCCTCGGAAACGCGGTCGCGCAGATCGGTCAGGCGACCGACGCAGGGAATGTCCAGGGCGCGCGCCACGATCGCGGCGTGGCTGGCGGAGGAACCCTCCTCCAGCAGCAGGCCCTTGAGCTTGGTGCGATCGTATTCCAGGAGGTCGGCCGGACCGAGGTTACGGGCGATCAGCACCGCGTTTTCCGGCAAGGTGCGGGCGTGATGACCCTCGCCCGAAAGATGGCGCAGCAGTCGGTCGTTCAGGTCTTCCAGATCGTGCAGGCGCTCGCGCAGATAGGGGTCGCGAGCCTGGCCCAGGCGGGCGCGGTGC
This sequence comes from Caulobacter sp. NIBR2454, assembly GCF_027474405.1. GTDB lineage: Bacteria > Pseudomonadota > Alphaproteobacteria > Caulobacterales > Caulobacteraceae > Caulobacter. The sequence goes on from NZ_CP114871.1 coordinate 765,469, forward strand.
TCGGATCGCACGCGCTCCACCGCCGCTTCCGCGGTCAGGCCGGAGCGGACGGCCTCTTCCAGGCTGCGGTTCCATCCGCGGTCGTGGGCGAACAGGCGATAGGTCTCCAGCACCTCGTATGAGGCGCCGACCAGACCGTGCTGGCCGTCCAGCATGTTGTCGATCTGGCTCTGCAGCTCGGCCACGGCCTGCTTGAGGCGAGCCTCCTCGGCCTGACTGTCGTCGGACAGCAGCTGTTCGGGGGCGACCGGCGGCTCATGCAGTACGGCCACGCCATAGGCCAGACCGTCCGCGAACTTGGCGCCCTTAAGGCGTTCGGGCTTGTGGGGCGCGATTTCGACGCCCTTGAGCTCGGCTTGGTCGATCAGGCCGCCGCCCGAGACCATCTCGGCCAGGACCATGGCGATGATCTGGAGGTCTTCGACCTCTTCCTCGCCATAGACGCGCTCGGTGCGGTTCTGGACGACCAGAACGCCGATGGCGCGACCGCCGCGCAGCAGCGGCACGCCCATGAAGGAGTGGAATGGGTCTTCGCCGGTTTCCGGGCGATAGGCGAAGGCCGGGTGGTTCGGCGCATCCGAAAGGTTCAGCGGGCGGCCCAGGCGCACGATCTCGCCCACCAGGCCTTCGCCGGTCTTCAGGCGGGTGACGTGGACGGCGTCGCGCGAGAGGCCTTCGGTGGCGAACAGTTCCAGGTCGCCGCCCGCGCGGCGCAGATAGATGGAGCAGACCTCGGCCACCATCGACAGGGCGATGATGCGCACCACCATATCCAGGCGCGCCTGCGCAGGTCCGCCGCCAGCCAAGGCTTCGCGGATCTGGCGAAGCAGGCTGCGTGGTCCGCGTACGGCCAAGCCGGATGCCGCCATGAGTTGAACGCCTCTCGCCTGTTCTGCCGGGGCTATAGCAGATTTATAGCCCCGAACACTTGCTGCGGAATAAACCTTGTTCGGCTCCGCTTTTTTCACCTTCTTCGCTCACCCTGCGGGCTTCGGCTGCAAACGCGGCCATTAACGCCGCGAATGAGGGAGAAGCCCCATGGCGCAACCGCTGACGGCCTTGCTGGCCGGCGGAGACGACCGACAGGTCATCTCCTTCGAAGTCGCGGGCCAGGAATTCTGCCTGGATGTGGGCGTAGTGCGCGAACTGCGTGGCTTTTCCGAGCCCACCCCGATGCCGGACTCCCCGCCCTATGTGACGGGTGTGATCAATCTTCGCGGCGTCGTCATGCCGGTGATCGATTTGCGCGCGCGGCTGGGCTTCAAGAATCTGGAGCCCGCGCCCCGTCCGGTGATCGTGGTGGCCGAGGTTCGCGGCGAGGCGGCCGGCCTGATGGTCGACGCCGTTTGCGACACCTATACGGTCGCGCCGGGCGACCTGACCCCGCCGCCGGCCTTCAGCGAGTATGCGTCGGACGGCGTGGTGGCTGGCGTCATCAAAGCCGGCGACAAGATGATCATCCTGCTTTCGCCCGAAACCCTGCTGCCCGAGGGCTTGGCGAAGGCCGCCTAACATTTGTTTGAATTTCGCTCTCCCCAGGGGCGGGCGAGGGCGATAACGTGTCTCCAAGAAAAGGGAGATGCGTATGAAGGCTGCGGTTCTGCGTGAGGTGGGCAAGCCCCTCTCCATCGAACAGGTCGCCATCGGCAAGCCGGGACCGCACGAGGTGCTGATCCGCACCGTCGCCGCCGGAGTATGCCATTCGGACCTGCACTTCGTGGAAGGCTCCTATCCGCACCCGCTGCCTGCGGTGCTGGGCCATGAGAGCGCTGGCGTCGTCGAGGCGATTGGGTCCGAGGTCCGCACGGTCAAGGTCGGCGATCATGTCATCACCTGCCTGTCGGCGTTCTGCGGCCACTGCGAACACTGCCTGACCGGCCATATGAGCCTGTGCGTCAGCCCGGAGACCCGGCGCAAGAAGGAAGACGAGCCGCGCCTCTATCGCGAGGACCTGGCCGCGCCGCGGATGAACCAGTTCCTGAACCTGTCCTCATTCGCCGAGTACATGCTGATCCACGAGCATGCCTGCACCTCGATCCGCAAGGACATGCCGCTGGATCGCGCGTGCCTGATCGGCTGCTCGGTGATGACGGGCGTCGGGGCGGTGATCCACACCTCCACCGTGCGTCCGGGCGAGACCGTGGCGGTGATCGGTTGCGGAGGGGTGGGCCTGGCGGCGGTGAACGGCGCGGCCCTGGCTGGAGCGGGGCGGATCATCGCCATCGACCGCGTGCCGGCCAAGCTGGAGCTGGCCAAGAAGTTCGGGGCCACCGACGTCATCAACGCCGCCGACACCGATCCGGTGAAGGCGGTTCAAGACCTGACGGGCGGCGGCGTGCATCACAGCTTCGAGGCCATCGGCCTGAAGATCACCGCCGAGCAGTCGTTCAAGATGCTGCGGCGGGGCGGCACGGCCAACATCATCGGCATGATCCCGGTGGGGACCATGATCGAGCTGCATGGCCCCGACTTCCTTGGGGAGAAGAAGATTCAGGGCTCGTACATGGGGTCCAACCGCTTCCCCGTGGACATGCCGCGTCTGGTGGACGCCTACATGGCGGGGAAGCTGAACCTGGACGACCTGATCTCACGGCGCATCAAGCTCGAAGACGTCAACGACGCCTTCGAGGAGCTGAAGCGGGGCGAACTGGCCCGCTCGGTGATCATGTTCGACAGCTAGGCCAGACGGCCTATCGGCAGTAGTGGCGATACCCGTCGCGGCCCAGATAGGTGTCGCTGCGGGGATCGTAGCTGCGGTACTTGCGGGCGCAGTAGGCCGCGTGGCTGCGGTCGTCTCGCCGGCCATAGGCGCGGTTGGCGTCGGCCTGCGACCCGAGGATCGCCGCACCTAGAGCGAAGCCGATCACGCCGGCGGCCAGGGCGTCATTGTTGTTGCGGTCGCGATAGCGGCGGCGGTTATCCCAGCGACGCCAGTCGCCGCGGTTCCGGTAGTCGTACCATTGGCGCTGATCGACCCATCGGCCGTCATAATAGTAATAACCGCCTGGCCGGCCATAGGGCTGCGCCTGAACGGCGACGGGCGTCGCGACGCCGGCGAAGGTCGCGGCCGCCAGGGCCACGCAGAGGAACTTGCGCATCATGCTCTCCGGGTTTTCCCGGAGGACTTAACGTCCAGCTTGGCGGTTCGCTCCGCCGGTCACGGCGCTGGCGTCGGCCATCTGAATCTGGCCCTTGCCGTTCAGCAGGCTGTCGATGTGAGCCTTCTTAGCGCGGAAGCGGTTCAGTTCCGCGCCGGCCAGGATGGTGCCCTGCGGGATCTTGGCGCCTACGGGATTCACCCGACGCCCACCGTTGAAGATTTCGTAGTGCAGATGGGGTCCGGTGGACATGCCGGTCGAGCCCACATAGGCGACCAGTTGGCCCTGTTTCACGCGTTGACCCTTTTTCAGGCCCTTGGCGTAGCGCGACAGGTGGGCGTAGCCGGTCTCCCAGCCGCCGTTGTGGCGGATCTTCACCCAGTTGCCGTAGCCGCCCTTGCGGCCGGCCTCGACCACCACGCCGTCGCCGGCGGCCAGGACCGGGGTGCCGCTGCCGGCGCCGAAGTCGATGCCCTGGTGCATGCGGGTGAAGCCGAGGATCGGGTGACGACGGGCGCCAAAGCCCGAGGTGATGCGCGCGCCATCGACGGGGGTGCGCAGCAGGAAGCCGCGAACGTTCTTGCCAGTTTCGTCGAAGTAGTCGACGCCGCCGTCATTGCGCTCGAAGCGGTAGAAGCGCAGGCCCTTGATCTCGGCGTATTCCAGATCGCCGGCCTCGATGGTGCGGCCGCTTTCGGTGACCTTGCGGTCGAAGACCAGGCTGAAATTGTCGCCGGCCTTGATGTCCCGCGAGAAGTCGACCTTGTGCGAGAACAGCTTGACCACCTGGGCGGTGACCGTCGGGGTGGCGCCGGCGCGGGCGGCGGACTCGAACAGCGAGCCGTGCATCTCGCCATGGGCGACGGTGGTCTCGTCCCGGACTTCTTCTTCCAGTTCGCGCAGGCGCAGGGCGCCGTCGAAGGTGCGCGAGACGGTGATGGCGCTGGACGGGCTGGTGCGCAGAGACAGGCCGATCAGGCGGGCCGGGCCGCCACGATCGCCGCGCGGATGGGCCAGGGCGATATCCAGGGCCATGCCGGCCTTGATCTTCACGGTGTCCATGGCGCTGGCCAGGGTGGCGACGACCTTGGCGGCTTCGTCAGGCTCGACCCCGGCGCGTTGCACGGCGCCCTGAAGGGTTTCGCCCGGACGCACTTTCACCGGCACGTTCTCGGCGCGGCTTAGACCAGGCTGGGCTTCGGCCTGGGCGAAGGCCCTGTGCTGAAGGGCGGTGATCTCGGCGGCGTTCAGGGCCGGCTTTTCGGGAACAGGAGCTTCGAAGGGAGCGACCTTGATGGCCGCCACGGCGGCGGCCACGGCGACGGACGCAACCACGACACGAGGAAGCAGTCGGGCGGCCGGGCGTCGCGGATCGAATTCCTGCATCGTTCCCCCATTCGATGTCGGTCATCCGAGCGCCGACCACACCCCTGGGGCGGCCCTCGAACGTGCCGGGAAAATCCCGGTGTTCGCCTATAAAAGCAAGCACTTCGCGCCGATCGGGCGCTTTGTCGCGGGCAGCATAGGCAAAAAGAAAGGCGATCCCGTTAACCGAGACCGCCTCTATTTTAGCTGGGGGATTGTGACGCTTTCACGCCATCCAGGCGGTATCGTTGGAATAGGCCGCCACGAGGCTGACGTTGAACTGGGCCTCGCTGTCGGCGAGATCGAAGAAGAAGTTCTCCAGCGCGTTGGCGTAGAGGCCGACATTGGCTTTCACCGCCTCGCCCAGAATGTAACCGACCAGCCCGGCCTTGGCGGCAAGGTCCTGATTGGTGGTGCTGTTGATCCGCGCGCTGGCCAGGGCGTCGAAGTAGTCCTTGCGGCTGGCGATATCGGCGATGGCGGCTTCGGCATTCACGCCGGCGGCCGTGGCCTCCGCGATGCCGATGATCTCGCCGTACGCCTTGCGAACCGCGCCCTCGAAGGTCAGGCCGCCATAAGCCTGGTTGAAGCTTTGAGCGCCCTCGCCGGACAGGCCGAGGTTGGCGGCGAAGTTGATGTACCGGTTCTCGAGGTTGAAGTTGTTGTAGTAGGCGTCGGTCAGATCCGTCGGGTTGAGCGTGTCGATCGCGTTGACCAGGAAATCCAGGCCGTCGACGGTCGGGGTCTCGCCCGTGAAGAACTGGTAGCTGAGGACCGCCACGGCCGAAGTGTCCTTGGCCAGGGCCATGATCTCGCGCACCGCCTCGGTGGTGCTGAGCGTACCGGCGTCCACACGGTTCCAGAGGTTGGTCAGGGTCGCGACATCGCCCGCGGCCTTGGCCGAGCCGGCGTCAACGCGCGTGATGTTCTGATAGGCGACCTCGAGATCGAGGTTGGTGTTGCTTCCGGGCAGCCAGCCCGTGCCGCCCGAGCCGCTGCCGCCCGGATTCTCGACGCCGTTGTCGCCATTGCCGTCGATGTCGCCGCTGCCGTTGTCACCCGTGCCGGCTCCGCCGCCACCCGTGCCCCCGCCGCCGCTTCCGCCTCCACCGGTTCCCCCACCGCCGGTCCCACCACCGCCAGAACCACCACCGCCAGAACCGCCGCCGCCCGCGCCGCCGCCGATGTCGATATCGACGCCGCCGCCGATGTCGGGAAGGATGTCGATGTCGATCCCGCCGCCAAGGTCCAGCCCAGGCAAAACATCGACGCCGACGAGAGCGTTCTGCGTCGTGGCCTGCACGCCGCCCGCCACGCCGGGCAGTACACTCAAGCCAAGATTGTTGCTGCTCGTGTTTACGCCCACGCCGCCGAGGAGGCCGGGCAAGAGGGTGAACTGCTCGTCAAGCAGTCCCCCAACCAATCCAGAGTTATCGGTCATTGAGCTCTCTCCTAAGTCGTCTCCACCCCCATATACAATTACGAGAGTATTTTGTTCCGAGACCGCTATAGTTGAGCTTTCACATTTCCAGGTTGTGAATTTGGTCGATAAAGTCGCAACGCGTGTTTTTGCAATGGGTTGAAACTTGGCCGCAAAAAAGTGGGCCGAGCCCTGGCGTGCAAAGCAAAACGCCCGCCGGGCGAGCCGGCGGGCGTTTCAGAAAGTCGTTGGGAGGATGAGGAGCCTTAGGCCGCCTGCATGCCTTCCTGCGGGTCGCGCAGCACGTAGCCGCGGCCCCAGACGGTTTCGATGTGGTGCTTGCCCTGGGCCGAGGCGGCCAGCTTCTTGCGAAGCTTGCAGATGAAGACGTCGATGATCTTCAGTTCCGGCTCGTCCATGCCGCCATACAGGTGGTTCAGGAACATTTCCTTGGTCAGGGTCGTGCCCTTACGCAGGGAGAGCAGCTCCAGCATCTGATATTCCTTGCCGGTCAGATGCACGCGGATGCCGTTCACTTCGACAGTCTTGGCGTCGAGGTTCACCGTGATGTCGCCGGTCTTGATCACCGACTGGGCATGGCCCTTGGAGCGGCGGACCACGGCGTGGATGCGGGCGATCAGCTCGTCCTTGTGGAACGGCTTGGTCAGGTAGTCGTCGGCGCCGCCGCCCAGGGTCTTCACCTTGGTGTCGATCTCGGCCGTACCCGACAGGATCATGATCGGGGTGTTGATCTTGGCGACGCGCAGGGTGCGAAGCACATCCATGCCGCTCATGTCCGGCAGGGACAGGTCGAGCAGGATCAGGTCGTAGTCGTAGATCTTTCCAAGATCGACGCCCTCTTCACCCAGATCCGTCGTGTAGACGTTGAAGCCCTCGGACTTCAGCATCAGCTCGATGGTCTGCGCAGTGGCGCTGTCATCCTCGATCAACAGTACGCGCATCAGCCCCTCTCAGCCCCCAACGACGGCTAAATTCCAACGGGTCGGCAAAGTTCGACCCCGCTCTCGCCGACACATTGTGGGCGAGAGAATTTAAGATCGGTTAATGGTGAATGACCCTCTGGGAGAATCGTTAAGCTGATTTGCGAATCGGGAGCAAGCGCCGCCGGACTCCGAACGCGAATTTTGTCACCGATTCTTTTGTGACGCTAAACCCAGGCGCAGCAAGGCTTAGCGGGGGATCCAGCCCGCGGCTTTCAGTTTGGCCACGCTGGTTCTGGAGACCGGCGCCTCGATCCCGTTGACCAGTTTCAGGCGCAGATTTCTGCCATCTTCAATAACAACCTGAACCGCTCTGCGGGCCACCCACCAGGACCTGTGGACCTGCATGCCGTCCAGATCGCCCAGTTCGGTCATGGCCTGGTTCAGGGACAGCAGGACAAGGTCAGAGCCCTGCGGCGTGTGCATGCGCACATAGTGATCCTCCATCTGCAGGCACAACAGATCGCGTCCGAGGCGCGGCGGCAGGCGGCGCAGGATCGTGGGTTCCGCCGAGGTCGCGGCCGGTGGGGAAGGAGGCGCTGCGACACGCAGCCGCAGCAGGGCGTAGGCGCCGACATAGACGAGGCCGAGCAGCACCGACTGCGCATACCACTCCGCCCACCCGATCCTGGCGACGGAGGGCCAGAGCATGATCGCCGCCGCGCGTACGATGGCGCAAAGCGGAACCGTGGCGATCACCACGACGGCGGGGACCCAGGCCCAGAACGGCACGCCGGCCCGCTGCATCCTTGGCGTCAGCCAGCGCAGCAGCAAGCCGAAGGAGACGCCGCTGAGCAGGAAGCTGCCGGTCCAGTAGGCCACCCGCACCATGGGCTCGTCGTTGAAATAGCTGCCGAAGGGGCCGAGCAGCCCCATGATCACCCCTGTGACCGCGCAGACGGCCAGGTCGATCGCCCATGCGCGGGGGGTGTTCAGGTCGGAGGCCGGGTTCAACGCCATGCTCCCTCTATAGCCCGACGCGCGGCGCGGAAAACCCGCTCGCCGGACAGCGAACCCGTTCGCCCATTGGCGAAGGCGCGGTGGCGGCCTCGCGGTTGGAGCGTCAGCAAGGGGGCCACGCAGTCGCTGAAAGGAGCGCCATGTCTGTCGCCGTCAAAACCAAGAGCTTCGCCGCCGCCGTCCTGGCCGGCGCCCTGATGTTCGCCGCCCCCGCCCTGGCCGGGGTAGGCTTTCAGGTCCTGAGGGTCCCCGACCCCGAGGGCGGGACGATCGAGGTCGGGGTCTGGTATCCGGCCGATGGCCCGGTCCGGACGATTCCAATGGGTCTCAACAGCATGGAGGTCTCGCCCGGCGCGCCGCTGAAGGGGGAGGGGCTGCCGCTGGTGGTCATGTCGCACGGGCATGGCGGCTTCTTCGGCGGCCATGCCGATACCGCCGCGGCGCTGGCGGAAGCGGGCTTCGTCACCGCGGCCCTGACCCACACCGGAGACAACTACGCCGACAAGAGCCGATCCACCGAGGGCGCCAACCGGCCCCGGCAATTGCGGGTGCTGGTGGACTACATGCTAGGCGGATGGTCCGAGCATGGTCGGCTTGATCCGGAGCGGGTAGGGGCCTTTGGCTTTTCCATGGGCGGCTTCACCGTCACCGCCGCCATCGGGGGCGTGCCGGACGCCGCAAAGATCAACGAGCATTGCCGCCAGCGGCCGCAGTTCTTCGACTGCCAGCTGGTTCACCATCGTCCCGCTGAGCCGGCCAGCTGGACGGGCTGGAAGCGCGACGACCGCATCAAGGCCGCCGTCATCGCCGCCCCGGCGGTGGGCTACGCCTTTACGCCTGAGAGTCTGGGGGCGGTGAAAATCCCCGTGCAGCTATGGCGGGCCGAGGTCGACGCGATCCTGCCCGAGCCGTTCTACGTCCAGCCAGTGCTGGAGAAGCTGGGGGCGCGGCCTGAATATCATCTGGTGAAGAAGGCCGGGCACTTCGAGTTCCTGACGCCCTGCACGCCCGAGGGGATCAAGCGCAGCCCCGACATCTGCCTTCCGTCGCCTGGCTTCGACCGCGAGGCGTTCCATCGCGACTTCAACCGCGAGGTCGTCCGCTTCCTGTCCGAAAAATTGAGCGTCGTTAACCGGCCTTAACGAGACCTTTTCACTCATGGTTAACGACGTTGCCCGCAAGGTCGCCCCTCAAGTGCTGAGGGGCCGCTTTGCAGAACCTGATCGCCGCCGTCGAGCGTATCGATCCGCTGACCGTCTATGGGCGCGTCGCGGCTGTGAACGGCCTGCTGATCGAGGCCCGGGGCGGCCTCACCCGCCTGTCGGTCGGCGCGCGCGTCGAAATCCAGCGCTTCGGCAATTCACCTCTGCCGGCCGAGGTCGTGGGCTTTCGCGAGACCCGCGCCCTGCTCATGCCCTTTGGCCCGGTTGAGGGCGTCGCCCCTGGCGCGGAGATCAAGATCCGTCCCGAGGGTGCGTCGGTTCGCCCGACCAAGGCGTGGCTGGGCCGCATCGTGGACGCCTTCGGCGAACCCATCGACGGCCTAGGCCCCTTGCCCCAGGGCGAGGCGGCTTATCCGCTGAAGGCCGCGCCGCCGTCGGCCCACGCCCGCGGCCGGGTGGGCGAGCGCCTGGACCTGGGCGTGCGGTCGATGAACGTGTTCACCACCACCTGCCGGGGCCAGCGCCTGGGCATCTTCGCCGGTTCGGGCGTGGGCAAGTCGGTCTTGCTGTCGATGCTGGCGCGCCAGGCCACCTGCGACGCGGTCGTGGTGGGGCTGATCGGCGAACGGGGTCGGGAAGTGCGCGAGTTCATCGAGGAGACCCTGGGTGAGGAAGGCCTGCGCCGCGCCATCGTCGTGGTGGCCACCTCGGACGAGCCGGCGCTGAAGCGTCGCCAGGCCGCCTACATGACCCTGGCCCTGGCTGAATTCTTGCGCGACCAGGACATGGAGGTCCTGTGCCTGATGGACTCGGTGACCCGCTTCGCCATGGCCCAGCGCGAGATCGGCCTGGCCGCGGGCGAACCCCCCACCACAAAAGGCTATACGCCGACCGTCTTCACCGAGTTGCCCAAGCTGCTGGAACGCGCCGGTCCCGGACCGATCCGGCCGGACGGGACGGAGGCGGGACCGATCACCGCCCTGTTCACGGTGCTGGTGGACGGCGACGACCACAACGAGCCGATCGCCGACGCCACGCGAGGCATTCTGGACGGGCACATCGTCATGGAGCGCGCCATCGCCGAGCGCGGCCGTTTCCCGGCGATCAACGTGCTGAAATCCATCAGCCGGACCATGCCCGGCTGTCAGCATCCCGAGGAGCGGGACATCGTGAAGGGCGCCCGCCAGGTGATGGCCGCCTATTCGAACATGGAAGAGCTGATCCGCATCGGCGCCTATCGCTCAGGTTCCGACCCTCAGATCGACCGCGCTATCGTGCTGAACCCCGCCATCGAGGAATTCCTGTCGCAGGACAAGGACGAGGCCACCAGCCTCGACGATTCCTTCCATCAATTGTCCAGCATCCTGAGCGCTGCGTGATCCGGGCCTTCAAATGACCAAGTGGGCCGACTCCCTCATCCGCATCGCCAACTACGAGGTCGAGACCTTGCAGAAGCGTCTCGGCGAGATCGCCGCGCGCCGGCAGGACGCCGAGATCCGCATGGCCATGCTCGACGCCGAGGGCGAGGCCGAGATGCTGCGCGCCCAGAACGACGCGTCGGCGGGCTGGTACATGGTCGGCTACAAGCAGGGGCTGGCTTTGCGCCGGGCCCAGATCCAGGCCCAGGTCGACGCCATCAAGATCGAGGAAGGCGCCGCGCGCGAGGCCCTTTCGCGAGCCTTCGAAGAGCTGAAGAAATACGAGCAGGTGGCCGAGAACGCCAAGATCGTCCGCCAGAAGAAGAGCGATGCGATCGAGACCGCCCAGATGGACGAGATGGGCCTGCGCAAGAGCGGGACGCGCTAGCGACCCGGAGCGTCACGCTTCGTCGGGACGGGCCCGAGGCATGATGGTCGACTCGGCCTCATGCGACTGGCGCAGGGAGCGCAGGTCGTCGCTGATGCGGAAGATGGCCACATAGAATTCGCAGAAGGCGCGCCACAGCAGCGCCATGGCCCCGGCGGCCAGGAGGCCGGCGATCAGCACGGGGAAGGCCAGAAGAATCGAGCCCAGGCCGGGCTCTTTCAGGGCCAGGCCGACGGCGGCGCCGACGACCGAAAAGGCGAACAGGGCAATAACGCCCAGGCCCGCCCAATAGACCAGATGGATGACCTGGCCGGTGACCAGGCGATCGAACGTCAGGAGATCCCAGATCAGGCCGGCGGAACCGCCGCCCGCTGATCGTTTCGCCGCAGGCATGTACCAAAAACCTCTTGCGTCAGCGCTGCCGCGCCTGCGGGCATGGCTATCAGCCGAAGCCTGCGACGGCAATGGTCCGCTCGCCGCACCTTCGACGGAATGCGCCCGGCCGCGAAGCTGGAAGCTCCGCGGCCGTTCGTCGCGTTATTTGGGGGCCATGCCGGCGGCCGCGGCCAGAATCTGGGCCTTGGTCACCGAGGTGATGATCTTGCCGTCCTGGTTGGCCAGGGCGCGGGACGGAAGACCCATGGTCTTGCCGTCGACATTCACGGCGACGATCGATTGACCGCCTTGCTCGTAGGTCTTCTCGACCGTGCCGACGAGGCCGCCAGCGGGATCCCAGACCTGAGCGCCGGTGGCGAACGAAGCAGCCGCGCCGGGCGCAGCGGTCGTGGTCGTGGTGGTCGTCGCCGAGCTCGGCTGGGCGGCGGTGTCAGCGGCCGTGGCGTCCGTGGTGGTGGTCGTGGTCGCAGTCGGCGCTGTGGCAGCGGGCGGCGCAGCCGTGGTCGTGGCGGCCGGCTCAGCGGTCGTGGTGGTGGTCGTCGTGGCGTCTTGCGCGTGAGCGACGGCCGCCATCGACAGAGTGGCGGCAGCGACGGTCGCCAGCAGAGTACGTTGCATGAGGTGCTCCAAAAAAAATCTTCGAAACGCCTCCCCCAGGCCCGAACAAACGTCGCTGCTTGCGATCGCGTTCCCAGATTATTTCGGATTGTTTCGGGCGATGGCCGCCCGATCAGATCATGCCGACGGTCTTCAGACGGGCCCGCGGATGGATCTCGCTCTGGCTCATCACCACGGTCTGGCCGCGGAATCGCTCGATGATCGAACGGACATAGGGGCGGATGCCGGGGCTGGTCAGAAGCACCGCGGTGTCGCCTTGCAGGGCGGCCTGTTCGAAGGCCTCTCGCACCTCGCCGATGAACGACTGCAGGCGCGAGGGCGCCAGGGCCAACTGCTTGTCTTCCCCCGGTCCGACCAGGGCGTCGGCGAAGGCGTTCTCCCACTCGGCCGACAGGGTGATGATGGCCAGGGCGCCGTCGTCGCCGCGGTTGGCCCAGCACAGCTGGCGGCCGATCTTGGCCCGCACCTGCTCGACCAGACTGGTGAGCGAGGAGGTGTGGGAGGCGGCCTCGCCGATCCCTTCCAGGATGGTCGGCAGGTCGCGGATCGAGACGCGTTCGCGCATCAGGGCCTGCAGCACGCGCTGAACGGTGGTGGCGCTGGCCAGGGCCGGGATGACATCGTCCACGAGCTTCTTCTGCTCGGCCGGCAGTTCCTTCAGAAGCTTCTGCACCTCGGCATAGGAGAGCAGGTCGGCCATGTTCTCCTTGAGCAGTTCGGTCAGGTGGGTGGTCAGCACCGTGGCCGGATCGACGATGGTGTAGCCGCGGAAGGTGGCTTCCTCGCGCAGGGCGTCGGCGACCCAGGTGGCCGGCAGGCCGAAGGCCGGTTCGCGCACGTGTTCGCCCGGCAGCTCCACCTGGCCGCCGCGCGGGTCCATGGCCATCAGGTGACCCAGGCGGACCTCGCCGGCGCCGACCTCCATCTCCTTGATGCGGATCGAATAGCCGCTGTTGGGCAGGCGCATGTTGTCCAGGATGCGGACCGGCGGCATCACGAAGCCGAAGTCGGTGGCCAGGGTCTTGCGAAGGGCCCGGATCTGGTCGGTCAGGCGGCGGCCTTCCAGGTCGTTGATCAGCGACAGCAGGCCATAACCCAGCTCGATCTTCACGTCGTCGATGGCCAGGGTGTTGGAGATCGGCTCGTCTTCTTGAGAAGCCGCTTCCTCCAGCGGCGCCAGGGGATCGACGGCGGGCTTCAACATCGCCTGCCCGCGCCGCCAAGCCAGATAGCCCGTGCCGACGGCGACCGCCACGAACGGCAGGATCGGCATGCCAGGGATCAGGGCGATGACGCCAGAGGAAGCCGAGACCATGCCCAGGCTGACCGGGTTCATGGCCAGCTGGTTGACCAGGGCCTTGTCGGCGGCGCCTTCGACGCCGGCCTTGGACACCAGCAGACCGGCGGCGATCGAGATGATCAGGGCGGGAATCTGGCTGACCAGACCGTCGCCGATGGTCATCAGGGTGTAGGTCGACGCCGCCTGACCGATCGGAATCTTGTGCTGCAGCACGCCGATCAGAATGCCGCCGACCACATTGATGCCGGTGATGATCAGGCCGGCGACAGCGTCGCCCTTCACGAACTTGCTGGCGCCGTCCATGGCGCCGAAGAAGGTGCTCTCCTGCTCCAGTTCCTTGCGGCGGAGCTTGGCGGTGTCCTGGTCGATCAGGCCGCTCGACAGGTCGGCGTCGATAGCCATCTGCTTGCCGGGCATGGCGTCCAGGGTGAAACGGGCTGACACTTCGGCGATCCGCCCCGAACCCTTGGTGATGACCATGAAGTTCACCAGCACCAGGATCATGAAGACGATGACCCCGATGATGAAGTTGCCGCTCATCATCAGGTTGCCGAAGGCTTCGATGATGTGACCGGCGCCGTGGGCGCCTTCGTGACCATGGCTGAGGATCAGGCGCGTCGAGGCGATGTTCAGGCCCAGCCGGAACAGGGTCGCCACCAGCAGCACGGTCGGGAAGGAGCTGAATTCCAGCGGCCGCTTGATCAGCAGCGCGGTCATCAGGATCAGGACCGAACTGGTCACCGACAGGGATAGAAGCAGGTCCAGCAGTATCGGCGGGACCGGCAGGATCAGCAGGACGATGATCGCGGCGATGCCGACGGCCAGCCCGACCTCGCCGCGCACCAGCCAGCCGATGATGTCGCGCGGCTTGAAGGCGTTCGGGTTTGCGTTGAGGCCGATGTCGGTCATGAACTGCTCACACGCTCAGATTCCCAGGTCCCGCCCAAGCAAAAAGCGAGGGCGGGAAGGGATCAGGCCGCGTTTCCGACGCCCGCCTGGGGCGCCGGCACCTCGACGCCCGCTTCGGAATATTCCTTCAGCTTGTTGCGCAGGGTGCGGATGGAGATGCCGAGGATGTTGGCGGCGTGCGTGCGGTTGCCCAGGCAGTGCTGCAGGGTGTCGAGGATCAGCTGCTGCTCGACCTCCGAAACCGTCTGGCCCACGAAGGAGCGCTGGACCGCCTCGGCGGCGATGGAGGCGGTGCGGGCGACGCCGCTATCGCCAGCGCCGGCGCCGGCGGACATGGGCTGGCCGTCCGGCAGGCGGATGGCGAATTCACCGATCTCGTCGCCGGTCGCCAGCAGCACCGCGCGGTGCATGGCGTTCTCCAGCTCGCGCACGTTGCCCGGCCAGCGGTGGCCGGTCAGGCGGCGCTTGGCTTCGGCCGACAGCGGGCGCTCGGGCATGCCGTTGGCGGCGGCGTACTTCTTCACGAAGTGATCGCACAGGGCCAGGATGTCGCCCGGTCGCTCGCGCAGGGCGGGCAGGCGCAGGTTCACGACGTTCAGGCGGTACAGAAGGTCTTCGCGGAAGGTCCCGTCCTTTACGGCCTGGGCCAGGTCGCGGTTGGACGTAGCCAGGATGCGGATGTCCACCTTCACCGGCTTGGAGCCACCGACGCGGTCGATCTCGCGTTCCTGGATGGCGCGCAGCAGCTTGGCCTGCAGGCGCGCGTCCATCTCGCTGATTTCGTCCAGCAGCAGGGTGCCGCCGTCGGCTTCCTCGAACTTGCCGATGCGGCGGGCCAGAGCGCCGGTGAAGGCGCCCTTCTCGTGGCCGAACAGCTCGCTTTCCAGCAGATTCTCGGGGATGGCGGCGCAGTTGACGCTGATGAAGGGCTTCTGGGCGCGACGCGATTTGGTGTGGACGTAGCGGGCCATCACCTCCTTGCCCGAGCCGCTTTCGCCGGTGATCAGGATCGAGGCGTCGGACGGCGCCACCTGATCGCACAGGGCGATGACTTCGCGCATGGACGGGTCGGCGGCGATCATCGGCCGCTCATCGTCGCTGACGGCGGCCAGGACCGCGGCGATCAGCTCGGCTTCAGGCGGGAGCGGGATGAACTCCTTGGCCCCGGCGCGGATGGCTTCGGCGGCCCGGCGCGGATCGGCGCCGACCCCGCAGGCCACCACGGGCACCCGGATGCGCTCGGCTTCGTTGGCGGCGATCAGGCCCGCGATGTCGAGCTCGTAATCGACCATCAGCAGGTCCGCGCCCTGGCCCGATCGCAGGGCCTGGGTGCAGGCGGCCGTGGTCTCCACGTGAGAGACCTTGGCCCCTTCGTTCATCGCCATCTTCACGGCGAGGGAGAGCTGCCCGTTCAGTCGTCCGACCACCAGAAGCCGCATGTTCCTATCTCCTCTTCGACAGCGCGCCCCCTAGGCGTTGCTGTCGCCGTCCTTGATGATTTCGGTCATGGTCACGCCCAGGCGTTCGTCGACGACGACGACCTCGCCGCGGGCCACCAGGCGGTTGTTCACATAGATGTCGATGGCCTCGCCGACCTTGCGGTCCAGCTCCAGCACGCTGCCCTGATTGAGCTTGAGCAACTGCGCCACCGACATGTGGGCCTTGCCCAGCACGGCCGAGATGCTGACCGGCACGTCGAAGACCGGCGCCAGATCGGACGCGATCTTGTCGTCGTACTCGATGGGCATGTCGGTCGCGAGGGTCTCCTCGGGGCCGAATTCGTCGAGCGTGAGGTTCGGTTCATCGACCATGGGATCAGCCTTCCGAGTGGGCGGCGGTCAAGGGTTCGGCGTGAAGACCCTCGGCCGCGAGAGCGGCGTTGAGAGCTTCGGCGATACGGGCGGCGGTGGCGGGCGGATCGAACGAGGCGCGGCCGTCGGCCCAGTCCAGCATGAAGGCGGCGCGCGGCAGGTTGGGGTCGGCCTTGGCCAGGATCTGGCCCGAGAAGCCAGCGGCCTGAGCC
Source organism: Caulobacter sp. NIBR2454 (assembly GCF_027474405.1). Taxonomy (GTDB): domain Bacteria; phylum Pseudomonadota; class Alphaproteobacteria; order Caulobacterales; family Caulobacteraceae; genus Caulobacter. Next base: position 781,528 of record NZ_CP114871.1, read on the forward strand.
GCGTTCTCCAGGGCGGCTGTCATCCGCTCCAGCAGTTCTTCCGGCACGCGCAGGATCAGGCGGGGCTGCTGCTCCAACTCCCGGGCCAGGGAATCGTAGGCGGCGGCCAGAGCCGCCTCCGGGAACATCTCGAGCGCGGCGTCGGCGATCTTGCGGCCACAGGCCAGGGCCAGGGCGGCCGAGCCGGCGCGGTGGTCGTGCGCCACCTGGGTCAGGGTCGCCAGGGCCGCGCGGGCGGCGTCGGCGGCGCCGCGCAGGGCGATGGCGGCGGCCTCCTCCGCCCGGGCCACGGCCGAGCGTTCGCCTTCCGCGAAGGCGGCGGCGCGGATCTCGGCCACTTCTTCCTCGGTATAGAGCTTGGGCTTGGGCGGCGAGTAGGCGACCGCGCCGACGCTGTCGAAGACCGTGTCGAAGGCGAATTTGCGATGGACGGGCTGAGGGCTGGTCATGTCAGTAGATCAGCTCGTCTTCGCCGCCCTGGCCGGCCAGCATGATCTCGCCCTTGGCGGCGAGGTCCTTGGCGACCTGGACCATGGCGACCTGCGCCTGGTCCACGTCGCGCAGGCGGACGGGGCCCATGGTCTCCATGTCTTCGCGCATGATCTTGGCGGCGCGTTCCGACATGTTTGAGAAGAACATCTCGCGCAGGCCGTCCGAAGCGCCCTTGAGGGCCAGGGCCAGCTGGTCCTTGTCCACCGCGCGCAACAGGGTCTGGACGCCGCCGGGATCGAGCTTGCTCAGGTCCTCGAAGACGAACATCAGGGCGCGGATGCGCTCGGCGCTGTCGCGGTTGCGCTCTTCCAAGGCGGCGATGAAGCGCGCCTCGGTCTGGCGGTCGAAGTTGTTGAAGATCTCGGCCATCATCTCGTGGCTGTCGCGCTTGGACGTGCGCGCCAGGTTCGACATGAATTCGGTGCGAAGAGTCTGCTCGATCTTGTCGAGGATCTCACGCTGGACGGGCTCCATCCGCAGCATGCGGGTGACGCATTCCAGGGCGAAGTCTTCCGGCAGCGAGGCCAGGACGCGGGCGGCGTGATCGCTTTTGACCTTGGACAGCACCACGGCCACGGTCTGCGGGTATTCGTTCTTCAGGTAGTTGGCCAGAACGCCTTCGTTCACGTTGCCCAGCTTGTCCCACATGGTTCGACCCGCGGGACCGCGGATTTCCTCCATCAGGGCCTCGACCTTCTCCACGGGCATAAAGGAGGACAGCAGGCGCTGGGTCTGTTCGTAGGAGCCCATGATCGCGCCGGTCGAGCTCATGCCCGATACGAATTCGACCAGCAGCTCTTCGACCACGGAGGCCGAGACGGTGCCCAGGGTCGCCATGGCCTGGGAGACTTCCTTGATCTCCTCGTCGTCCAGGGCTTCCCAGATGGCCGTGTGCTCTTCGCCCAGGGCCAGTAGAACGATGGCGGCCTTTTCCGGGCCAGCCAGCTTCTTGATGTCGTCGATCGCCTTGAGCTTGGCCATCAGGTCGTCTCGTGCAGCCAGCTACGGAGGATCGCGACGGACTCTTCCGGGTGCTTCTCGACGAATTCGGAGACGCGCTTGATGGACGAAGCCTTCACCTGGCCTTCGATCTTGGCGATGTCGATGCGCTGGTCGAAGTCCGATTGCGGCGCCGGCAGGGCCAGGGAGTCGTCCTCGGCCGGGACCTGAACCATCTGGGTTCCGCCGTCGGGCAGGGTGACCAGGCGGGTGACCATGGGCGTGGAGCCGTCGGCGGCGATGGCGGCCAGTTGCTGAGCCGGCGACAAGGTCTTGGGCTTCATCATCGGGCGGATCACGAAGAAGATGATCAGCGCGGCGACCAGGGCCAGCACGCCAAGTTCGACGGCCCGCATGATGTCGTTCTTGTCGAAGCCGGCCAGGGGCGTAGCGGCGCTGACGCCTTCGCCGGGGTCACGAGCGAAGCGGACGTTGACGACGTTCATCTGGTCGCCGCGGGTCTGATCGTAGCCTACGGCGGCGCGGACCAGTTCCTGGATGCGCTGCATCTCCTCGGCGCTGCGCGGGGTATAGGCGCCCGGCTCGCCGTTGGGGCCGGCCGGTGCGGTGACGCCATCAACGGCCACGGCCACCGAGATCTTGCGCAGCTGGCCGGGTTCGATCACCTCGGTGCGGAGGGTCTTGGAGATTTCGTAGTTGGTGACACTGTCGCCGCTGCGCGAATTGGAGCCCAGGGCCTGGAAGCCATTGGCGGCGGGGGCGCCGGGGATGTTGGCGGCGGCGGTCGCGCCGACGGTCTCGTCCTCGCGGCGCTCTTCGGCGGTCTGTTCGTTGGTGCTTTCCGAGCGGATGACCTGGCCTTCGGGGTCGAAGCGCTCTTCCTGCAGGGTGACACGGTTCAGGTTCAGGTCGGCGGAGACGTTGACGCGGACCTTGCCCTCGCCGACCACGCCCTCGACCATCTCCTTGACCGTCTTGGCGATGCGGGCCTCGACCTCGGACTTGCGATCGTCGGCGAGCTTGCCGCCCAGGCCGCCGTCGCCGCCCTCGGACAGGGTTTTGCCGTGCTGATCGATGACGGTGACCGCGTCGGCCTGCAGGTTCGGGACCGCGCCGGCCACCAGATTCTGCACCGCGCGCACCATGTCGGCGGACGGGCCGCGCGCGCCGACGCCGATGGTGACGGCGGCCGACGGCTTTTCGGCGTCTTCCTCGAACAGCTGGCGCTTGGGCAGGTTCAGGTGGACGCGGACGGAGCTGACGCCGTCCAGGGCGCGGATCGTGCGAGCCAGTTCGCCTTCCATGGCGCGCTGGCGATTCAATTGCTGGACGAAATCGGTCTGGCCCAGGACGTTGGTGGAGTCGAAAATCTCGTAGCCGATGGAGCCGGCGGTCACGAGGCCCTTGCCCGCCACCAGCAGGCGGGTCGAGGCGACCTCGTCGCGGGGGACCATGATGGTCGAGCCGTCGCCCTTGACCGAATATTTGACGCCGGCCTGATCGAGGGCCTGGGTGACCGAGGCGGCTTCAGCCAGGTCAAGATTGGAATAGAGCAGGGCTTCGGGCTGGCGGCCCATCATCAGCACGATGGCGATGAGCGCGGCGGTGACGCCGGCGCCGACACCGATGAGCGCAGCAAGACGGCCGATGCCGAACTTCTGCAGGGCGCTCATAAACTTTTCCACGCGCGCCGACCCCCTTGGTCAGGAAAGCCGCAACCCCTGCGTCTTTCCGCTAGGCAGGATTTACCCAGTGCAGGGTAAACGAGTGGTTAATTTCCCAGTGGCGGTTCCTTAACGCGAAGCGGCCGCGCCCCTTGTGGGGACGCGGCCGCGGCGCCGTTCAGCCCTGTTAAGGGATGACTAGCGGTACTGTTGCAGCCGCGTCGTGCGCAGGCCGGCGAGGCCATGGCGTTCGATCGACTTTTGCCAACCGGCGAACTCTTCGCTGGTGAGGCGATAGCGCTCGCAGGCGTCCTCGAGCGACAGAAGACCGCCGCGGACAGCCGCAACCACTTCCGCCTTACGGCGGATCACCCAGCGCTCGGTCGCAGCCGGCGGCAGGTCCGACAGCGTCAGAGGCGCGCCGGTGGGACCGATCACGTACTTTTCGCCGCGGCTGTTGATGCGTTGCTCTTGCAGCATCGTTCCTACGCCCTTCTCAACATCACAATCGAGAACGGACCATACGGGCTGGGCGATAACAGCGACTTAATTCCGATAGTAAAAATTCCACTAATGCGCTGCACAGCTTTTATGTTCTCTACTGTGTCGAGGTGATACACTCTGATTAAACTCCGTTAAAAAGAGTAATTACCTCTTAATGTTTAGGAGTTGCTCAAGCATCTCATCGGCAGTGGTGATGATCTTCGACGCTGCGGAGTAGGCGCGTTGCGTGGTGATCAAGCCCGTGAACTCAGTGGAGAGGTCCACGGTCGACGCTTCCAGAGTGGAGGGATCGATCTCACCAGCGCCGCCGGCCCCTGGAGCCTTCAGGGTGTAGGTGCCGCTCTCCTGCGATACCTGATAGGCGTTGCCATTCATCGAGATCAGAGCGTCTGGATTCGAAAAGGTTGCGATGGCGACCTGGGCGAGGCGGCGGATGGTGCCGTTCTCGTAGATGGCGGTGACGTAGCCCTGCTTGTCGATCTGCACGTCAGCCAGAACGCCAAAGGGCGTGCCGTTGGCCGAAATGTTCTGAGCTTCGGAAAGGCTGGAGAACTGGGTCAGGCCGCCGGGGGCCGTAAACAGGTCGATCTGGATGTCCTGAGCCGAAATGCCCAGGTTGGTGCGCCAGGTGGGGGCGCCTGGGCCAGCGGTGTCGGAGGACGCGCCGATGGAAATGGTCGGCGCCGCCGGGGCGGCCGGGAAGAGGCCGTCAAGCGATCCATCGCCGACCTGGATCGTACCGTCGGGATTGAACGTTATTGTACCGGCGGCGATCTTGCCGACGTTGGCGTCCCCATCGTCGATCACTGAAGGGTCGCCATAGACTTCAACAACCCACTCGTTTGGGTTGCCGGTCCGCATGAAGCCCATCGTGATGTTGCGCTGGCTTCCCTGGGAGTCCGATACCGGGATGTTGATCTCGAAGTCGGGCTCCAAGCCGCTGGCCCCGTTGGTGGCCTTCCACTCCGCCATCTGATTGCGAAGGGTGTCGTCATAGAATTCCGTGTAGACCCCGTCGCCGTCGGGATCCTCGCCCCACGTGGCGACCTCTTGCTGATTGCTCAGGTTGGCGCTGATGGCGACGCGGGTCGTTGCTTCGGCGGTGCCGCCGGTGCCCGAGACGTTGATAGTGCTCAGCTGGCTGAGGTCCGATGGGTCGGTGACGATCTCGCCGGTCAGGTTGTCGGCGATCCATCCTTGCAAATAGAGGCCGGCGTCGTTTCGCAGGTAGCCCAAATCGTCGATCACAAAGGCGCCGGCGCGGGTGAACAGACGCTGGTCGGTAGGCAGGTTGCCCTCAGACTTGGACGTGGTGACGAAGAACCCGCTGCCGCTGATCGCCAAATCCAGGTTGGAGGAGGTCCCCATGTGGTTCCCCTCCTGGCGCACGTACTTGTGTGTGATCGCCTTTAGGCCGCCGGCCGAATAGGTCGAGGCCTTGGAGTTGGAGGTCACCAGCGACGAGAAGTTCGCGGTGGTCCGCTTGTAGCCAACGGTGTTGACGTTCGCGATGTTGTCCGAGATCGCGGCGAGGGCCGACGAATTCGCAACCAGGCCGGAAACGCCGGCGAGCATGGCGCTGTTGATGCTCATCTCAATGGTCCTTCAGGATGACTTTGGTCTTCCAGCGCTGTTTGCGGTTGCGGCTCGGCCGCGACGGCGCCGTTCTGGCGCCCGTGTTGATGAATGGGGTTAGGTGGTCGCGTCGTCGTCAGCCGGCGGCTTCGGATTGGTGACCCCGATGACGGAGCTCAGCGGGATCTTGAGCCCGTTGATGGTGAGGACAGACTGGCCGCCTTCAATGGCGACGGAGGTCGCCACGCCGGTCAGGTCAGTGGAGGTTTCTACGGCGCCGCCGGTGGCGCTCGTGGCCTTCACCCGAATGGTGTAGGCGGCGCCCTTCTTGGCGTAAGTCTTGGTGCCGTCGTCGGCCACGCTCAGCACGCCGTCCCAGGTGTAGCTGTGCGAGCCCTTCTTGTTCGCCGCAGCGCCTTCCGGCTCGATGGTCTTCACGATGTTGCCGGCCGAATTGACGATCTCGAGCTTGGTGTACTTGGCGTCGCCCGCCAGGTCGTAGCTCCAGGTCGCCTTGCCGTCGTCGCCAATCTTCTGAGTGGCGTTCTCGGCGATCACCGTCTTGCCCAGGAGGCTGGCCGACTCGTTGAGGCCGCCGTCGTTCATGCCAACCAGGGCGGTGAGCAGGTCGTTGGTCATCAGCTGCTGCTCGACGCCGACCATCTGCACGGTCTGGGTGACGAACTGCGTGGAATCGACCGGCGCCAGCGGGTCCTGGTTCTTCAACTGGGTGGTCAACAGGGCCAGGAACGTTTCCTGGCTGCTCGCAAGGGTGTTGCGGGAATTCTGCTGGCGGCCGGCGATCGTGGAGCCTGAAACGGCGTCAACCATGGTGGTTTCCTAGATCCGGACGTCGACGCCGCTGGCGCGGGAAGCGCGCCAGTCGAGGGCCGAATTGGTGATGGGGGGCTCGTCGTCGGCGTTCAGGGCCGCCTGGAAGGCGCGGCCGTTCCAGCCGGTCTGACGATCGTCGCCGAAGGTCTGCTGCTGGGCCCAGGCATTGGAGCTTCCGCCCTGGTCAGCGAGGTCGAAGGTGAGAGCTTCCTGGGCCAGGTCGAAACCGGCTTTCTCCAGGGCTTCCCTCAGCTCGCTGGAGCGCGCCCGAAGCTCGGACGCCGCCTGCGGCTTTTCAAAGGACATGGCCGCGGTGACGCGACCGTCGCGGTCGATCTCCAGCTTTACATTCACCTTGCCCAGGTCGACCGGGTCCAGGGCGATGTCGAAGCGGGTGATCTTGTTCTCCAGCTTCTTGGCGATCTGGGCCGAAAGCTGAGCCACGGTCTCGGGCGACCCGCGCACGGCGGCGGCCTCGATACGGGCGGTCTCGCTCGTGGTCGTCGAAGCGGCGGCGCTGGTCGTGCCCGTGGCGGTGTCCGCGCTGGCGGGCTCCATAGGGTCGAGCGCTTCGGCGACGGCGAGCTCGCCCTGGGACTGCGGCGCCGAGCTGGGGTCGGCGGTGATGGCGAAGGGATCCTGCTGGGCAGCAGGAGCGCCCTTCGCGGCGCCGGCGGCTTTGGCGGCCATGGGGGCGCTGTCCCGAACCGCGCCGGCGGTTTGTGTGTTCTCGGTGTCGAAGCGGCGGCTGCGCAGGCTTTCACCCGCTTGAGGGGCGGCGGGCGCACGCGGCGCAGCCGAGGCGACGGCGGCCTGCTGGGCCACGGCGGTGGGTTGGCTGGCCGTTGCGGTGGCGACATCCTCGCTCGCCGACGCCTGCGTGGCGACGGGCTGAGCGACGGGTTCCGCCGCATCGACGATGTCCGGCTGGGCGACTTGAGCCGAAGGCGTCGCCGTCTTGGCGACGGGCTTGGCGTCCTTGGCTGGCTCCAGCGCGGTTTCCGACGCCGGCGCGGCGGCTTCACGACGGCCAAGGATGGTGACGGAGGCGTCGGCCGCCTCGCCGGTAGGCGCTTCGGGCGATGACGCCGCATCGACTTGTGTCTGTGGGTGCGAAGAGGCGGCGGTCTTGTGAGCCGCCGCCTGAGCGGAGGCGGCGACGGCCTTCGCCGTTTGGTCCGTGTCGGCCGGCGTCGCTGCTTTCTGAGCAGGAGCAGGAGCAGCGGCCGCGTTGGCGTTGGCGGCCGTCGAGGGCGCCGAGACTTGAGCTGTGTCCTCGGTCGAAGCGGCGCCCTGGGGCGCGGCGGCGACGGTTTCTTCTGCTACGGCCTCGCCCACCGTTTTGGCGACGGAGGTTTCAGGAAGCTCTTCGGCGACCGGAGGGGCGCCCAAAATGGTCGGGGCCGCCGCATCCACAAGCGCGGCGTCGACTGGCGTCTGCGCCTGAACGGTGGTGGTCAGTTGCGGCGCCAGCAGCGCGCCCATCATGACCGCCGCCGCATCGGTCTGGGAGCCCAGCAGTTCGGCGCCCGCATCCTCCGCGAGGACTGGCGTCTTGCCGTCGGCCGAAGCGCCTTCGCCATCCATCCCGCCAGCTGCGGTTCCGACCTGCGCCATCAGGGCCAGCAAAAGATCGAAGCCCGCGCCGGCGGACGTCGCCTGGCCGCCGCCCTGGGGGGCTGCGGTCGCGGCGCCGGCGGCGGCTGCGGAAACGGCTTCTGTCATCGGCTTTACGGGCCTCGGTTCCTGCGGCGCGCGGTGCGCCGGTTCTTCGGGACCTGCTCAGCAAGGGCCGGGCCAAGTTCTCAGTGTGCTGTCTTGTATTTGAAATAAAAGGAGAAATTCGCTTTCCCGTTGGCGCTCGTCGCACGGGATCGGCCTTTTTTGCCGAGGGAGATCCGCGATTTCAGCCGCGGCTCGGCGAGCTCTGCCGACATGGTTAATCAACTGGCGCCGCTTTTGCGTGGAGGCGTGCGCGGTCGATGCTCGGCTGCGGATAAGATGTTGGAAAACAACAGGATGCTGAAAGAGCGCGCCCGTATCGTCCTTCCGCCCCGGCAGTTTTCGCCGTGTGCGGAGCGCTGCGCGCCCGGTCAGGAGCGCTAGGCCATGTCGCTGAATACGGTTCTGTCGGCGGCGACTTCGGGCCTGATGGCGGCCCAGACCGGCCTTCGGGTGGTTTCCGACAACGTCGCCAACATCAATACTCCTGGCTACACCCGAAAGGTCGTCACCCAGGAGAACCGCATCTCCGCGGGCATGGGGATCGGGGTCGATGTCACGGCGGTCAAGCGCGTGGCCGATCGCTTCCTGCAGGCCGCCAGCCTGAGGGCGACCGCCGACGCGGCCAGCGCCTCCGTCGCAGCCGACACTCTAGATACGGCGCAGGCGCTGTTCGGAGATCCGAGCTCGCCGACCTCGTTCTTCGCCCAACTCGACGACATCTTCTCGGCCTTTTCGGCGGCGGCGGACGATCCGTCCTCGGCCCTTCGCCGCTCCAGCGCCATCTCGGCCATGGAGGACTTCCTGGGCGAAGCCGGCCGGATCGGCGCGTCGCTGGCCAATCTGGGCAAGACCACGGACTCGCGCATCGCGGCGAACGTGGACCGGGTGAACGATCTGCTCAAGGAGATCGACAGTCTCAACCGCGACATCCAGTCGGTGAAGATGACCGGTGGTGACTCCACCGGCTCTGAGAACGTTCAGAGCAAGCTGGTCGATGAGCTGGCGAGCCTGATGAACATCAAGGTCTCGCCGCGTGACAACGGCGGCGTCGATGTACGCACCACCGAAGGCGTGGTGCTGGCCGGCTCGGTCCTGGCCAAGCTGAGCTACCACCGCTCCGACAGCGGCAATAGCTACATCACCAGCGAGACGGTGGGGGTGCCGAACTCAAGCACCCGCTTCACCCTGACCGGTGGCGAGATCCACGGCCTGCTCAGCCTGCGCAATGTCGAGCTGGGCGGCTTGAGCGACCAACTGGGCGAAATGGTTTCGCGCGCGGCCGAGCAGATCAACAATGCTTCGAACGCTTCTGCGGCGGTGCCGCCTCCAGCGACCCTGACGGGCAAGAATACGGGCTTCGGCGCTGATATCAACAGCGCCATGGCGGGCTTCACCGGGATCACAAACGTCGCGATCACGGACGCGAACGGCGTGATCCAGCGCCAGGTTCAGATCGACTTCGACAACGACACCATGACCATCGATGGCGGCGCCGTGGTCGGCTTCACCGATGCCAGCTTCGCGGCTGACCTTGACGGCGCCTTGGCGGGGTTCGGGACGGCGAGCTTCGCCGGGGGCAAGATGACCATCGCGGCGACGAACCCCGGCGACGGTGTGGCTCTCGTGGATGACGCGATCAACCCGTCGAACAAGATCGGTCGCGGCTTCAGCGCCTTCTTCGGGCTGAACGACCTGATCCGCGCGGACGGGATGGCCAGCTACGAGACGGGCCTGACGGGCACAAGCGACCATGGGTTTACGGCGGGTGAGCAACTGACCTTCCGCCTGACCGACGAAAACAACCAACTGATCCGCGACGTGACGGTCACGGTCCCCGCCGGCGGGACGATGGACGACCTTCTGACCGAAATGAACGCCCAGGGCACGGGCCTGGGCGGGCAGGGGGCCTTCACGCTGAACCAGTATGGCGAGATCGTCTTCACCCCCAAGCAGAGCGGGGTCACGCTCTCGGTAATCTCAGACGCGACGCAGCGCGGGCCTGGCGGTCCGACCATGAGCCAGTTCTTCGGCCTTGGCGCAGCGGAGCGAGGCAATCGCGGAACCCGCTATTTCGTGGATCCGGCGATCGTGAAGGACCCGGCGCGTCTGCCCTTCGCTCAACTCAACCTCGCCGCCGCGGCGGGTGAATCCTCGCTGGTGATCGGCGATGGCCGTGGCGCTTTGCTGCTGGCCAAGGCCGGCGACGCGGCGGGGCATTTCTCGGCGGCGGGGGGCATGGGCTCCACCACCGGCAGCCTCAGCGCGTTCTTCTCCGAGGTGAGCGGCTCCATCGCCCGTAAGGCCGACACCGCCGCATCGCGTCAAACGTCGGCCGAGTCCGTCAAGCTCGAAGCTGACGCCCGTCGTCAGTCCGTCGAGGGCGTGAACCTTGATGAAGAGCTGATCAGCATGACCACCTACCAGCAGGCCTACAACGCTTCCTCCCGCCTGATCCAGGCGGCCAAGGAGATGATGGACCAGCTGATCAACCTGGTGAACTAGCCATGACCCGCATCTCCACCGCCGGCAATTACAGCTCGATGCTGACCAACCTGTCCCGCGCGCAAGTCGAGCAGGCCAAGTGGGGCGACCAGATCTCCACCAAGCAGGTCGCCACCGACCTCAAGGGCTTCGCCAAGAACGCCGAGTACATCACTGCGCTCAAGAACGTGCAGAGCAAGGTCGGGTCGTTCCTGGAGCAGAACACCCTCATCACCGACAAGCTGTCGATGCAGGACGTGGCGCTCAGCCGGGCGGCCGACACGGCGCAGAACATCCGCACCTCGGTGACCGAGGCCATCGCCGCCGGCAACGCCGACACCATGATGGAGCAACTGCAGAGCTACTTCGCTGACGCCGTTTCCGCGCTGAACACCCAACATCAGGGCCAGTTCCTGTTCGCGGGCGGCAAGATCGACACTCAGCCGGTCGTCGCCTCCAGCCTGGAAGACCTGACGCCGCCGCTGCCGGCGACGCCTGCGGAACTGGCCGATCAGATCACCGCCCAGTTCACCAACGACAAGTTCACAGCCTCCATCCGCCTCAATGAGACGGCGACCATCAACCCGTCCTTCCATGCCGACACCCTGGGCGGCCCGTTGTTCACCGTGCTCCAGAACATCCAGGTCTATGTTGAGGAGAACGGCGACTTCGACGGCAACCTTACCCAGGAGCAGTCGGACTTCCTCAAGTCCCAGCTGCCGCTGCTGGACGACGCCCGCAAGGGGCTGATCGACGAGACCGCCCGCAACGGCATGCTGCAGAACCGGGTCGAGCAGGCGGCCGGCATCCTCAAGGAGCGCGAGAGCGGTATGGAGGTGATGATCGGCGGCATCGTCGACGCCGACTACGCCGCCGCCTCGGTGCGTTTGAATATCGCCCAGCTGTCCCTGGAGGGCTCGGCGCGCGTGTTCTCCCTGCTGTCCGGCTCTTCCATCCTGGATGTGCTCTGACGCCTGACCCTCGCAATCAGGGCTCCGCGCCGCTAAATAGCGGCCCATGACCTTCTGCGAACTCGCCAAGCCCGCGCTCAAGCCCGTCAGCAGCCTCTCGGCCGCTGCGGTCGAGGCCGCGCGCGCGGCTGTCGGCTTGCCGGAAGGAACCCGCATCGTGGCTGCGATGTCGGGTGGCGTGGACTCGACCGTCACCGCCGCCCTGCTCAAGGCCGCCGGCTATGACGTGGTGGGGGTGACCCTCCAACTCTATGATCATGGCGCCGCGGTCCAGAAGAAGGGCGCATGCTGCGCGGGTCAGGACATCCTCGACGCCCGCACGGCCGCCGACGGGATCGGAATCCCGCACTACGTTCTCGACTATGAGAGCCGCTTCAAGCAGCAGGTGATCGAGGAGTTCGCCGACGCTTATCTGCGCGGCGAGACGCCGATCCCGTGCGTACGCTGCAATCAGACGGTGAAGTTCCGCGACCTGCTGGATGTCGCCCGCGACCTGGGCGCCGCCGCCATGGCCACCGGCCACTATGTCCAGCGGTCGATGAGCGGTGAGCCGCAGCTGCGCCGCGCTGTCGATCCGGCGCGCGACCAGTCCTATTTCCTGTTCGCCACCACGCGCGAACAACTGGACTTCCTGCGCTTTCCGCTCGGGGGGCTGCACAAGCCGGACGTGCGCCGGGTGGCCGAGGAGCTGGGCCTGTCTGTGGCCGACAAGCCTGACAGCCAGGACATCTGCTTTGTGCCCGAGGGCAAGTACACCACGGTCATCGACCGTCTGCGCCCGCATGGCGCGGAGGCCGGCGATATTGTCCACCTCGACGGCCGGGTTCTGGGCCGGCACGAGGGCGTGACCCGCTACACCATCGGTCAGCGCCGCGGTCTGAACATCGCCGTGGGCGATCCGCTGTTCGTGGTGCGCATCGACGCCGACGCACGCCAAGTGATCGTCGGCCCGCGCGAAGCGCTGCTGACCACGGCCCTGACCCTGAAGGAAGGCAACTGGCTCGGCGATCAGACGACGCTTGAGGCCGCCTGCGCGGAAGGTCAGACGGTTCTGGCGCGGGTGCGCTCGACCCGCGAGCCTGTGCCAGGGCGTTTGACTCTGATCGACGGCGTTCCGGCGGTGGCTCTGGATGTGGCGGAAGAGGGCGTGGCCCCCGGACAGGCCTGCGTGCTCTACGATCCGGCCGACGTCTCGCGCGTTCTGGGCGGCGGTTTCATAGCGGGCGCGGTGCGGTTGAACGCCTAGGGCTTCAGCCCTCGGCTTCCAGAAGTTCCCGATCGGCGAGCGCCTCGCCGACAGTCTGGCTATCAGGGTTGTGCACCATTCGCAGATCGCGCGGCGCGACAGGCTCGCCGCAGTCCATGCAGACCAGGCCCGGCCGCAGCTTGTGGCCGCAGGGCTCGTGCAGGAAATGCAGGGGACCGTTCTCGCCGTACACGTGACGGTCGCCCCAATCGCTCAGGGTGATCAGCACGGGACGCAGGTCCTTGCCCTTGTCGGTCAGGCGATACTCGAAACGGGGCGGGTGCTCGCTGTAGCGGCGCTTTTCCATCACCCCGTGCGCGACCAGGGTCTTCAGGCGCGCGGCCAGGACGTTGCGAGCGACGCCGAGGCTTTCCTGCCACTGATCGAACCGGCGCACCCCGCGAAAGGCGTCCCGCAGGATGAGCAGGGTCCAGGGATCACCCACCACTTCAAGCGTGGCGGCGACGGAGCAGCGCTCTTTTGAATAGTCGGCGGTCCGGCCCATTTGGCGAGGGTGACCGTTTCCCCGGCGGAAGGCAAGAGGGTTGCGTTTCAGAACCGAACAAGTAAGTTCTTAATCGCAACTCAATTCCGTCGCGTCGTTCATCCACCCTTCGGCGCGGACGGGTGAGCGGCATTTCCGGTGACTTCGGCCGGGCCGCCCTCCAGGGGAGCCCGGCCGCTCTTTTCCAGGGCTTCGGAAGGGCTTAAGTCCGCCCCAAGCAGAGGAAACAAGAAAATGAACTCCGATCCCGTCGTCATCGCCTCCTACGCCCGTACGCCCATGGGTGGCTTCCAGGGCGTGTTGTCCGGCGCCAAGGCCACCGAGCTGGGCGCCGTGGCGGTCAAGGCCGCGCTGGAGCGCGCCGGTCTGTCCGCCGACAAGGTCGAGCAGATCATCATGGGCTGCGTCCTGCCCGCCGGTCTGGGCCAGGCTCCCGCCCGGCAGGCCGCCCTGGGCGCCGGTCTGCCGAAATCGGTCGAGGCGACGACGGTCAACAAGATGTGCGGCAGCGGCCTGCAGGCCGCGATGATGGCGCATGACGCCTTGCTGGCCGGAACGGCGGACATCATCGTCGCCGGCGGCATGGAAAGCATGACCAATGCGCCATACCTGCTGGCCAAGCATCGCGGCGGCGCCCGCATCGGCCACGACCGCATTCTCGACAGCATGTACCTGGACGGTCTGGAGGACGCCTATGAGCCAGGCCGCCTGATGGGCAGCTTCGCCGAGGAATCGGCCGCCGCCTATCAGTTCACGCGCGAGGATCAGGACGCCTACGCCATTGAAAGTCTCTCTCGCGCTCGCACGGCGGTCGAGAGCGGCGCCTTCGCCCGCGAGATCGCTCCGGTCACCGTCTCCGGCCGCAAGGGCGACACGGTTGTCGACCAGGACGAGCAGCCGCTGAAGGCGGACCCGGCCAAGATTCCGACCCTGCGCCCCGCTTTCTCACGCGACGGCACCATCACCGCCGCCAACGCCAGTTCGATCAGCGATGGGGCCGCGGCTCTGGTCCTGACCCGCGCCAGTGTGGCCGAGAAGTTGGGCCTGCCGGTGGTCGCGCGGATCGTCGCCCACGCCGCTCACGCCCATGAGCCCGGCCAGTTTACGACCGCGCCTGTGCCCGCCATGAAGAAGGCCTTGGCCAAGGCCGGCTGGTCGGTTTCCGATGTCGATCTGTGGGAGGTCAACGAGGCCTTCGCCGTGGTGGCGATGATCGCGCAACGCGAGCTCGGCATCGACCACGAGAAGCTGAATGTGAATGGCGGCGCCTGCGCCCTGGGTCATCCGATCGGCGCTTCCGGCGCGCGCATTCTGGCGACCCTGCTGTCGGCGCTGGAGGCGCGCGGCGCCAGCAAGGGCATGGCGTCCCTGTGCATCGGCGGCGGCGAGGCCGTGGCCATGGCGGTGGAGCGGGTCTGAGCCCGCCGCGTTCAGCAGACGACCCAAACGCAAGGAAACCAGACGATGGCGGAGACCTTCACCGACAACGCGCAAGCCGGGCGCTATGAGCTCGATGTCGATGGCAAGCTGGCCTGGGCGGATTACCGCCGACATGACGGGGTGCTTATCATCCCGCACGTCGAAGCGGAGATGGCGCTTCGCGGGACGGGGGCGGCCGATCGGCTGATGCGGCAAGTGGCCGTGGCGGCGAAGGCTGAAGGGACCCGGATCATTCCGACCTGCGGCTATGCACAAGCTTGGTTGCGGCGGCACGAGCCGGAACTGATCGCGGGCTGAGCGGCGAGGGGCGGTAAGAACCGCCCTTCACGGTCTCGCCGTCTTCTCAGCGGCTCGTGCGGGCCAGGATCGCGTCCAGCGCTTGGACCCGAATGCCGGTCTCATCGGCCAGCCGCTTGGCCAGCTCGCGAGCGCCGACGGGATAGGCCTCGCCGCCTTCGGCGATTTCTTCCGAAATCTTGGCGACCTGGGTCATGGCGTTTTCCAGCGCCGCCAGGTGCTCACGGGCGACCGAACGGGCTTCGGCCTGAAGGCGCATCACGCGCTGGCTGATGGTCTCGCCCGAAGAGCGCGGGGCGATATCGGTAACGACGGCAAGAGAAGCGGACATCGGTCAAAATCCTCTTGTGGATAAGGGTTCGGGGCGCCGCCGCAGGCTGGGGTGATCAGCCTGGAAGCAACGCACCCACGGTGGAGATAAGCGCTGCGGTCTTCGAAAGTTCCGCAGCCTCAGACTGACATCGGGCGCCTGTGGCGCCTTGGACGCAGGCTTGCCGATTTGAGTGAGGCGGAGGCGTTGCTCAGTCGCCGTCGTCGATAAGTCCCGGCGCCTGCCCATCCGGACAAGGCCCCTCATAGCGCCCCACGCTGACCAGCTTCAATTGACGCGGCCGAGAGTCGGGACCGGGGCGGGTGATCTCGATCTCCGCCCGCATGGTGCTGCGGAAGTCGCCGGTGAAGCGCGCCCGGACCAGCGTTTCACCCCCTTCGTGACGGCATCGCGCGGTGACCAGATAGATGCGGCCCACGCGCATCATGGAGAGCGTGGGGCAGCGCGCCTGGGCCTCGCCCATGCTCAGGGCCAGGCTGTGGTCCTGGCCGATGCACTGGACCAAGGTGTCTGGCGGACTGTCGCCCGTGCGCGTGCTGGTCCGCCATATACCCGGTTCGAGCCGCGGCATGTCTTCGGGGGTGATGGGCCGTGCGGCGCCCTCGCCATTGTCGGAGTGCTCGGAACATGCGGCCGGGATCAGCCCGAGGAGCCCAGCCAGCGCAAGCGTCCGTATGGCGGTCGCGGCGCGGCGCAAGGGCTAGCTCCACAAGGACTTGAAGGCATCACAGCCCTACAGGTCGCTCGCGTTGTCGCTATTCAGATCGTGCTTTAAGCGGGCGCGCTTTAGACGTTACTGGTTGAAGACCCTAGAAGGGGGAGTATCTCAGCTTCTAGGCGTTGGACCATAGTATCGAGATCGACGTTCACTGGATCAGGCTTGTTTCTTGCCTGAGCAAGGTATTCCCAGAAAACCTCTTCAAAGCCCACTTCGGTTGCTCTATCCCCACCGTCCCGAAGGGATCCGTAGGTAATAGCTGCGGAGTAGACGCTTGCGCGTTTTTGCCAAATAATTCGGAATGATTCTTCTATATCATTGCCGTAATAAGCTCGGCAAAGAGGTAGATTTTCCCAGTAATCGTCCCAGAGCCGTTTATTTGCAAATATTCTATCAATAATGATTTGAGCGGATTCCATTCTCCGCTTTTCCCTGTCACTGGCTTCGTTATATGATGAGCCTGATTGAAGCTTTTCCTGAGCAGCTGAAGTTTCGCCGCCGGACGATCCTGGGCTTCTAATTCCTTTAAAGGCGTCCAGCGCTTTATAAGCGATTGTAAGGAGCCGCTCCCCAACTGCCATCTTGCGCTCAACTTGCCGTTCGCGAAGCCAATCGTTCAGACGTTTCGAACCAAACCAAGCGGCACCGCCAACTACAACTGCATTGGCGAAGCCCGCCCAAGCCTGCATCCATGAACCGGTTGCGTTCCAATCGATGTCGGAGCACCAGGCCATAAACGCCTAAGCCACCCGCACCCGCGCCGCGCTTTCGGGCAGGTCCTGGCCGAAGGCGCGCTGGAAGAACTCCGCCACGGTGGGCCGCTCCAGTTCGTCGCACTTGTTCAGGAAGGTCAGGCGGAAAGACAGAGCCATGTCCCCGCCGAAGATGTCTGCGTTCTGGGCCCAGGTGATCACGGTGCGCGGGCTCATGACCGTGGAGATGTCGCCGTTCATGAAGGCGTTGCGGGTCATGTCGGCCACGCGGACCATGGCGGCGATCTTCTGGCGGCCTTCGGGGTTGTCGTAGGACGGGTTCTTGGCCAGCACGATCGCCCCCTCGACGTCGTGGTCGAGGTAGTTGAGCGTGGTGACGATCGACCAGCGGTCCATCTGGCCCTGATTGATCTGCTGGGTGCCGTGGTACAGCCCCGTCGTGTCGCCCAGACCAATGGTGTTGGTGGTGGAGAACAGACGGAAGTACGGGTTGGCGCGGATGACCCGGTTCTGATCGAGCAGGGTCAGCTTGCCGCCGGCCTCCAGCACGCGCTGGATGACGAACATCACGTCCGGGCGCCCGGCGTCGTACTCGTCGAACACCAGGGCGACGGGGCGCTGCAGCGTCCAGGGAAGGATGCCTTCGCGGAATTCGGTGATCTGCTTGCCGTCCTTCAGGACGATGGCGTCCTTGCCGACCAGATCGATGCGGCTGACGTGACTGTCCAGGTTCACGCGGACCAGCGGCCAGTTCAGGCGCGCGGCCACCTGTTCGATGTGGGTCGACTTGCCCGTGCCGTGATAGCCTTGGACCATCACCCGGCGGTCATAGGCGAACCCCGCGCAGATCGCCAAGGTCGTTTGCGGATCAAAGCGATAGGCCGCGTCGATCTCCGGCACATGCGGGTCGCGGTGCGAGAAATACGGGACCTTCATATCGCTATCGACGCCGAACGCCTCGCGCACGGTCACCCACTTGTCGGGGGTCAGGGTCAGCAGCGGATCGGTGGCGGAGGGGGTGTCGGCGAATTCGGGCATGATCTGCAATTAGAACCTCGCGCCGCATAGGAAAAGGGGGTCCGTCGCCGGACCCCCTTCCTTACCCTGCGTCAGGTCTAGTTATTGGCGATGATCACCGAGGCGATCAGGCCGGTGGCGACAGCAGCCAGGATGTAGTCGTTGTCAACGCGCTGCCAGCGGTAGCCGCGGGGCGGCGTGCGCAGGCCGTGACGCTTGTAGTCGCGGACGTAATAGCGCTCACCGCGATAGTTGGAGGCCAGACGCTGGCCCTTGGCGTAGCGGTGCCGTTCGGCGCGGCGCAGGTCTTTGCGGGCGTCCTTCACGTCGCGGCGGGCTTCGCGCACGTCCTGACGGGCTTCGCGAACATCGCGACGGTCGTTGTTGTGGCCGTAGGGCTGGGCGACGGCGATGGAGCCGCCAATCAGCGAGAGGGCCAGGGCGGCTGCGATGGTGCGTTTCATGATGGGGCTCCTTGTTACGATGAGCACATCATGGACGAGCTCAACTGGCCCGGTGCTGAACGCGCCGGTTCGGCTACCGTTCATGTTTCAGTTGTGAAATGTCGCTTGCTCCTGCCCATCCCGCTCATCCCGGCGAAGGCCGGGATCCAAGCTGGGGGCGGGTATCACCCCCGCGTCAGAACGGCAGCAGGTCGTTCAATCTCTGCGACAGGTCGGCCCAGTACGGATTTTCAGTTTCGATCAGGCGGACCTTCCAGTCTCGGCGCCATTCCTTGATCTGCCGCTCCCGGCGAAAGGCGGCCTCCCGCGTCTCGTGACCCTCGAACCAGACCAGTTGTGTGACGCCGTACTTGGCCGTGAAGCCCTTGCGAACCTTGTTCTGATGTTCCCATACCCGATGCGCGAGGTTGTCCGTGGAGCCCGTGTAGAGGGTGCCTGCCGGACCGCTGGCGAGGATGTAGGTGTAGAACACGCCGTGCTTCCTGTCCGCCTCAGCATGGATCCCGGCCTTCGCCGGGATGAGCGGTAGTAGAAGCTTAGCTTTAACTGGAGATCAGACCAGCTTGGCCTTCTGGAGCGTCTTGTAAGCCTTGATCACCCGCTGGAGCTTGTGCTCGGCCGAGCGGTCGCCGCCGTTGGCGTCCGGGTGGCAGCGCTTGAGCAGTTCCTTGTAGCGGGCCTTGATGGCCGGACCGTCGGCCGTGGCGTCCAGGTCCAGGTCGGCCAGGGCGCCGCGTTCCAGCTTGCCCAGGTGCCGGCCAGCGGACTCCGCCGCTTCCGCGCGCCGCCGCGCGGCGGCGAATACGCCAAAGGGGTCGTTGAACGCGCGCTTGTCGCGTGCGGCGGCGGCGGCGGCCTCGCGCGAATTGGCGTCGGCCTTGAATGACCAGGTCGGACGGTCGCCGGTGGCGCGGGCCTCCATATGGCGGCGCATCTCGCCCTCGCTCATCCCGGCGAAGAAGTCCCAGCGCTTGTTGTACTCGGCCGCGTGCGGCTGGCAGAACCAATAGTGCTGGTCCGGCAGGTCGCGCGACTTGGGGGCCCGCGCCGTGGCGGCGGCCCGGCAATTGGCGTGATCGCAGGCGCGCTCGCCCGGCTTGAGGCGCAGAACGTCCTCCTGGCGGACGTGCAACGCCTCGTCCTCACCCTCTTTCGGAGGGCGGACACGGATGTCTTTGAACTTGGGCCGGTACTCGAACATGGGATTCAGTCTAGGTCGCACCTAAATACGTTCAAGAATTGACAAGTCGGGAGACGCCGATGGGCGCCGTCACAGAAGCCATTCGCGACAAGTTGACCAAGGCTTTCGCCCCGGTTCGGCTGGAGATCGTCGACGACTCCGACCGCCACCATGGCCATGCCGGCCATCGAGAAGGCGGTGAGAGCCACTTCAATCTAGTGATCGAAGCGGCCGCTTTCACCGGGGCGAACCGGGTCCAGCGTCAAAGAATGGTCCACGCGGCCCTGGCGAGCGAACTCGCCGGCCCGGTGCATGCTCTGTCGGTAAAGGCCCTGGCTCCGGGAGAAGCCTAGGAGTTGGCGCCCACCTTGGCGGCGATTTCCTCAAGCACCCGCTTGAGATCGCTTTCGCGGAAGGGCTTTTGCAGCACCGCGGAGCCGCGATGCTCCTCGCTCAGACCCGCCTCGCCATAGCCGCTGGCGAAAGCGAACGGCACGCCCCGCGCCTTCAGCACGTCAGCCACCGGGAAAATCGGGCGACCGCCAAGGTTGACGTCCAGAAGAGCGGCGTCGATCTCGCCGTCGCGCGCCAAAACCAGCGCCTCTTCCAACTCCGCCGCCGGTCCGACAACCACGCAGCCCAGATCTTCCAGCATGTCTTCGACAAGCATGGAGACCAGCGCCTCGTCCTCGACAACAAGGATGCGCAGAGACTTCAGATCGACGCCTTGCGTCATATTACCGGCTCCAATGCGCCCAACGGGATAATCATCTCTCAACCTGGACCTTGAGCATCATAGCCCGGCGTTGGATCGCCGGACAATTTAACTGATCAGTCCTTGCTGAAGCAGAGTCGAGTCGAAACCCGTGCGCTGGCTGGGCGACCGGAAGGTCGCCACAGTCTCGCCATACATCATTCGGGGGATTGGCCTCTGTCCGCCACCCGACATATAGCGCCGCGATCGTGTTTGAAAGCGTGACGACTCGTCGCTGCCAGCGCTGATATCTGGGGACGAACGGCCTAGACCGCCGTCTCGTCCAGTCGCGGACTGACGCGCAGGGCGGTGATCTGGTTGCGCTGCCGGCGCAGGACCTGGAACCGATGCCGGTGGAAGATGAAGGTCTGGCCGGGATCGGGGATGGTCTGGGCCTCGTGGATCACCAGGCCGGCGATGGTCACCGCGTCGCCTTCCGGCAGGTCCCAGTCCATGGCGCGGTTCAGGTCGCGCACAGTGACGGACCCGTCCACATTGACGCTGCCGTCGGGCTGGCGGCGCACGCCTTCGACCGCGTCGTCATGCTCGTCGTCGATCTCGCCGACGATCTCCTCAAGGATGTCCTCCAGGGTCACCAGACCCTGCAGGGCGCCGTATTCATCGACCACCAGGGCGAAATGGCTGCGCCGCTTGAGGAAGGCGTTCAGCTGGTCCTTGAGGTTCGTCGTGTCAGGGATGAACCAAGGTTCGCGAGCGATGGACTCGATATTGATGCTGTCCATGCGGCCATCGACGGCGGCGATGGCTTTCAGCAGGTCCTTGGCGTGCAGCACGCCGACGATGTTCTCCGTCTCGCCCCGATACAGCGGCAGGCGCGAATGGGCGTTGTCCAGGGCCTGGGTGATCAGCTGGCGCGCCGGCAGGTCGATATCGAGCATGACCATGGACTTGCGGTGAACCATCACCTCCGACACGTCCATTTCCGACAGGTCGAGGACGCCGCCCAGCATGCGGCGGTCGCGGCCCTCCACCAGGCCCTCGGAGTGGTGATATTCCACCGCGCCGCGGATTTCCTCGTGGGCGGCCAGAACGTCGGTCTCCATCGACAGGTTGATGCCGAAGGGTTTCAGGGTCTGGCGCACGATCCACTGGGCGCCGCGCGCCACGGGGCCGAAGATCTTCACCACGATCAGGGCCGGGATCGATATGGCCCGCGCCACGTCATCGGCTCGGGCGATGGCCAGGGTCTTGGGCAGGATTTCCGAGAAGATGACGATCAGCACCGTCATCACCACGGTCGCCACGATGGCGCCTACGGGTCCGGGGAAGGCGGCGGCCAGCACGCTGGTGGTCAGGGCCGACGCGCCGATATTGATGACGTTGTTGGACAGCAGGATGGCGCCGATCATCCGCTCCTGGTCGGTGTTCAGGCGGTTGACGCGTGCGGCGGCCTTGTCGCCCTCACGCTCCAGCTGGTGCATGCGGCCCCGGCTGGCGGCGGTCATCGACGTCTCGGCCGCCGATATCAGACCCGACAGAGCTAGAAGCACGATCAGCGACGGCGCGAGCGCCGCCAGGATGGCCCAGATCACGGCGTAGCCCCTTCAGTCAGCAGAAAGTCGCGTATCTGGGCCGCGTCCACGCCCTTGGCTGTCACTGCGTCGCCGATCGCCCGCGCCAGGATGAAGGTCAGCTTGCCGCCCTCGGCCTTCTTGTCCTGCCCCATGTGAGCCAGAAGCGCGTCGGCGGCGAACGGTTCCGCTCGGACCTGCGCCGGACGCACCGGCAGGCCCACGGCCGCGATGGCGGCCTCGGCGCGGGCGGCGTCCTGAGCGGAGCACAGGCCCTGGCGGGCGGAGAAGCGGAAGGCCTGGGCCATGCCGATCGCCACGGCCTCGCCATGCTTGAGCGCGTCGCCGAAACCCATCTCGCCTTCCAGCGCGTGGCCGAAGGTGTGGCCGAGATTCAGCAGGGCGCGGCGGCCGGCTTCCTTCTCGTCCTCGGCGACGATCTCCGCCTTCATTTGGACCGAGCGAGCCACCGCGTGCAGCAGGGCGGCCGGCTCGCGCGCCAGCACCGCCGGGCCATTGGCCTCCAGCCATTCGAAGAAGGCGAAGTCGCCCAGCAGGCCATACTTGATCACTTCGGCATAGCCGCAGGCCATCTCACGGTCTGGCAGGGTCGCTAGAACGTCCAGATCCGCCAGCACCAGCCGCGGCTGATGGAAGGCGCCGATCAGGTTCTTGCCGCGCGGGGTGTCGATGGCCGTCTTGCCGCCCACCGAGCTGTCCACCTGGGCCAGCAGGGTGGTGGGTATCTGGATGAAGTCGATCCCGCGCTTGTAGATGGCGGCCGCGAAGCCCGTCAGATCGCCGACGACCCCGCCGCCGAACGCAATCACCACGTCGCCGCGATCGAGATTGAGCGCCAGTAGTTGGTCGCTAACCTGCGCCAGGCCCTCCCAGCTTTTGGACTCTTCGCCCGGCGGAACCAGGATCACATCGACGGCGATGTCGGCCTTCTCCAGAGCCGCGGCCAGGCGTTCGCCGTGATGTTCCGCCACATTGGCGTCCGCGACGATGGCCGTGCGGCGGCGCTTGAGCAGGGGTGCGATACGCTCGCCCGCCGTGTCGATCAGGCCGGGCCCGACCACGACGTCATAGGCGCGGTCCCCCAGGCCGACGGAGATGGTGCGTATATTGTTCATGCGTTCGCCTCGTGAGCGGTCAGGGCCGCCAGGACCTGATCGACGGCCACCTGATGCGGCGTGTCGGCGGTCTCGACCACGATGTCGGCCTCGGCGTAGAGCGGGTAACGCACCTCGGCCAGTTGGCGCAGCACCTCGATCGGATCCTTGTCGCGCAGCAGGGGGCGGCTGTCCTTGCGGCCCACCCGTCGCGCTAGAATCTCCAGGTCGGCCTTCAGCCAGATGGAGATCGCCTGGTCCTTGATCAGTTCGCGGGTCCGGGGATCGACGAAGGCGCCGCCGCCGGTGGCCAGCACATGGACCGGTTCTTCCAGCAGCCGCGCGATCACCCGGCGCTCGCCGTCACGAAAGGCGGCCTCGCCCAGTTCGGCGAAGATTTCCGGGATGGTCCGACCCGCGGCGGCCTCGACCTCGGTATCGGCGTCCTTGAAGGGCAATCCGAGCGCATAGGCGAGCCGACGGCCGACACTCGACTTGCCCACGCCCATGAGGCCGACGAGCACGATGGTTCTTGAAGGAATGGCGGCTGCGGCGGTCATGGTGGTGCTTGGGGACAACCGCTTACACGACCATGGGGTTGGGCGCCACGTTCGGGGCGGGCATAATCACGCCCATGGTCCGACTCAGCGTTCTCCCCGCCGCACTCTGCCTCGCCATTTCCGGCTCTGCTCTGGCTCAGGTGGAGGTCACGACCCTCGCCCCACCCGACCTGTTCTCGACGCCGGTGGGCCCCGACACAGGGCTGGGCTCCGATCTTTGGCGCGGCACGTCGCCCGCCATCCTGCGTGACGCCCTGCCCAAGATTTCGGCCAAGGGTCTGTCCCCTGCGACCCAGAACCTGGCGCGCCGGCTGCTCAGTACGGGCGCCAGCGGTCCGGATGGGGTGGGGAACGATCCCGCTCTGGGCGCGGCGCGGGTCCAGGGTCTGCTGGCCTTGGGCGAGGCGGAGGGCGCGGCGGCGATCCTGCGGCGCGCGCCGAACCTGTCGTCCAGCTCCGCCCTGTCCCAGGCGGCGGCCGAATCCGCCCTGATCGTCGGGGACGATGGCCGCGCCTGCGCCATCGCCGACGCGGTCACCGAGAACCGGGGCAATCCTTACTGGCTGCGCCTGCGCGCCTTCTGCCAGGCCACGGGCGGTCAGGTCGAGGCGGCGCAACTGACCCTGACCCTGGCCACCGCGCAGGAGCCGAAGGGGTCGGCCTATCCGCGGCTCATGGGCGCCTTGATCGCGGGAGCGGGAAATCCGGGCGATGCGTCCCTGAAGAGCGGCGTCGAATACGCCCTGTCGCGCAAGCTGGGTCTGAACATGGACGCCGCCCGCGCCAACGCCAGTCCCGCCATCGCCGCCCACCTGTCGGTCCCCGCCGCCCCGCCCGAATTGGCGGCCGGCGATCTGACGGCGGCGGAGACCTCGGCCCTGGCCTTCCTGCGCCGGACCAAGGGGATTGTAGCCTTCACAGAGGCCAGCGTTTCCACGCGGCCCGTGATCGTCGCCCTCGTCGGCGCCCGCGCGCCGCTGCAGGACCCGCTGCTGTTCATCCGCGCTGCGGTGGCGGCTGGCGATGTCGACGCCGCCCGCGCCATCCGTTCGGATTTGGTATCCGACAGCGCCGCGTCGGCCGATGACATGGCTCTGATCGACGCCCTGATCGCCGCTGCATCCGGCCAGGCCGACGGTCCAACGCTTGATCGCCTGGTCGAACGCGGCGCGCAGGGCGGCGCGAAGTCGCCGGCCCAGCCCGCCGCCATGATCCTGTGGGCGCTTGCCCCCGCCGAGGGCGTGTCCATGAGCGCCCAGGCGCGGGGCGAGTTCGCGGCCTTCGAAGGCCCCCGCTCCAGCGCCTCGCCGGCCCGCCTCGCGGCCCTGGACCAGGCCTCGGCGGCCGGACTGAAGGGCGAGACCGGCCTGCTGGCGCTCAGCGTCGCCGCCGACGCGGGCATCGGCAACTTCTCCAGCGCCGATCGCGCTCGCGTCGTCCGCGCCTTGAACCGCGCCGGCCTGACCGCCGACGCCCGCGCTTTCGCCGCCGAGGGCATCCTGACCCTGCAGATCAAATGAGCGCCGGCTGGGTCGAGGCGTTTCTCGAAATGATGGCCGTCGAACGCGCGGCCTCCAAGAACACCCTGACCGCCTATGGCAAGGACCTACAGGACGCCCACGGTTTCCTATCGGCCCGCAAGCGCGACTTCGCCAGCGCCTCCGCCGAAGACATCGAGGCCTATTTCACCGATCTGGGCGCGCGCGGCCTATCGCCGGCCACAGCGTCGCGTCGTCGCTCGGCCTTGCGCCAGTTCCACCGGTTCATCCTGGGCGAGGGCTGGCGCACCGACGATCCGTCCCGCCGGGTTGAAGCGCCCAAGAAGGGCCGCCCTCTTCCCAAGGTGCTGTCGCGCGAAGAGGTCGAGAGCCTGATCGCCGCCGCGGGGGACAAGGACCCCGCTCACGGCCTGCGTCTGGCCTGCATGATCGAGCTGCTCTATGCCTCGGGCCTGCGCATCTCCGAACTGCTCAACCTGCCACTGGCGGCCCTGACGCGGGACCCGACCTACCTGATCGTCAAAGGCAAGGGCGGCAAGGAACGGCTGGCCCCGCTCAACGACGCCGCACGGACCGCCGTGAAGGCTTATTTGGAGGTAAGAAGTGGTTTTCTGCCATCCGGCATTAAGAGCAGTCCCTGGCTGTTCGTATCGCGTAGCGCCGCCGGCCGCCTGACCTCACGCCGCGTGGCTCAGCTTCTGGACGAGGCGGCGGCCGTCGCCGGCATCGATCGTGAGAAGGTTAGTCCTCACGTCCTGCGACACGCCTTCGCCACTCACCTGCTGGAGGGCGGGGCCGACCTGCGCGTGGTCCAGACCCTGCTCGGCCACGCCGACATCGCCACGACCCAGATTTACACCCACGTGGCGGAGGGGCGACTTAAGGCGGTGGTTGAGGAAAAGCATCCGCTCGCGAAGAAGAGTTGACCTTCTTCCGCATCGCCGCAAATCTTCTCGCAATTGCGAAATAAGAAAAGAGCGCGGGGAGCGAGACCATGACGACCAAGACGCCCAGAGGATTCTTCAAACCCCTGGCCATCGGCGCCCCGGCGCCGTTGCGCGAACTGCCCAGCCGCGTGGAGCGGATGATCCACTTCGTGCCGCCTCACCTGGACAAGGTGCGCGCCAAGGTCCCTGACCTGCTGGGCGAGGTGGACGTGATCCTGGCCAACCTTGAGGACGCCATCCCCGCCGACGCCAAGGGCGCGGCCCTGGCCGGCCTGGTCGAGCTGGCCCGCAACGTGGACTTCGCGGCGGCGGGCGTCGGCTTCTGGACCCGCATCAACTGCCTGAACTCCCCCTGGCACCTGGACGAGGTCAGCCAGATCGTCGAGCGCGCAGGCTCCAAGATCGACGTCATCATGGTCCCCAAGGTCGAAGGGCCGTGGGACATCTTCTACATGGACCAACTGCTGGCCTCGTTGGAGGCCAAGCACGGCGTCACCAAGCCGATTCTGCTGCACGCCATCCTGGAAACGGCCGAGGGCGTGATGAACGTCGAGGCCATCGCCGGCGCCAGTCCCCGGATGCAGGGCATCAGCCTTGGCCCCGCCGATCTCGCCGCCAGCCGCGCCATGAAGACCACGCGCGTCGGCGGAGGGCATCCCGGCTATCGGGTGATCGAGGACCCGCACGCCGACGGCGCCGCCCGCGCCAGCGTCCAGCAGGATTTGTGGCACTACACTTTCGCCAAGATGGTCGACGCCTGCGCCGCCCACGGCATCAAGCCGTTCTACGGCCCGTTCGGCGCCATCGATGATCCGGTCGCCTGTGAGCAGCAGTTCCGCAACGCTTTCCTGATGGGCTGCGTCGGCGCCTGGAGCCTGCATCCCAGTCAGGTCGCCATCGCCAAGCAGGTGTTCAGCCCCGATCCCGCCGAGGTCGCCTTCGCCCGCCGCATTCTGGAAGCCATGCCTGACGGCACCGGCGTGGCCATGCTGGACGGCAAGATGCAGGACGACGCTACCTGGAAACAGGCCAAGGTCATGGTCGACTGCGCCCGTCAGATCGCCCTGCGGGATGCCGAGTACGCCAAGCTCTACGGGTTCTGATCAAAAAAACTTCGGCAGTCGTGTCACACTCGGGGCAGGCCATCTCGTCTTCAGGGCGAACGTGCATAGAGCACGGATGGAGACGACAATGACCCCGCGACTGCCGAACCCCCACAAGTTCGCCCCTGAAGGCGTCAAAGCGATGATCGCTCTGGAAACCAGCATCATGAACAGCGGGTTGGAGCACCCGCTTATCGAGCTGGTGAAGTTGCGCGCCTCGCAGATCAACGGCTGCGCCTTTTGCCTGAACATGCACGCCACCGACGCGCGCAAGCACGGCGAAAAGCAGGTGCGGCTGGATTTGCTGGCCGCCTGGCGCGAAGCGCCGGTCTACACCGCCCGCGAACGCGCGGCCCTGGCCTGGACCGAAGCCCTGACCCTGCTGCCGCAGAACGGCGCCTCGGACGCGGATTACGCTCAGGTGACGGCGGTGTTCAGTGAGGCCGAGCAGGTCCATCTCACCCTGCTGATCGGCGCGATCAATACCTGGAACCGCTTGCAGGTCGGCTTTCGCGTGCTTCCAGCCGTGGACCCGGCCGATGTCGCCGCCTGACGACGGCACGGCGATCTTCCAGGCGCAGCGGCCCCGGCTGCTGCGCCTGGCCTATCGTATGCTCGGCTCCTTGGCCGAGGCGGAGGATGTGGTTCAGGACGCCTGGTTGCGCTGGCGGCAGGTGGACCAGGCCACGGTCCAGACGCCTACGGCCTTTCTATCGCGCACGGTGACCCGGCTGTGCCTGGACCACATGAAGTCCGCCCGGGTGCGGCGGGAGTCCTATGTGGGCTCCTGGCTGCCTGAGCCGCTGCTGGAGCCGGAGCACGAGCCGCAGGAAGACGATTTGACACTCACCCTGATGATGGCGCTGGAGCGGCTGTCGCCGCTAGAGCGGGCGGCCTTCCTGCTGCACGACGTGTTCGGCGTCGGCCTGGACGAGGTGGCGGGCACGCTGGAGCGTGATCCCGCCGCGGTCCGACAACTGGCCGTCCGCGCTCGCCGCCACGTGCAGGACGCCCGCCCCCGCTATCCGGTGGCCGAGGACGAGGGCGCCCGTATCGCTCAGGCCTTTTTCGACGCCACCCGCAGCGGCGACCTGAACGCCCTGCGAGGGCTGTTGGCGGAAGGGGTGGTCATCCGCTCCGACGGCGGCGGCAAGGTGCATGCCTTCATCAATCCGATCCTTGGCCTGGAGCATGTGCTGCGGCTCTATCGGAGCCAGTTCCGCAAAGAGGTCGCGCAGCAATCGGTCATGCTGCGGCCCATGTGGATCGACGGCCTGCCGGGCTATGTCAGCCGCGAGCGGGGGGACATGTTGCAGACCACCGCCTTCGAGATCGAGAACGGCCGGATCACCGCCGTCTACATCACACGCAATCCGGAGAAGCTGGAGCGGGTGACGGCGGCGCTGTCGGCGCTGGAAGGCGAAGCAGGCGCCCACTGAGCAGGCCTTTGCCGGTCAGGCGTTGCAGCGGTAGAAGGCTTCGCCTCAATCGCCGCAAGGATCGCTCATGGCCGCCCGCTACGACTTCGCCTCCGACAACGTCGCCGGAGCCATGCCGGAAGTCATGGACGCCCTGATCGCGGCCAACGCAGGAACGGCCTCGGGCTATGGTTCGGACCACGTCAGCGCCCGCGCGGCCGACCTGATCCGTCAGGCCCTGGACGCCGACGCGGTGGTGAAGTTCCTGCCGTCGGGCACGGCCGCCAACGCCTTCGCGCTGGGTTGCCTGGCCCAGCCGCACGAGGCGGTGATCGCCCACGAGCACGCCCACATCTGCACCGACGAGACCGGCGCGCCCGGATTCTTCACCCACGGCACGGGCCTGATCGGCCTGCCGGGCGCCAGCGGCAAAATGGAGTTGGGCGCGCTGCAGGCCGCGCTCGCCGAGCCGGATGTCTCCTACCGTCAGCCGGCGGCGGCCCTGTCCCTGACCCAGGCCACCGAATACGGCACGGTCTATTCGGGCGAGGCGCTGGCCGCCCTGATCGCCCCCGCCAAGGCAAAGGGCTATGGCGTCCATCTGGACGGCGCACGTCTGGCCAACGCCGTCGCCGCCGGCTTCGACCTAAAATCCATCGCCAAGATGGGCGTCGATATCCTGGTCATGGGCGGGACCAAGGCCGGCTCCACCCCCACCGAGGCGGTGGTGTTCTTCGACAAGCGTTTCGAGCGTCGGTTGGAGGCGCGGATCAAGCATTCCGGCCAACTGATCTCCAAGGGGCGTTATCTGGCCGCCCCGTGGATCGGCCTGCTGGAGACCGGCGCCTGGGTTGATCGCTCCGTCCACGCCAACGCCATGGCGCAAAAGCTGGCGGCCCTGATGCCGTTCCCGCTGCTACATCCCGTGGAGGCCAACGGCCTGTTCGTTCAGATGGACGAGGCCACCCTGCAGCGGCTCCAGGCCAAGGGCTGGTTCGTCTATCGCTTCCTCGACGGCTCGGTGCGCTTCATGTGCTCTTGGGCGACCACGCCGGAACTGGTCGAGGAACTGGGCGAAGCGCTGAAGGCTGTCGCATGAGGGCCCTGCTCGCCGGTCTGCTCGCTCTGGCCGCCACCGGCGCGGTGGCCGAGCCACGCGCTCTGACGCTCGCCACCTATCACTACGCCCGCTACGACCGCGCCGCCGCCCTGGCGCCCATGGCCGAGCATCTGAGCCATGCGCTGAGGCGGCCGGTCACCGTGCAGGTCCTCGCCTCGCCGGACGCCCTCGCCGCCGCGATCCGTGAGGGCAAGGTGGATGTCGCGGTGACCAACCTGTCCGCCTACCTGTCGTCGGCGAAGGCGCCGGCCGCTCGCCCCGTCGCCATGTTCGACGTTCCGCCCGCCACCCTGGACGCCTATCGCGGCGTATTGCTGACGCGAGCCGGCGTTGATCTGAAGGCCAGCGGACTGCGCTACATCCGCGTGATCCCCGGCTCCACCTCCGGCGCGCTGGTGCAAGCGGCGTGGCTCAAGGACAGAGGCCTGAACCTGACCGACGTCGGGTTCGCGGGAACGCATGATGGCGCCATGAACCGCCTGCTGGACGGCTCCGCCGATATCGCCGCCCTGGCCGAAGAGCCCTGGCGCAGGCTGAAGGCCGAAAAGCCCGCCGAGGCCGCCAAGCTGACCCAGCTCTGGCGCTCGGAACCCATTCCGCCTGGCCCTGTGGTCTGCGTTCAGGCCGCCCAGAACCCCTGTGACCTCGTGGCCAAGGCCCTGACCTCGCCGCAGGCCGCCGCGCCGGCCGAAGCCCTGTCCAAGGGCTGGTCGGAAACCGAGGGCGCGACGCGGCTGATCCCCGTCGACCCGAAGGTCTACGCGCCGTTCTTCTAGGCCGCGCCGGCCTGGGCGAATTCGCTCTCGGCCAGCAGCAGGGTCATGATGTCGGCCGCTTCCTTGGGCGGGCTGATCAGATAGCCCTGGATCTCGCGGCAGCCCTGGTTGCGCAGGGCTTCGAACTGCTCGGCGGTCTCGACCCCTTCGGCGGTGGTGACGATGCCCAGCCGTTCGCCCAGGTCGGCCACGGTGCGGATGATCGACAGGGCGTCGGCGTCGCGGGGGATGTCGCGCACGAAGGTCTGGTCGATCTTGATCTTGTCGAAGGGGAAGCTGCGCAGATAGCTCAGCGACGAATAGCCGGTGCCGAAATCGTCCATGGCGATCAGCACGCCCAGGCGGCGCAGGTCATGCAGCAGCGCCAGGTTGGCGGCGTTGTCGGCCAGCAGCACAGACTCCGTGATCTCCAGTTGCAGGCGGCGCGGCGAAAGGCCCGATGCATCCAGCGCCGCTTTCACCGTGTCCAGCAGGGTCCGGTCGCGAAACTGGATCGGCGACAGGTTCACCGCCAGGCTGATCCCCGCGGGCCAGCCCGCCGCCTCGGCGCAGGCCTGACGCAGGACCCACTCGCCCAGGGGCACGATCAGGCCGATCTCCTCGGCCAGGGGGATGAAGTCGGCGGGGGACACCAGACCCCGCTCGGGGTGCCGCCAGCGCAATAGCGCCTCGCAGCCCGTCACCCGCTCCGACGCCAGGTCGTAGAGCGGCTGGTATCGTAGCTCGAACTCGCCCATCTCCAGCGCCCGGCGCAGGTCCAGCTCCAGTCGGCGGCGGCTTTGCAGGACCTCATCCATGGCGGGCTCGAAGAAGCGGAAGCCGCGTCGGCCTTCGCCCTTCACCCGGTACATGGCCATATCAGCCTTCTTGAGCAGCTCGTCGGGCTCGCGGCCGTCCAGAGGGGCCACGGCCACGCCGACGCTGGCGCCGGCCACCACGTTATGCCCGTGCAAGGTCAGCGGCGCGCTCATGGTCTCCACGATGCGGGCCGCCAGGTGCCGGGCGTCGTCCGGGCCGGTCACGCCGTTCTGGACAATGGCGAACTCGTCGCCGCCCAGGCGGGCCACCGTGTCGCCCTCGCGCACGCAGGAGCGAAGGCGCTGGCCGGCAGCCTGCAGCAGCTCGTCGCCCACCGCATGGCCGAGGGTGTCGTTGACGGTCTTGAAGCGGTCCAGGTCGATGCACAGCACCGCCACCTGGCTGGCGCCGCGATCGGCGCGGGCCAGGGCCTCACGCAATTGCTTGTGGAACAGCACCCGGTTGGGCAGGTCCGTCAGGGGATCATAGTGCGCCAGCTGCACGAAGGCGCGATTGGCCGCCCGCAGCAGGGCGATGACGGTGCCGACACCCAGATAGCGTCCCTGGTCGTGAACGATGAACCCACGCAGCAGGTCCGACGGCCGGTCGGAAAGCGCCTCTGTCGTGAATTGGGCCAGGGGCAGCGAGGCGTCCACCGTCAGGGGGGTGGGGTCCATCAGCCGCTCGATAGGCCGCTCGGCATAGATGGCGCGGCCATACTCCGCCGCCATCCGCACGAAGAACGCGTTGCGCTCCAGCAGTCCCACCGGCCGACCATAGGCGTCGACGACCGGCAGGATCAGCAGGTCCGGCTCGCTACGGAACCGGTCATAGACATGCTTGCCCAGCTCGCCCGGACCGACCGGCTGGGCCGGTTCAGCGATGTCGCGCAACGTCGCCATAAGGAACACGCTCTGGAATTCAGATGGCGTGCAAGAAGCCGCATCGCAGCTAACGACTCGCTAATCGAAAGCCGAAAACCCCTTATTTCACAAAGGTTTCGCAATAACGTTGCAATGAATAACCGTGGTTATTCATGACTTGTGCCGAAACGATCCGGACCTGTTCTCAAGATTGTATCAGGCTAGGCCACGCTTGGCCTTGAAACCCTTTAAGGACTTCACCGCATAGCCGGTCGCCAGAGGCCAGGCGTCGTCTCCGATATGTTCGGGATCAAGCGCGGCCTTGGCGTCCTGCGCCCAGTTGGGGTTCTCCAGCATGGCGCGGCCCAGAGCGACGATGTCGGCCTGACCGTCGGCGATGATCGCCTCGGCTTCCTGCGGCTGGGTGATGAGGCCCACGGCCATGGTGGCGATCCCGGCGTCGCGGCGCACGGCCTCGGCATAGGGCGTCTGGTACAGCGGCGCCGGGCGGTTGGCCGTCTCCATCGACGGCGTCAGCCCGCCGGAGGAGCTGTCGATGACATCAACGCCCCGCGCCTTGAGCTCGCCGGCCAGGACCACGCTGTCCTCCAGCGACCAGCCGCCCGGCGTACCGTCCACGGTGGACAGGCGCACGAACAGCGGCTTGTCGTCGGGCCACACGGCGCGGACGGCCTCGACGGTCTCCAGCAGGAACCGCGTGCGGCCCTGGAAGTCGCCGCCGTACTGGTCGCTGCGGTGGTTGGAGATCGGCGACAGGAATTCGGTCAGCAGGTAGCCGTGAGCGCCATGGATCTCCAGCACCTCGAACCCGGCGGCCAGGGCGCGCTTGGCGCTGTCCACGAACTTGGCGGTCAGGCCATGGATTTCCTCGACCGTCAGCGCGCGAGGCGTGTGATAGCCGTCGGCGAAGGGAATGGCGCTGGGGGCGACGGTCTGCCAGGCGGATTCGCCCGGCCTGGCGTTCTCGGTCGTGATCGGATGGCCGCCCTCGAAGGGGCGGTGGGTGCTGGCCTTGCGGCCGGCGTGGCCGATCTGGATGGCCGGAACCGCGCCCTGGCTCTTGAGGAAGGCGGCGATCCGGGCGAGTCGCCCCTGTTGCTCGTCGTTCCACAGCCCAAGGTCGCCGTGGGTGATGCGGCCTTCCGCTTCCACGGCGGTAGCTTCGACCATCACCAGACCGGCGCCGCCGATGGCGAAGCGGCCCAGATGCACGAAATGCCAGTCGTTGGGCACGCCGTCCGTCGCCGAGTACTGACACATCGGGGACACCGCGATGCGGTTCTTCAGCGTTACCCCGCGAAGGGTCAGGGGCGTGAACAGAGCAGGCGTGGTCATAGGCAACGGTTCCGGTTTCGGTTGCCGTTTAGCTATGCGCTTTCCGCTTCAGATGAAGGGGCCGAGGGCCGCAGAAATTCTGAGGTCTAGGCCAGACCCTTGCGGCCGATGGCGTAGAAGCGGTCGGCCCGCTGCTTGCGCAGTTCGTCCGGCGACAGGGCGGACAGGGCGTTCAACTCTTCCTCCACCGCGTCGCCCACGGCCTTGATCGCCGCGGCCGGGTCCGAATGGGCTCCGCCGGCCGGCTCATCCACGATGCGGTCGACGATGCCCAGCTTGATCAGGTCCTGGGCGGTGATCTTCATCTGCTCGGCGGCGTCCTTGGCCCGGGCGCCATCGCGCCACAGGATCGAGGCCGCGCCTTCAGGGCTGATCACCGAATAGATCGAGTGCTCCAGAATCAGCACGCGGTTGGCGCCGGCGATGGCGATGGCCCCGCCCGAACCGCCTTCACCCACGATGGTGGCGATCATCGGCGTGCCCAGGGTCAGGCAGCGCTCGGTGGACCGGGCGATGGCTTCCGACTGGCCGCGCTCCTCGGCCCCGATGCCCGGATAGGCGCCGGCGGTGTCGACGAAGCTGATGACCGGCAGGTTGAAGCGCTCGGCCATGTCCATCAGGCGCACCGCCTTGCGATAGCCTTCGGGGCGGGCCATGCCGAAGTTGTGCTTCAGGCGGGTGGTGGTGTCGTGGCCCTTCTCATGGCCCATGACGACCACGGGCACGCCCCGGAAACGCCCGAGGCCGCCCACGATGGCCTGATCGTCGGCGAACTTGCGGTCGCCGCGCAGCTCGACGAACTCGTCGATCAGGGCGCCGACATAGTCCACGAAGTGCGGGCGTTGCGGGTGGCGCGCGACCTGGGTCTTCTGCCAGGCGTTCAGGCCCGCATAGGCCTCGGCTCGCAGCTTGCCGGCGCGGGTGCGCAGGGCCTCGATCTCGGCGTCGAACGCGCCAGGACCAGCCGTCTCGGACAGTCGGGAAAGTTCTTCGATCTTGGATTCGAGCTCGGCGATGGGCCGTTCGAATTCGAGATAATGCGCAGCCATGAGGTATTGAACGCTTCCGCCCCGGAAAGGCGCCGAACCTAGGGCTGTGAGGGCTTGGGAGCAAGCGGTCCGGCTTCACGCCTGCGTCAGCTTGGCTTGAGCCCCTTGCCCAGGGCGTGGAAGATCAGTCCGCGCACGGCCGCCTCATCCTCCTGCGGCAGCTTCCCAGCCAGGCGCAGGCTCATCACCCCATGCATGGCTGCCCAGAACGCCAGGCCGATCTGGTACGGGTCGCCCGCCACCACGCCCTCATCCACCAGCCCCTGGACATAGGCGGTCATGGTGGCGCGCGATCGCTCCACCGCCGCGACCAGTTCGGGATAGTCCGCCTCGTTGAGCTGGGCGATGTCGACCATCAGGCGATAGGCCTGGGGACTTTCGGTGGCGAACTGCATGTAGGCGGCGGCCACCGCTTGGGATTTGACGCGCGCATCGCCTGTCGTGCCCGCATAAGCCGCCTCCATGGCCGAGGCGAAGCGCTCGAAGGCGCTGGTCCGCACGGCGGCCAGGATCTCGTCCTTGTCCTTGAAGTAGCGATAGGGGGTCATGGCGCTGACACCCAGCTCCGCCGCCACCTGGCGCAGGGTCACCCCCTCCGCGCCCCGCTCGGCGAACAGCCGCTCCGCCACGGCGCACAAGCGCTCGCGGAAGTCGGAGATTTCAGCCGTGGAGAGGACGCGGGGCATTCCCGCTGATTTACACCATAAATCAGCGGGAAGCTAAATCAGACCAGCGCGCCGTGGCAGTGCTTGAACTTCTTGTTCGAGCCGCAGGGGCAGGGCGCATTGCGGCTGGTGCGGTCCCAGCCTTCCGGCAGGGCGCTGACCGGCAGGGCCTCGCGGGCCTGACTGTCGCCCGGCGCGCCGCCGAACATGGCCGCGGCGCGTTCGTTCTCGCCGGTGTTCGGGTCCATGTGGACCTCGATCAGACCCGACGGGGTCGGCTCCGGCGTCGGGTCGGCCATCTGGATCTCGACCGTCATCAGCCAGCGGGTGGTGTTGGTGCGCAGGTCGATCAGCAGCTTCTCGAACAGCGAGAAGGCCTCGGTCTTGTATTCATTCAGCGGGTCGCGCTGGGCGTAGCCGCGCAGGCCGATGACATTGCGCAGGTGGTCCAGGTGCATCAGGTGCTCGCGCCACTGAAGATCGACCATCTGCAACAGGAAGTTCTTCTCGATCTGGCGGGTCTGCTCGGGGCTTAGCAGGGTCTCGCGCTCGGCGGCCCGGGCGTTGACCGCCGCGGCCAGACGCTCGCGGATCTCTTCGTTGGCGATGCCTTCTTCGGCCGCCCAGTCCTTCAGCGGCAGCTTCATGCCGAAGATGTGGTCGACGCGCTCTTCCAGGCCGTCGATGTCCCACTGCTCGGCATAGGCCTTGGGCGGCAGGTGACGGGCGATCAGGTCGTCGATCACGTCCTCGCGCATTTCAGCGACGATCTCGGACAGATCGGAGGCCTCCATGAACTCCTGGCGCTGCTCGAACACGGCCTTGCGCTGGTCGTTGACGACGTCGTCGTACTTCAGGAGGTTCTTGCGGATCTCGTAGTTGCGCTGCTCGACCTTCTTCTGGGCGGTGGCGATGGCGCGGTTCAGCCAGGGGTGGGTGATGGCCTCACCCTCCTGAACGCCGAAAGTGCGCATGATCGCGTCCAGACGGTCGCCGGCGAAGATGCGCAGCAGGTCGTCCTCGCAGGACAGGAAGAACTTCGAGGTGCCCGGGTCGCCCTGACGGCCGGTACGGCCGCGAAGCTGGTTGTCGATGCGGCGGCTCTCGTGGCGCTCGGTGCCCAGGACGTACAGGCCGCCGGCTTCCAGCGCCTTGATCTTCAGGTCCTTGATCTCGGTCTCGATCTCGGCGCGGCGCTCTTTTTCACGCTCGGCGCTGACCTCGATGCCCAGGCCGGCCTGCTCTTCGCGCCAGGCGGCCAGCTTCATGTCGACGTTGCCGCCCAGCTGGATGTCGGTGCCGCGGCCGGCCATGTTGGTGGCGATGGTCACCGCGCCAGGAACGCCGGCGTCCGCCACGATCAGGGCTTCCTGTTCGTGGTAGCGCGCGTTCAGCACGTTGTGCGGGATGCCCTTGGTCGTCTTGCCATCGACTTCGAAGCTGTGCTTGTTCATCAGCTCCGAGAGCAGCTCGGACTTCTCGATCGAGGCGGTGCCCACCAGGATCGGCTGGCCGCGGACGTAGCAGTCCTCGACCTGCTTGAGGATGGCGGCGTTCTTCTCGGCTTCGGTACGATAGACCTCGTCGTCGAAGTCGATGCGCTTGATCGGCCGGTTGGTCGGGATTTCCGACACGTCCATCTTGTAGATGTCGCCGAATTCCTGGGCCTCGGTGGCCGCGGTGCCGGTCATGCCCGACAGCTTGGAATAGAGGCGGAAGTAGTTCTGGATCGTCACCGAGGCCAGGGTCTGGTTCTCGGGCTGGATGTCGGCGCCTTCCTTGGCCTCGATGGCCTGGTGCAGGCCTTCGGACAGGCGGCGGCCGGACATCATGCGGCCGGTGAACTCGTCGATCAGGACCACTTCGCCGCCCTTGACGATGTAATCCTTGTCGCGCGTGTACAGGACGTTGGCGCGCAGGGCCTGGTTTACGTGGTGGACCAGCGAGACGTTGGCCGCGTCATAGAGGCCGGCCGTGTCCTCGGCCAGGTGCCCGCCCTCGGTCAGCATCTCCTCGATGCGCTCCTGGCCCTCCTCGGTGAGGATGACCTGGCGCTGCTTCTCGTCGTGATCGAAGGTCGTGGTGTCCTTGATCAGCTCTTTCACGAGCGCGTCGATGATCTTGTAGAGCTCGCTGCGGTCCTCGGTTGGGCCCGAGATGATCAGCGGCGTGCGGGCCTCGTCGATCAGGATGGAGTCGACTTCGTCGACGATCGCGAAGTTGTGGCCGCGCTGGACCATCTCGCGCACGTCATAGACGAGGTTGTCGCGCAGATAGTCGAAGCCGAACTCGTTGTTGGTGCCGTAGGTTATGTCGCAGCGATAGGCCGCTTGACGCTGGCCCTGGCTCAGGCCGTTGACGATCACGCCCACCGACAGGCCCAGGAACTTATAGACACGGCCCATCCAGTCGCTGTCGCGGCTGGCCAGGTAGTCGTTGACGGTGATGACGTGGACGCCCTTGCCGCTCAGGGCGTTCAGATAGACGGGCAGGGTGCCGACCAGGGTCTTGCCTTCGCCGGTCCGCATTTCGGCGATGCCGCCGCCATGCAGGACCATGCCGCCGACCATCTGCACGTCGAAATGCCGCAGGCCGATAGCGCGCTTGGCCGCTTCACGGACCGCCGCGAAGGCTTCCGGCAGCAGGGCGTCCAGGGACTCGCCCTTCTCGTGACGCGCCCGGAACTCGGCGGTCTTGCCCGCCAGTTCGGCGTCGCTGAGGGCCTCGAACTGCGGCTCGAGCGCGTTGATCTTGGCGACACGGGCCTGATAGCCCTTCACCTTGCGTTCGTTGGAGGAGCCGAAAAGCTTTTTGGCGAAGCCGAGCATGCGGGGGAATGTTCCGTGAAAATCGGTGGGAGCGAGGCGGCCGGCCCTTGGAACCGCTGGAAAATCCGCCTCGTTCAGCGCGCCGGAGACTTAAGCAGCGGTCCACCCAGTGTCAACGCGAGCGGGGCATTCTAACCGTTGACCATGGGCCCTGCCCCGCGCCAAAGACGCTGAATGCGCCATATCGTTCCCGTCGCCCTCGCTGCGATCCTGTCCGCCGGTTCCGCCCAGGCCCAAGTCCTCACGCCCGAGCGCGTCTTCGCCGATCCGGACCTCAATGGTCCAAAGGCCTTGGGCGTGGCCCTGTCGCCGGACGGCAAGCGCGTCACCTATCGCAAGGCCAAGGTCGAGGATCAGAAGGTCACCGACCTGTGGGCAGTGGATGTAAAGGGCGGCGAGCCCTATCGCCTGGTGGACGCCCGCGCCCTGTCACCTGAGGGCAAGACCCTGTCAGAAGCAGAGGTCGCCCGCCGCGAGCGCATGCGCATCGCCCAGACCGGCGTCGTCGAATACCACTGGGACGAACAGGGCCGCTTCATCCTGGTTCCCGTGGACGGCGACCTGTTCCTGGCCGAGGCGGCTGGCGGTCAGGTCCGACGCCTTACCCAGACCGGTGGCGACGAGGTGGACGGCAAGGTCTCGCCCAAGGGGACCTACGTCTCCTTCGTCCGCGAGCAGAACCTCTATGTCATGCCCCTGGCCGGCGGGGCCGAGCGCGCCCTGACCACGGACGGCAAGGACACCGTCGCCTGGGCCACGGCCGAATTCATCGCTCAGGAGGAGATGGACCGCGACACCGGCTACTGGTGGTCGCCGGACGAGACGAAGATCGCCCTGACCCGCGTGGATGAAAGCGGCGTGGACGTGGTGCCCCGTCTGGACATCGGCGCGTCGGGCGCGACCTCGGTGGCCCAGCGCTATCCGCGCGCCGGCCGGCCCAACGCCGTGGTCGAGGTGTATGTCCACGACCTGGCCAGCGGCGAGAAGGTCAAGGTCGATCTGGGCGCCGACACGGACATCTATGTCGCCCGGGTGAACTGGTCCAAGGATGGCAAGACGCTCTACGTCCAGCGCCAGACCCGCGATCAGCAGCGCCTGGACTTGCTGGCGGTCGATCCGGCCACGGGCGCGGCCCGGGTGATCCTGACCGAGACATCGCCCCACTGGGTCGAACTGACCGACGACTTCAAGCCGCTCAAGGACGGCTCATTTCTGTGGTCGTCGGAAAAGTCCGGCTTCCGCCACCTGTACCTGCACGCCGCCGACGGTCGCCTGATCCGTCAGGTGACCAAGGGCGAATGGCCCATGGACGCGCTGGAGGGCGTGGACGAGGCCAAGGGCCTGGCCCTGTTCTCGGCCTCCATCGACACGCCGCTGGAGCGCCGTCTCTATTCGATCAGCTACAAGTCACCCGCCGCGCCCAAGGCCCTGACCCCCGCCGGCGGGTGGTGGACGGTCGACGTGGCCGACAAGGGCGGCGCCTTCACCGGGACCTATTCGGACCCCGCCACCCCGCCGCGCACCGCGCTTTACGATGCGACGGGCAAGCGCGTGCGCTGGATCGAGGAGAACCGCCTCGACGCCAGCCACCCCTACGCGCCCTATGTCGCCAGCCATCGCGCCCCGACCTTCGGCACGATCAAGGCCGCCGACGGTCAGGACCTCTATTACGGCCTGACCACCCCGCCGAACTTCGACCCGTCCAAGAAGTATCCCGTCGTGGTTCTGGTCTATGGCGGCCCCACCAGCCAGACAGTGGCCAGGAAGTGGTACGAGCCGCGCGAGCGTTTGTTCCTCGACGCCGGCTATGTGGTCTTCCGTCTGGATAACCGGGGCTCGGTGAACCGCTCGGTGGCCTTCAAGACCGCTCTGGACCGCAAGCTGGGCACGGTGGAGGTGGCCGACCAGGTCGCCGGCGCGAACTTCCTCAAGACCCTGCCTTATGTGGACCCCGCCCGGATCGGCGTCGTGGGCTGGTCCTACGGCGGCTACATGTCCCTGATGCTGCTGACCGAGCCCAATTCCGGCTTCACGGCTGGGATCAGCGGCGCGCCGCCCACCGACTGGTCCCTGTACGACACTCACTACACCGAGCGTTTCATGGGCACGCCCCAGGGCAACGTCGCCGGCTACAAGGCCTCGGAAGTCGGACCGCGCCTGAAGAACCTGTCGGGCGACCTGTTGCTGGTCCACGGCATGAGCGACGATAACGTCATCTTCGAGAACGCCACCCGCGTGATGGCCCAGATGCAGGCCGCGGCCCAACCGTTCGAGACGATGCTGTACCCCGGCGAACGCCACAGCGTGGTGCGAAGCCCATCCAAGGGCCTGCACGTCTGGAAGACGTATCTGGATTTCCTGGGGCGTAAGCTGAAGCCGGGGACGTAGGGTTTCCAACCTCGTCTTCGCCCGACTTGTTCGGGCGACCCATGCCGTGACATCACCGCCGCGCAAGCGGAACGGATAGGGCATGGATGCCCCGGACGAGCCGGGGCAAGACGGAGTGGGGGCATATGATGCTGGCGCCCGTCGGCGACTGGCGTTACGGAGCCTTGAAGCAGCAAGGAGTCCCTCATGACCTTGGCCGCAAGACGCCCCGCCTTTCTGATCGTCGCCCTGTTGGCGGCGTGCCTGACCTTGGCCGCCTGCGGGCGCACGCCGGGGACCGAAAAGCCGCCGGAGCCGGGGGACGAGATCGTCGCCCGCGTCGACAGCCGTCCGGTCTGGACCAGCGACGTCAAGCGCGAAGCCGTGGCCCAGGGCCTGATCGGCGAGGGCGACCCCCTCGATCCGTCGTCGGACCTGTTCCGCCGGGTGCTGGACGAGGTGGTCGATCAAAAGCTGCTGGCCGCCGAGGCTTTGAAGCGCAAGCTGGACAAGGACCCGGCCGCCCAACGCCGCCTGGCCGCCGCCCGCGAACGCATCCTGGGCGACATGCTGGTCGAGGGGGTTGTGGAGAAGGCGGTCAACGACAACGCCATCCGCGGCCTCTATCAGGAGCAGCTGAAGCTCTCGAAGCGATCCGAAGAGATCAAGGCGCGCCAGATCCTCGTCCCGACCCAGGCCGACGGCGAGGCGGTGCGCAAGTTGCTGGCCGCCGGCGCCTCGTTCGAGGCCCTGGCCATGGAACGCTCCACCGACGCGGCGACCCGCTTCAACGGCGGCGACCTCGGCTACTTCACCGTCGACGTCATGCCCGAGGCCTATGCCGCCGCGCTCAAGGACGCCGCCGTCGGCTCGCTGGTCGGCCCGTTCGCCACCGAGGGCGGCTTCGCCATCGTGAAGGTCGAGGACAAGCGCACCGAAGAGCCGATCACCATCGAGGCCGCCCGACCGCAGATTGTCCGCTTCCTGACCTATGATCAGGTCCGCGACCTGCTGGAGAAGCTGCGCGCCAAGGCCAAGGTCGAGACCCTGCTGCCTGGCCAGCCAGAGATTCCCGGCGCGCCGCGCGAACCAGCCTCCGCTCCCGCCGCCCAAACCTCCCCCGCTAAGGCGAACTGATGAGCCGCACGCCTTCGAAAACCCCGGCCAAGGCCGCCGCCAAGAAGAGCCCCGCCGCCAAGCCGTTGGAAAAGGTCGGCCAGGCGGTCGAGCAGGCGCTCGATCCTCTGACCTCGGCCCTCAAGCGGCCCTTTGCGGCCAAGGCTCAGGCGCAACAAGCCGCCGCGCCCGCCGGTGCGCCGGGCAAGCCGGGTCTGGCCGTGTCGCCCCTGGCCGTGCCGTTCCCCTCGATTCCGCCGATCACCGGCGTCGAGATCGCCACCGGCCACGCGGGCTTCTACAAGCACGTCCGCGAGGATGTCCTGCTTATGCGCTTCGCCGAGGGGACCTCCGCCGCCGGGGTGTTCACCCGCCACGGCGTGGGCTCGGCCCCGGTCGACTGGTGCAAGAAGCATCTGGAAATGAGCAAGGGCGAGAACGTCCGCGCTCTGGTGGTCAACGCCGGCTGCGCCAACAGTTTCACCGGTCGCCCTGGCGCCGACGCGGCCCGCCGGGTCGCCACCGCCGTGGCCAAGCGCTTCGACTGCCGCCAGCGCGATGTGATGATGGCATCCACCGGCGTCATCGGCGTGATCCTGGACGACGCCAAGATCACCGCCCGCCTGCCCGAGATCGAGCCGCGCCTGACCGCCGACGCCTGGAGCGCGGCCGCCAACGCCATCATGACCACCGATACCTTCCCCAAGGGAGCGTACGCGGTGGCCGAGATCGATGGGGTGAAGGTCAAGATCGCCGGCATCGCCAAGGGCTCGGGCATGATCGCGCCCGACATGGCCACCATGCTGGCCTTCGTGGCGACGGACGCGGCCATCGCGCCGGCCGCCCTGCAGACACTGGTCAGCCTCTATACCCGCACCACCTTCAACGCTGTCACGGTGGACGGCGACCGGTCCACCAACGACACCCTGCTGCTGTTCGCCACCGGCCAGTCCGGCGCGCCCCGGATCAGCCGCGCCGGCGACCGGCGCCTGGCGGATTTCCGCGAAAAGCTGGAAGCCGTGCTGCTCGACCTGGCCCTGCAGCTGGTCAAGGACGGCGAGGGGGCGACCAAGTTCGTCCGCATCACCGTCAATGGCGCCGAAAGCCCGGCCAGTGCTCGCAAGATCGCCCGCACCATCGCCGAAAGCCCCCTGGTCAAGACCGCCATCGCTGGCGAGGACGCCAACTGGGGCCGCATCGTCATGGCCGTGGGCCGCGCGGACGAGCCGATCAACCGCGACCGCATCGCCGTGCGCTTCGGTCCGCTGACCGCTGCTCACGACGGCCTTGTCGCACCCGACTACAATGAGGCGAAGATGAGCGCCTACATGAAGAACCAGGAGCTGGAGATTTCGGTGGATGTCGGCGTCGGCCGCGGCTCGTCCACGGTCTGGACCTGCGACCTGACCAAGCAGTACGTCGCCATCAACGGCGATTATCGGAGCTAGACCTCTTCCAGCAGCGGCGCGTCGATGATGCAGACGACGCCGGCGGGATCGAAGCTCAGGGTCACCTGGCCGCCCAGCTCCGCGGCCAGGCCCTTCTCCATCAGGCGCGAGCCGAAGCCGCGACGGCGCGGCGGCGTGACCGGCGGGCCGCCGGACTCGGTCCAGATCAGTCGAAGTCGCCGCTCGGCCTCGCGGCCCTCGACGCTCCATCGCACCGACACCCGTCCCGGCGGCGTGGACAGGGCGCCGTACTTCACCGCGTTAGTGCCCAGCTCGTGCAGGGCCATGGCCAGGGACAGGGCGGTCTTGGGCGATAGGCGCGCGGGCGGTCCGTCCGAGACGAAACGCAGAGCATCCTCGCCCGCATGCAGGCGCGCGGCGGCGGCGACCATATCCCTCAGGTCGGCCCCTTCCCAGTTCTCATCGGTCAGGATGTCGTGCGCATCGGACATGGCGATCAGGCGGTTGGTGAAGGCCTCCTTGGCCTCCGCCAGAGAGGTCGCGCCGCGGAAGGTCTGGGCCGCCACGGCTTGAACGCTGGCCAGGCTGTTCTTAACCCGGTGGTTCAGCTCATTGACCATCAGCCGCAGATGCTCGTCGGCCTTCTTGCGTTCCGTGATGTCGCGGGCCGAGCCGATGGCGCGCAGAGGACGGCCCTCGTCATCGAAGAAGGCCTTGCCCTTGACGGCCACCCAGCGCTCGACGCCGTCCTCAAGGCCGACGGTGCGGTACTCGATGTCGTATTCATCGCGGATGTCGGGATTGATCGCCCGCCCA
This sequence comes from Caulobacter sp. NIBR2454, assembly GCF_027474405.1. Classification (GTDB taxonomy): domain Bacteria; phylum Pseudomonadota; class Alphaproteobacteria; order Caulobacterales; family Caulobacteraceae; genus Caulobacter. Next base: position 824,736 of record NZ_CP114871.1, read on the forward strand.
AACGCCTCGGCGGTCCGCACCAGGTCGGACGGATGCAGGCCGGCGTAGAAGTCGTCCATGGTGACGGGCACGTGCGGGCGCAGGCCGAACATCTGCTTGGTGCGATCCGACCACACCAGGGTGTCGTTCTGGAGATCCACGTCCCAAAAGCCGATGTCGCCGGCGTCGGTGGCCAGGCGTAGCTGCTCCTCGCGCATGGCGAGCTTTTCTTCGGCGTCACGGCGCTCCGTCAGGTCGACCACCACCCCGGGAAAGCGCAGAGGGCGGTGCTGGCCGTCCATGTAGCAACGACCCCGAGCGAACACCCAGCGGACCAGCCCGTCGGCGGACGTGACCCGGTACTCCTCGGCGAAATCACCGCCCTTTTCGAGCAGGGCGACCACCGCCGCCTCCACCCGGTTGCGGTCGTCGGGATGGACGGCGTCGAAGAAGGCCGAGATCGCCTCGCCATTGGCGGCGGCGATGGGCTCGACATTGTAGAGCCGGGCGAAACGCTCATCGCCATAGACCTTGTTGGCCGGGACGTCCCAATTCCAGGTGCCCACAGCCCCCGCGGCGTCCAGGGCGAATTCGTAGCGCTCCTCGCTGGCGCGCAGGGCGCGTTCGGCCAGCACACGGTTGGTGGTCTCCACCGCCGTGGCCATGATCCCGCCCACGCCCGTCGGCGAGGTGTCGTCCGGCACCGGGCTGTAGCTGACCGTGAACCAGGCGGCTTCCATCTCGGCGCCGTGGCGCTGGATGGTCAGGGGCATGTCCTCGGTGAAGATCGCGCTCATCTCGCCATTCAGCAGGCTCTGCTGGGTGGGGATCAGCTGTGGGGCCACCTCGGGCCAGACCTCGGCGAAGGGCCGGCCAAGCGCCCAGGGATGCTTGTCGCCCAGGATCGGCGCATAGGCGTCATTGTAGAGGATGACGAACTCAGGCCCCCAGCGCAGCGCCATGGGAAAGCCGGAGGCCAGCACCAGTCCCAGGGTGAGGCGCAAGGCGGGCGACCAGCCTTCCATGGGGCCCAGGGGCGTTGTGGCCCAGTCGATCGCGCGCATGCGTTCGCCCATCTCGCCGCCAAGGGGGGCGGGGGGCGAAAAATCGACGACCGAAGCTGGGCTGGCCTGCAAACAAAGCTCCCCAAGCCCGGTTGGGCTTGGGGTTCAACCTTGCGGTTTAGCCGTCGAAGTCAAGTCTGCGACTTGGCTTAGTCGATAGGACTCCAGCGCTTTTCCGGCGCTGCGGCCGCTTGGCGCTTGGGACCCTTGAAGCCTTCGCCGCTGGCGCGGACCTGCGCCGGCTTTCCAGCGGGACGCTGGTCGCCGTTGCGGGCCTGGCCTTGCGCCTGGGCGCCGCCGCCTTGACCGGCGGGACGCTTGGGCCGGCGCTGCTTGCGCAGGGCGGCCGGCACGTCATCGCGCGGATCGACCGGGCGGGCGTTGTTGTTGCGGCCACGGCCGTTGCGGCCGCCATTGCCGCCGCGCTCGCCGCGTTCGGGCTTGTCGCCGGTCAGCTCGGCCTCAACCGCCACGGCGGCGGCCAGACCCTTGTCATTGCGACGGTCGAAGGCCGGGATCGTCTGGCGCGTGGTGCGCTGGATGTCCTTCAGCAGGTTGCGCTCGTCATCGCTGCACAGGGTGAAGGCGATGCCCGAAGCGCCGGCGCGCGCGGTGCGGCCGATGCGGTGGACATAGGCTTCCGGCACGTTCGGCAGTTCGAAGTTCACCACGTGGGTGACGCTGTCGATGTCGATGCCGCGGGCGGCGATGTCGGTGGCGACCAGGGCGCGGCTCTCGCCGGCGCGGAAGGCCGCCAGGGCGCGCTCGCGCTGGCCCTGGGTCTTGTCGCCGTGGATGGCCCCGGCCTCGACGCCGCAGGCGTTGAGGTACTTGGCCACGCGGTCGGCGCCGCGCTTGGTGCGGGTGAAGACGATGACGCGTTTCAGCGCCGATTCAGCGAACAGCTCGGCCAGCAGGGCGCGCTTGCGTTGCTGCTCGACGAACAGGACCTGCTGATTGATCCGCTCGACCGTGGTGGCCTGCGGCGTCACCGAGACCTGCTCGGGGTTCTTCAGCAGTTCGCCGGCCAGCTTGCCGATCTCCGTCGGCATGGTGGCCGAGAAGAACAGGTTCTGACGTTCCTTGGGCAGGTGCTGCACGATGCGGCGGATGGGCAGGATGAAGCCCATGTCGAGCATCTGGTCGGCCTCGTCGAGGACGAAGATCTCGGTGCCCGACAGGTTGGCGCTCTTCTCGCCCAGGTGGTCGATCAGGCGGCCCGGGGTGGCGACCAGCACGTCGATGCCGGCGGCCAGGGCGCGCATCTGCGGGCCGTACTTCACGCCGCCGAAGATCACCGCGACCGTCAGGCCAAGGTGCGCTCCATAGGCGCGGAAGCTGTCGGCGATCTGGGTGGCCAGTTCGCGGGTCGGCGACAGGACCAGCACGCGGCAGCCGCGGCGCGGCGCCGGCTTACGGTCTTCGGCCAGGCGATGCAGGATCGGCAGGGCGAAGGCGGCGGTCTTGCCGGTGCCCGTCTGGGCGATGCCCAGCAGGTCGCGGCCGGTCATGACCGTGGGGATGGCTTTCGCCTGGATGGGGGTGGGCGTGGTGTAGCCCTTGTCGGCCAACGCCTTCAGAAGGGGTTTGGCGAGGCCGAAATCAGTGAACTGAGTCACGTAGTCTCTTTTCATAACAGACAGCGCGCAGCCGGCCTCAAGGCTCGGCCGCTGTGCGGTCGGGTCTTTGGGGAGCGCCCCGCGTGGCCCGGGCGGTCTATGTCGGAAATCTTTCATGGCGCTCGACAGGCTGGTCCCGAGGGACCCTCACGCGGCTGGAGCACCGATAGCGTCGACTGAGACGCGAGACCTATATCTTATGCTGCGCTGCAAAAGTCAAGTTTTGAAAGGGTTTGAGCCATTTCGTCAGGCCCTGGTTGCCTAAATCGCCCAACCCGGCGACATCTCGACCATGGAAAAGAAGATCGTTCTCGTGGCCGCCGCGGCCCTCGTCGATGTCGATGGACGGGTGCTCCTGTGCCAGCGGCCCGAGGGCAAGCAACTGGCCGGCCTGTGGGAGTTTCCCGGCGGCAAGGTCGAGCCCGGCGAGACCCCCGAACAGTGCCTGATCCGTGAGCTTGATGAGGAGCTGGGCATCCAGGTCGCCAAGGCGTGCCTGGCCCCCTTCGTCTTCGCCAGCCACGAGTACGAGACCTTCCACCTGCTGATGCCGCTGTTCCTCTGCCGCCGCTGGGAAGGCTTCGTGCAGCAGAAGGAGCATGCGGGCCTGGCCTGGGTGAAGCCGACCGACATGGACAAATACCCCATGCCGCCCGCCGACCTGCCGCTGGTGGCCTGGCTGCGCGATTTGCTGTGACGCTCTGAAACTTTTCGCCTCTCCCCCGCGAAGTGGGGGAGAGGGAAGGGTGAGGGGGAGCGGCGTTGATGGCGCACAACGACCTGACCGAACGGGCCAGGCGCCTGCGCGTGGATCAGACCGACGTTGAGCGGTTCCTGTGGGGGCGCCTGCGCGACCGTCGTCTTGGCGGGTGGAAATGGAAGCGGCAAGCGCCGCGCGGCGCCTACATCGTCGATTTCATGAGTGCTGAAGCCAGCCTGATCGTCGAACTCGACGGAGGTCAGCACGCGGACGTCACGGCCTATGACGCACGCCGCACGGCCTACCTCGAAGGGGAGGGCTTCAAGGTCATCCGGTTCTGGAACCCGGAGGTAGTCACCAACCTGGATGGTGTCTGCGACACCATACTCGCCGCCTGCGGCGGCGAGCGCCCCTCACCCTGACCCTCTCCCCACAAGTGGGGAGAGGCGAAAGTCAGGCATCCCCCCGCTTGCGTCGCACCACCCCCAGCGCTTCTTCCAGCCCCACCTGGGCTGAACCCCTCGGCAGGGGCTTTTGCTGGCTTTCGTGCGGGACCCAGCCGGTGATGGTCAGGATTTCGAAGGTGGCTGGCACGCGGCCGTCGGCCTCGGCGAAGCGCTCCACATAAAGCTGCAGGGCGTGGCCCAGCAGGGTGCGGGTCATGGGCTTGCGCGGGCGGTCGGCCAGGATGCTGGTCTCGCCCATGCGGCGCAGGTCGCGCAGCAGCTCGATAGGATGGCCATAGCGCACGGTCACCCGGTCCACGTCCGCCACCGGCAGGGCGAACCCCGCCCGAGACAGCAGGCCCGCCGCGTCCGAATGGTCGGCGAAGGGCGAGACGCGCATGGCCGCACCGCCGGTCAGTTCCGCCTCCGCCTCCAGCAGGCATTGACGCAGCTCGTTCAGGGTCGCCCCGCCCAGGAACGAGCCGATGAACAGCCCGTCCGGCTTCAGCGCCCGCCGCGCCTGGATCAGCGCGCCCACCAGGTCGTTGGTCCAGTGCAGGGCCAGGGTCGAGACGATCAGGTCCAGGCTGCCGTCCGCGAACGGCAGACGCTCCTCGTCCGCCACCAGCCGCGCGCCGACCGGCCCCAGCATGCTGCCCGTGATCTCCGTCTCGATCAGCAGGTCGATCTTGTCGGCGGCGTCGCTCTGGGCCAAGGCGCGCCGGAAAGCCCCGCTTCGCGCGCCCAGATCGACGGCGAGCGGAAACCGTCGCATGATCGGTTCCAGGCGCCAGGCGGCGTCCTGGGCGGCGCGAGCCTTCAGGAAGTCGGCCTGGGCATAGCCGGCGGCGGCGCGGTCAAGGCGTCGGCGCAGAAGATCGCGGTCGAACAGTTTCGGCGGGGTGCTCATGGGCGCGCAACATGGCGATTTGCAGGGCGGCTGGAAACCAGGGCCGACGCTGATTTCGGCCGGACGGGGTCTGTTGGACCTGCTTTTGCCGCCTCAAGCCCTTGATGGCGGGGCCGCAGGGTCGCCCGGATTGGGCGCGGAGGCCTGGGGCAAGATCAGTTTCATCGCCGACCCGGCCTGCGACGGCTGCGGCGCGCCGTTCGATTTCGATCTTGGCGCGGGGGTGCGTTGCCCCACCTGCGCCGCCCGGCCCAGAGCCTTCGCCCGCGCCCGTGCGGCCTGTCTCTACGACGAACATTCGCGCAACCTGATCCTGCAGCTCAAGCATGCCGACCGCACCGATCTGGCGCCGCTGATGGCCAAGTGGCTGAGCCGCGCCGCCGCCGACCTGCTGGCCGAAGCCGACGCCATCGTTCCTGTGCCGCTTCATCCCGCCCGCCTGTTCGCCCGGCGCTATAATCAGGCGGCGGAGGTGGCGCGGCCTTTGTCGAAGCTGGCGGACCGTCCCTACTTGCCCGACGCCCTGATCCGCCGCCGCGCCACCGCGACCCAGGGGGGCAAGTCTGGCTCCGGCCGTCAGCGCAATGTGGCCGGCGCCTTCGCCATTCCGCCGTTCCGCCGGCGCCAGGTCGAAGGCAAGCGCATCCTGCTGGTCGATGACGTCATGACCACCGGCGCGACACTGGAGGCCTGCGCCAAGGCGCTTTTGGCCGTCGGAGCGGTTTCTGTAACCGCGGCGGTGATCGCGAGGGTGAAAGACGCGCCCGACGTGTCTATGTAGAGCTTGGACACCAATCTAGCGGATATGCGTTCGGCCCTCATGGCACACGTCACCATCTACACTCGCCCGTTCTGCGGCTACTGCGCCCGCGCCCTGAAGCTCCTCAAGGACAAGGGGGCCGACTTCACCGAGATCGAAGCCGGCATGGACCCCAAGCTGCGTCAGGAAATGATCGACAAGTCGGGCCGGACCACCTTCCCGCAGATATTCGTCGGCGATCAGCACATCGGCGGCTGCGACGACATGATGGCCCTGGACCGAGGCGGCAAGCTGGACTCGATGCTGGCCGCCTGATGCGATGACCTTCCGCGTCGGCCTGATCCAGACCCGCACGCCCGCCAGCCACGCCGCCAGCCTGGCGCAGCTGGAGCCCCTGATCCGCGACGCGGCGGGGCAGGGCGCGAAGTTGGTCCTGACGCCGGAGGGCTGCAACATCCTGCAGAAGGATCGGGCCCAGTTGCTGCCGCAGCTGACCGCGCTGGAGGACGACCCGGTGGTCAAGGGCCTGCAGGCTCTGGCCGTCGAACTGGACCTCTGGATCGACGTCGGCTCGGCCCTGGTCAAGCGCGAGGACGGCAAGGCCGCCAACCGCCAGGCCCTGATCGATCCGACGGGCGACATCGTAGCCACCTACGACAAGCTGCACATGTTCGACGTCGACCTGCCCACCGGGGAGACGGCGCGCGAGTCGGCGGTCTATGAGCCGGGTGATCGGGCGGTGTCGGTCGACACGCCCTTTGGCAAGCTGGGCCTGACCATCTGCTACGACATGCGCTTCCCGGCGCTCTATCGGGCGCTCGCGCTGGACGGCGCCAAGGTGATGATGGTCCCCGCCGCCTTCACTCGGCCCACGGGCGAAGCGCACTGGGAGATTTTGCTACGCGCCCGGGCCATCGAGACGGGCAGTTTCGTGCTCGCCGCCGCCCAGGGCGGCTTCCACGAGGACGGGCGCGGCACCTGGGGCCGCAGCATCGCCATCGGCCCGTGGGGCGAGGTGATCGGAAAACTTGACCATGACGAGCCGGGCGTGTTGATCGCCGAACTCGATCTGGCGGCGGCCGACAAGGCCCGCTCCGCCATTCCTGCCCTAAAGAATGCGCGCGCCTTCGTCGGTCCCTAAATAGAGAACATGATCAAGTACGCGCTCACCTGCGAGCACGACCACGGCTTCGAAGGCTGGTTCGGCTCGTCCGTCGATTACGACGACCAGTCGGCCCGCGGCCTGCTGGAATGTCCGGTCTGCGGGTCAGCCACGGTCCGCAAGCAGATCATGGCGCCCGCCGTGGCCGGCACCAAGGCGCAGAAAGCCGTCGCCGCAGACGCCGACCCCAAGATGCGCGAAGTGATGATGGAGGCCCTGGGCCGCGTCCGCGCTCACGTGGAAGAGAACTTCGACGACGTCGGCGACCGCTTCGCCCGTGAGGCGCGCGACATCCACGAGGGCAAGTCAGAGGATCGCGGCATCTACGGCTCGGCCACGCCAAAGGAGGTCAAGGACCTCGTCGCCGACGGCATTCAGGTCGCCCCGCTGCCGCCGGCCCCGCCCAAGAAGACGGACGTCAATTAGCCTAGCGGTACGTGTAGTAGCAGCGCTTGGCGTTCTTCTTGGCGATCTGGTGGCCCGCCACCGCGCCCACGACGCCGCCCAGCACCGCGCCCTCGGTCTTGGCGCCGTTGCCAGCCACCGCACTGCCCAGCAGGGCGCCGCTGGCCCCGCCGATCAGGGTGCCCTGGTTGGCCTTGGACTTCTTGTAGTCGCAGACATAGACGCGCTTCTTCGGCGCGGCCTCGGCAGAGGCGAGGGGAGCCGCCGCCACGCCAAGAGCGGCGAAGGCGGCGAGGGTGATCATCGAAAGACGCATGGTGCGGTCCTGCTAGGCTGAAAGGTTCAGCCACCAGAACGCGCGCCTCCGCCTACGGTTTCGCTTTCGCCGGCAGAGCTTGGTAGGCCGCACGCGCCACGCGGTGACACGAGCCCATGAACGAGTTAGCCAGGATGATGACGGTGTAGTCGTTGTCCGCGTCGCGGATCATGTCGAAGATCACGCAGGTCCCCACCGTATCGCCCGGCGCGCCGACGATCTTGCGCCCGGCCGGAGCCAGGCGGCCAAACTCGAAGCCATAGCCGCCGTTGGCCGAGCCAAGCTCGAGCTTGGGACTGGTCATCAGGGCCGCGGTCTCGGCTGACACTAGCTTGCCGCCCTTGAAGGCGGTGGCCCATTTAAACAGGTCGCCGGCGGTGGAGTAGCCGCCGCCCGCCGAACTCCCGCGCACGGGCATCTCTGGCGTGGCGTCGCGGGTCTGCAGCCCGGCGTCGGTCCAGGACGTCTCATAGGGCCGCGCCATGTTCGGCGTCTTGCTGTCGAGGGCGTAGGAGTCGGTCTGGTTCATGCCCAGCGGTGCGAACAGGGTCTGGCGCATATAGTCGTAGTAGTCCTGGCCGGTGACCTTCTCGATCACCTTGCCCAGAGCGAGATAGCCGTTGTTGCTGTAGGACCAGCGCGTCCCTGGCTCGAACGCTAGACCGCCCTTTTCGCCGTTCAGCCGCATGTAGTCGTCCAGAGTGCGGATCTGGTCCTTGGGCGTGGCGAAGAAGGTCGGGTTGAAGAATGAGCCCAGGCCCGAGGTGTGGCTCAGCAGGTGCTTGATCTGGATCTTTCGCGCGCTCTCGGCGTCAGGAAAGTCGGGCAGGAATTTCGACAGCGGATCGTCCCACGACAGCTGGCCCTGCTCCACCAGCCGGGCGATCGCCACGGCGGTGAACATCTTGTTCAGGCTCGCCAAGCTGAACTTCGTATCGAGCGTGTTGGCGGCGCCGGCCGTGCGGTCGGCCAGGCCATAGGCCTTGTTCAACAGCGGCTTTTCGCTCGCCGCAATCAGCACGACGCCGGAAAAGCCGTCAGCCTTGGTCAGAGTCTCCACATAGGCATCGATCCCCTTCAGCCGCTCGTCTAGCGGAGCATCGGGAGCGAAGGGCGCGAACGCGCGCGATGTTGGCGCGGGCGTCACCGCAGTCATGTTGAAGGGGGGCTGAGGCTCCACCGTCACTTTCAGGGCCTGCTGACCCTTGGTAGTCGGGTTCTCATAGACTACCGTGGCGGCCTGGGGCTCCACGGGACCGTCGGCTACATACTTGGCGCCGCGCGCTTGTAGGTAGGTGCGACTTAGCAGTTCCATCACCGGCGGGTTTGGCGGTGTCGATCGTGGCGCGCCGTTGGCCTGCAGATAGGCGGCGACGGCGCGACGGTCGCCCTTGTCAAGCAGGTCGACCAGCTTGCGGCCGTGCTCCAGCGCGGCCTGACCGGCGGTGTCGGCCGCCAGGGCTGTACCCGCGAGCAGGACGGAGGACAGGGCGAGAAGGGTGAGCGAGCTGCGCATGGCGTTTCCAGGATTGGTCCTGGAATTATGTAAGAGCTTTCAATTGTTGCCGGATGATTTCGCTCTGTCGCGTTCCCGTATCGTCGGTCTGCGGTCTCGCCGTCACGCGCGGCGCGTGACCGTCATCATGTAGTTGACGTCGCTGTCGTTGGATCGGCTCCAGCGGCCGGTGAGGGGGTTGTAAGACACCCCGAACGGTCCCTGCACGTCCACCGGCTCGCCGGCCAGGAAGCCGCGCACTTCATCGGGCTTCAGGAACTTGCGCCAGTCGTGGGTCCCCGCCGGCACCCAGCGCAGGACGTACTCGGCTCCCACCTTGGCAAGGGCCAGGGCTTTCAGCGTGCGGTTCAGAGTGGCGACGATCATCAGGCCGCCGGGCTTGAGCAGACGCGAACAGGTCCGCGCGAACTCTCCCGGATCGGCCACATGCTCGATCACCTCCATGTTCAGGATCACGTCGAACGGCCCGGCGCCTTCGGCCAGCAGGGCCTCGGCGGTGCTGGCGCGAAATTCGATCTGGAGCCCCTGCTCGGCGGCGTGGGTGGAGGCGGTCTTGATGTTGCGCTCGGACGCATCGACGGCGGTGACGTCGAAGCCCAGCCGCGCCATGGGCTCGGACAACAGGCCCCCACCGCAGCCGATGTCGAGCAGCTTCAGCCCCTCGAACGGCCGCCGCGCTTTTCCATCCCGTCCGAAGTGGGCGACAGCTTGGTCGCGGATGAAGTTCAGGCGCACCGGATTGAACACGTGCAGCGGCGCGAACTTGCCGTGAGGGTCCCACCACTCGGCGGCGATCCGGGAAAAGCGCTCGACCTCGGCCGGGTCGATGGAGGTGTAGGTCTGACTCATCGCCGACATTCTAGCGAGCCGGCGCACGCTTGTCCGCGCCGCAAGTGACGAAGGTTTAATCCCGCTCTACGCATCCGCGGGTCGGACCCGGAGGCTCTTCTATGTGTTGATGTCATCAAACCAGGAAGCCTCATGCGTCTGATCTCCGCCGCTCTGCTCAGCACCTTCGCCCTGTCTGCTCACGCCCAGACGGCTCCGGCCGCAGATCCCTATGCTCAAGGCAAGGCGATCGTCGCTGACATCCAGAAGATTGTGACGCCAAACGGCGTGAGCGAGAGCGGCCCGATGACCCTGGGCGGCGCCAGCCAGTGGGTGTCGATCCGCGGCGCGGACCGCGCCAACCCGATCATCATCTTCATCCATGGCGGCCCGGCCGCGCCGGAGCTGCCCCTGGCCTGGACCTTCCAGCGGCCGTGGGAGGACTTCTTCACGGTGGTGCAGTGGGATCAGCGCGGGGCGGGCAAATCCTACGCCCTAAATGATCCCAAGGCGATCGCCGCGACTATGACGGTCGACCAGTACCGGGACGACACCATCGACCTCATCGAGCAGGTCACCAAGAAGCTGGGCAAGCGAAGGGTGATCCTGGTCGGCCATAGCTGGGGCTCCATCGTTGGCCTGTCCGTGGCCGCCAAGCGCCCCGACCTGCTGCACGCCTATGTGGGCGCCGGTCAGGTGATCGATTTCCGCGAGAACGAGCGTGTCGGCTTCAACGCCGTCCTCGCCGCCGCCAGGAAGGCCGGCAATGCCGAGGCGGTCGCCGAGCTGGAGGCCCTGCAGCCCTATCCGGGACCGGGCGACTTCGACACCAAGAAGATCGAGACCCAGCGCAAGTGGTCGATACACTACGGCTTCCTCAGCGCCGGCCGCGACAACGCCCGCCACTACTTCCTGTCCTCGCGCCTGTCGCCCGACTATGGCCCCGACGACCTCAAGGGCTGGTCCAAGGGCAGCGACATGGCGGTCGAAACCCTGCTGCCGAAGCTGGCGGACGTGAGCTTCAACCATGTCCGCAAGCTGGACACGCCGACCTTCATGTTCCTGGGCCGTCAGGACTACACCACCCCCGGCTCCATCACCGAGGACTGGATGAAGGGTCTGCGCGCGCCGAAGAAGGATGTCGTCTGGTTCGAGCACTCGGCCCACCTGATGATGGTCGAGGAGCCCGGCCGCTTCCTCTACGCCCTGCTCGACAAGGTCCGCCCCATCGCCGAGCGCGCCGAGCCCGAGGCCCCGAAGCGCGACTGAGCGGTTTTTACGGCGGCGCGCATTGCGGCGCCGCATTTTGGCGTCTAGAAGGCGGCGGCTTGCGTCGGGAATGGGCCCTCGGCGCAAAGCGCGCAATAAATAACCGCATCAAGGAACGACCGGACCCATGTCCCGGCTGGTGATGAAATTCGGCGGCACCTCGGTGGCCGACCTCGAACGCATCCGGCGCGTCGCGCGCCTCGTGGCGGCCGAGGTTGCGACCGGCAAACAGGTGGCCGTGGTGGTCTCGGCCATGAGCGGCAAGACCAACGAACTGGTGGCCTGGACCGACGGCGCCGGCGCGGCCGCGCAAGGCATCGCGCCCTCGGACGACGAGTACGACACCATCGTCGCCAGCGGCGAACAGGTCACCGCCGGCCTGCTGGCCATGACCTTGCGCAACATGGGCCACCGGGCCCGGTCTTGGATGGGCTGGCAGGTGCCGATCATCACCGACGACGCCCACGGCAAGGCTCGCATCGACGACATCCCGTCCGAGAACCTACTTGCCGCCTTCGAGGCCGGCGAGATCGCCGTCATCGCCGGTTTTCAGGGCGTGACCCGCGCGGGCCGCATCGCCACGCTCGGCCGTGGCGGTTCGGACACCAGCGCCGTGGCCATCGCCGCCGCGATCGGCGGCGCCTGCGACATCTACACCGACGTGGACGGGGTCTACACCACCGACCCGCGCATCGAGAGCAAGGCCAAGAAGCTCGCCAAGATCTCCTATGAGGAGATGCTGGAGATGGCCTCCCTCGGGGCCAAGGTCCTGCAGACGCGCTCGGTCGAGCTGGCCATGGCCCAGCGCGTGCCGGTCCGCGTCCTTTCAAGCTTTGTCGAGCCGGGCGAAGCTCCCGGCCAGGGCACCATCGTCTGCGACGAGGAAGAGATCATGGAAAAGCGCATCGTTTCCGGCGTCGCCTACAGCCGCGACGAAGCCAAGATCACCCTGCTGGGTCTGCCCGATCATCCGGGCGTGTCGTCGAAGATCTTCGGCGCCCTGGCGGACGCCAACGTCAATGTGGACATGATCGTCCAGTCGCGCGCCCGCACGGCCGAGACGGCGAACATGGAGTTCACCGTCGGCAAGCGTGACGCCCAGCGCGCCGTCGAGATCGTCCGCAGCCACCAGGCCGAGATCGGCTTCGAGGACGTGGCCGTGGACGAGGACGTCTCCAAGGTCTCGGTGATCGGGGTGGGCATGCGCTCGCACACCGGCGTCGCCAAGAGCATGTTCGAGGCTCTGGCCGCCAAGGGCGTCAACATTCAGGTGATCTCCACCTCGGAGATCAAGATCAGCGTGCTGATCGACGCCGCCTATACCGAACTGGCGGTGCGCGCCCTGCACGCCGCCTACGGCCTGGACCAGCTCTAGGGCCGCCAACACAGAAAGGCCTTCGCCATGACGCCTGCGAAACAGAGCCGTCACGCTCTGGGGATCGCATGCGGCGTCGGCGCCGGGGCGCTCTGGGGCATCGTCTTCCTCGGCCCTAAGATGCTGTCGGGCTTCTCGCCGGTCGAGCTGTCGGCTGGCCGCTACCTGGCCTATGGCCTGGCGGCCGTGCTGCTGATCGCGCCGATCTGGAAGCGCCTGTCGGGCCGCGTCACCCGCGCCGACTGGACCGCTCTCTTCTGGCTCAGCCTGGCCGGCAACATCGTCTATTTCCTGTTCCTTGTGGTCGCCATCCAGAAGGCCGGCATCGCCGTGGCCAGCCTGATCGTCGGCCTGGTGCCGGTCAGCGCCAGCCTGTTCGGCCGCAGCGCCGACTCCCTGCGCCTGCGCGAGTTGATCGGTCCCCTTGCCCTGATCCTGGCCGGGGTGGCGGCGATCAATATCGACCTGTTCAGCCACGGCGGCGGGCCGGACGCGACCACCTTCGACCTGATCCTGGGCGTGGTCTGCGCGGTGGCGGCGCTGCTGTCATGGACCGCCTACGCCGTCTACAACGCTCGCCATCTGAAAGCCCACCCTCACTTCACCAGCAACGAGTGGTCGCTGCTGACCGGCCTGGTCACCGGCTTTCAGGCCCTGTTCCTGATCCCCGCCTTCTTCATCGGGCCTCAGCACGGCATTGGCGCCTTTCCGATGTTCTGGGGCGTGGTCACGGTGACCGCCATCGGCGCCTCGGTGATCGGCAACGCTCTTTGGAACGGCGCCTCGCGCATGCTGCCCATGAGCCTGTCGGGCCAGCTGATCGTCTTCGAGACCCTGTTCGCCCTGCTGTACGGCTTTGTTCTGGAGCATCGCGGTCCGCGTCCGTTCGAGATCGCGGCCGTCGTCCTGCTGATGAGCGGGGTCCTGTGGTCGGCGCACAGGCACCGCGCGGTCCCCGCCGCCGCGCACTGAAACCCATCCTTCGAAGATGAACCTCACCTGAACTTGCGGGTTCAGATCGGGTTCAGGCCGCCCCCGCTAGGTTGGAGGCCACACTGAAGGAGGATCGCTATGAAGCCGACCAAGTTCACCAAGATTGCTCTCGCCGCGACGCTTGCCGGCGCGGTGGCCCTGCCCGCCTCGGGCGCCTATGCGGCCAGCCGCAAGACCGAAAACGCCCTGCTGGGCGCCGTGATCGGCGGCGTGGCCGGCGGCGTCATCGGTGACGGCAAGGGCTCCTCGGTCGCCCTGGGCGCCGTCGCCGGCGCGGCCATCGGCGCGGCGACCACCAAGGATAAACGTCGCTACAGCAACCGCAGCTATAGCCGCACCTACCAGGCTCGTCCGGCCTACAACAGCTACGCCTACCGCAATGACCGCCGCGACAGCCGCTACTACAACACCGGCTACCGTCAGGCCCAACGCGACTACGACCGTTACGGCTACTATCGCTAGGCCGACGGCACGATCTGAATGACAAGGCCCCGTTCGCTACGCGCGAACGGGGTTTTTCTTTTGCGCTGGAGAGACTCGGTCCTAGGCTCCCGCCACCATTTCGGGGGAAGCGTAATGAACAAGATCGCAGTCGCGGCCATCGCCGTCGCCGCCATGTCGACGGCCGGCGCGGCCCTGGCCCAGGAGCGTCCGGACCAGACCGCCTTCAAGGCGCTCTACAAGGAGCTGGTCGAGACCAACACCACCCTGTCCTCAGGCAGTTGCACCCTGGCGTCCGAGCGCATGGCCGCGCGCCTGAAGGCCGCCGGTTACGCCGACGCCGACATCCAGATCCTGTATCCCGCCGACCGGCCCAAGGACGGCAACCTGATCGCCACCCTGCGCGGCAAGAACCCCAAGCTGAAGCCGATCCTGCTGCTGGCCCACATCGACGTGGTCGAGGCCAACCGCGCCGACTGGGAGCGCGATCCCTTCACCCTGGTGGAGGAGGGGGGCTACTTCTACGCCCGCGGCGCGTCCGACGATAAAGCCATGGCCGCGGCCTTCACCGACAACATGATCCGCTACAAGCGCGAGGGCTTCAAACCCGCCCGCGACCTGAAGCTGGCCCTGACCTGCGGCGAGGAAACCCCCGACACCTTCAACGGCGTCGAATGGCTGCTCAAGAACCACCCCGCCGCGCTCGACGCCGATTTCGCCCTGAACGAGGGGGCCGGCGGCCTGCTCGACGCCCAGGGCAAGCCGGTGTTCCTCGGCATCCAGGCGGGCGAGAAGGTCTATCAGGACTACACCCTGGAGACGACGAACCCGGGCGGCCACTCCTCGACCCCGATCAGGGACAACGCCATCTACAACCTGGCCGCCGCGATCTCGAAAATCGGCGCCTATGATTTCCCCGTCGCCCTGAACGAGGCGGTCCGTCTGAACTTCACCGAGCTGGCCAAGATCGAGGGCGGCGAGACCGGCGCCGCCATGGCCGCCGTCGTCGCCGATCCCAACGACCCGGCCAAGGTCGCCGCCGTCGCCAAGAACCGCAGCCGCAACAGCATGATGCGCACCACCTGCGTTGCGACCATGGTCAATGCCGGTCACGCGCCCAACGCCCTGCCGCAGCGCGCCAAGGCCAACGTCAACTGCCGCATCCTGCCGGGCGTCAATCCCACCGACGTGCAGAAAGTTCTGCAGGATGTGATCGCCGATCCGCGCATCAACATCACCCTGGCCGCCGCCCCCAGCCCGGTGAACGTTCCGCCGCCCCTGGACGCCCGTATCATGGGGCCCGCCAAGCAGGCCGCCGCCAAGCTGTGGCCGGGCGTGCCGCTGATCCCGTCCATGGCCACCGGCGCCACCGACGGCCGCTTCACCAACGCGGCGGGCATCAAGACCTATGGCCTGTCGGGCATGTTCGGCGACGCGGCCGGCTCGGGCGCTCACGGCCTGAACGAACGTATCCGGGTCAAGTCGCTCTATGAGGGCCGCGACTTCCTCTACGAGGTCGTGAAGCTCTACGGCGCGAAGTGATTTACGTGCTTCGAGACGCGCTTTCAGCGCTCCTCAGCATGACGAGATTGGGTTGCCCTTGAGTCCGTCATCCTGAGGAGGCCGAAGGCCGTCTCGAAGGACGCAATCAGGCCGCCACGGCTCCGCCGTTGGCGGCCTTTTGTTTGGCCCATGTGAACACCGGCCATGTCAGCTTCGGCATCCTGAACTGGAACAGCGGCCGCTCCACCGGCAGGCAATCCTCCAGCAGGGCCAGCAGCGCGTCAGGCGGGCCGTCGTTCAGGAAGTGATCGGCGCCCGCCACCGCTACGAACCGGGCCGGTGTGCGCGTCCTGGCGTTGGCCGCCAGCCGTTCGGCCGTGTCCAGCGGGGCGAAGTCGTCGGCGTCGCCGTGGATCACGTGGACGGGCGCACGCAGGCGAGCCAGGGCGATCTTCATCCGCTCCAGCTGGCCGGCCTGGCCCATCACCTCCAGCACCGCATTGCGCAGGTCGCGGGGGATCAGCTTCAGCACCTTGGAGCCCAGCTTGACCAGCAGGCGCGCGGTCGGACCGGGCTCGCCGAAAAAGCCCGACAGCAGGACCAGCCCCGCCAGCCGATGCTGGTCCGAACTTTCCGCCATCAGGGTGGCGATCGCCGCGCCATAGGACTGGCCGATGACCAGCACCTTCTGGCCCTTTTGGGACGCAAGCAGGGGCGACAGAGCCTCGGCTTGCACACGGATGTCGCCGACATATTCGACAGGTTCGCTGCCCGCGAAGCCAGGGCGATCGACCACCACCATCTCGCGGTCCTGGGGCAGGGCGGCCAGCACCGGCGCCCAGTACTCGGCCCAGGACGGCGCGCCGGTGACCACCACATATTTGATCGGCGCCGGTCGGTCGCGCGGCGTGGTCAGGGCGCTGATACGCCAGCCGTGGCCGCCCCCGGCCTCGAATGTGGTCCGGCGCACGACGGTCTCGGGATAACAGAGCGATGTTGGGACATGCTCGGTGCGGCCGGACGCGGCGCTTTCAAAGCACGCCCAGCCGAGTTCCAGCACGCCCTTGGGACGTCTCTTCAGCCCTTGCCCGCCCGTCTTGGTCACCTGCATGAAAGCTCGAACGCGCGACTTATGGCGCCGGTTCGCGCGGCCGCGCAGATCAGCTTCGTTGGGGACTTGTGTGGCCGGATCGCCACACCCATTTCCTCATTCAGCCCAGGCGTGCTTGATGCAAGGCGACCGGGCCAATCCGCCTAGTTGAGGGGAACCCCGTAAGTGAACATCGACCTCTATTCCGACCGCGCCAAACAGGCGATCCAGTCCGCCCAGAGCCTGGCCCTGTCGCGCCGCCATCAGCAGCTCGCGCCCGAGCATCTGCTGAAGGTCCTGCTTGAAGAAAAGGACGGCCTGTCCCGCGCCCTGATCGAGAGCGCCGGCGGCAAGCCCGCCGTCGTGGACGCCGCCGCCGAAGCCCTGCTGGGCAAGATCGCCAAGGTCGAGGGCGGCTCCGGCCAGCTCTATATGAAGCCCGACACCGCCCGCGTCTTCGCCACCGCCGAAGCCGACGCCAAGAAGGCCGGCGACGCCTTCGTCACCACCGAGCGCCTGCTGATCGCCATCGCCAAGGACGGCGCTGATGCGGCCAAAGCCCTCAAGGACGCCGGCGCGTCGCCCAAGGCTCTGGAAGACGCCGCCGCCGCCGTCCGCAAGGGTCGCACCGCCGACAGCTCAAGCGCCGAAGAAGGCTATGACGCCCTCAAGCGCTACGCCCGCGACCTGACCCAGGCCGCCCGCGACGGAAAGATCGACCCCGTTATCGGCCGCGACGAAGAGATCCGACGCACCATCCAGGTCCTGTCGCGCCGCACCAAGAACAACCCCGTCCTGATCGGCGAGCCCGGCGTGGGCAAGACCGCCATCATCGAAGGTCTGGCCCAGCGCATCGTCAATGGCGACGTCCCCGAAAGCCTCAAGGACAAGCAGCTTATGGCCCTCGACATGGGCAGCCTGATCGCCGGCGCGAAGTATCGCGGCGAGTTCGAGGAGCGCCTGAAGTCGGTCCTCAACGAGGTCACGGCCGCCGAGGGCTCGATCATCCTGTTCATCGACGAGATGCACACTCTGGTCGGGGCCGGCAAGACCGAGGGGGCCATGGACGCCTCCAACCTGCTCAAGCCCGCCCTGGCGCGGGGCGAGCTGCACTGCGTCGGCGCGACCACGCTCGATGAATACCGCAAGCATGTGGAGAAGGACGCGGCCCTGGCCCGTCGCTTCCAGCCGGTCTTCGTCTCCGAGCCGACGGTGGAGGACACCGTCTCGATCCTGCGGGGCCTCAAGGAAAAGTACGAGGTTCACCACGGGGTGCGCATCAGCGACAGCGCCATCGTCGCCGCCGCCACCCTGAGCAACCGCTACATCACCGACCGCTTCCTGCCCGACAAGGCCATCGACTTGGTGGACGAGGCGTCCAGCCGCGTGCGCATGGCCGTGGACTCAAAGCCCGAGGAACTGGACGAGATCGACCGCCGTCTGGTGCAGCTGAAGATCGAGCGCGAGGCCCTCTCGCGCGAGACCGACACCGCCTCCGTCCAGCGTCTTGAAAAGCTCGAGGACGAGATCGACGACCTGCAGGGCAAGTCCGACGAGATGACCGCCCGCTGGCGGGCCGAGAAGGAAAAGGTCGGCAGCGCCGCCCAGACCCGCGAGGCCCTGGATCGTCTGCGCGCCGAACTGGCCACCGCCCAGCGCGCCGGCGACTTCGCCCGCGCCGGCCAGCTGCAGTACGGCGAAATCCCCGCCCTCGAAAAGCGTCTGGCCGACGCCGAACAGAAGGGCGAGCAGCAGGCCATGACGCCGGAAGTCGTCGACGCCCAGCAGATCGCGGCCATCGTCTCCCGCTGGACCGGCGTGCCGGTGGACAAGATGCTGGAAGGCGAGCGCGAGAAGCTGCTGGCCATGGAGGACGCTTTGCGCGGCCGTGTGGTCGGCCAGGACGAGGCGCTTGCCGCCGTGGCCGACGCCGTGCGCCGCGCCCGCGCCGGTCTGCAGGACCCCAACCGTCCCATCGGCTCGTTCCTGTTCCTGGGCCCCACGGGCGTGGGCAAGACCGAGCTGACCAAGGCGTTGGCCGAGTTCCTGTTCGACGACGAGCACGCCATCACCCGCATGGACATGTCCGAGTACATGGAAAAGCACTCGGTCAGCCGCCTGATCGGGGCCCCTCCTGGCTATGTCGGCTATGACGAGGGCGGCGCCCTGACCGAATCCGTCCGCCGCCGGCCCTATCAGGTCGTGCTGTTCGACGAGGTCGAGAAGGCCCACCCGGACGTGTTCAACGTCCTGCTCCAGGTGCTGGACGACGGTCGCCTGACCGACGGTCAGGGCCGCACGGTCGACTTCCGCAACACCCTGATCATCATGACCTCGAACCTTGGGTCGGAGTTCCTGGCCAACCAGGCCGAGGGCGAGGATGTCGAGGCGATCCGCCCCCTGGTCATGGATGTGGTCCGCGGCCACTTCCGCCCCGAGTTCCTGAACCGGATCGACGAGATCATCCTGTTCAAGCGCCTGGGCCGCGCGGAGATGGACAACATCGTCCGCATCCAGCTGTCGCGGGTGGAGAAGCTGCTGGCTGACCGCCAGATGGCCATCGCCCTCGACCCCGCCGCCCTGCACTGGCTGGGCGACAAGGGTTACGACCCGGTCTATGGCGCGCGCCCGCTCAAGCGCGTGATCCAGAAAGAGCTGGTCGACCCCATCGCCCGCAAGCTGCTGGCGGGCGAGCTGGAGGACGGCGCGGTGATCGAGGTCCACGCCGGCCAGGACGGCCTCGAAATCGGCCGGGCCGCGGTGCATTAGCGCTGATCTCCTGCCCCGTGCGCTGCGCTACGGGGCAGGAGAAATGCGCTTACCTCAGCACGCCCTTCTGGCAGATCGACCACGTGTACCAGGTCAGGAACGCCCCGATGGCGGCCACGACGAGCGGCATGTACACGCCCTGCGGTCCCATGATCTCGGCCGCGTTGGTGAAGAACTGGCCGTAGATGAAGCTCACCACGATCGCCGCCAGGCTGATCGTGAAGGCGTGGAACGCCCATCTGATCCGCAGCAGCAGCAGGATCGAAGCGACCACAGCGCTCCAGACCCCCATCGCCCAGGCGACCTCGATCACGATCGGCAGGTCGGTGAAGTACGCCCGCTGCTCTGGCGTGAAGGCGGCGAGATAACCCGCGTTCTCGGTCTGGGTCATGATGTAGTCGAACCCGCCAAACCCATTCCAGGCCAGGGCGATCACCCCCACCAGCCACAGATGCCACGGCGCTTTTGCGCCCGCTACGTAAGTCATGGTTCAAGCCCTCCCTGCTTGTGCATGGAGGCAGGCTGACACGGATCGCAGAACGTGGATATGGGGAGCGTTCGCGCCCTACTTCCAGAACATGAAAGCGTCCCAGCCCAGAGCGATCGCCTCGCGCGGCACGCCCAACCCGTCGGTCAGGGTCACCGCCCCGCCGATCAGCAGCCCCGACGCCCCTGGAACCAGGAACAGCAGCGCCAGCAGCACCAGAATCCCCAGCGCCTCGAACTTGCGCACGGTTCGCTGCACCGCCGCCGGCAGCCACGGCCGCAGCACGCCATAGCCATCCAGCCCCGGGATAGGCAGCAGGTTCAGGATCAGCGCCGTCCCTTGCAGGAACGCCAGGAACGCCAGGGCGGTGACCACTGGCGAGCCCTCCGGCCGCCAGCCGACGCCCACGATCAGCGCCAGCACCACCAGCACCAGCAGCGTCCCCAACGGTCCGGCCAGGGACGACAGCGACCGCCCCGTGCGGCTGCGCATCAGATCCTCGCGCAGATAGACCGCCCCGCCCGGAAACCCGATCCCGCCCAGCGCCAGGGCGATTAGCGGCAGGATCAGGCTGGTCGACAGGTCGGCGTATTTCAGCGGGTCGAAGCTCAGATAGCCCTTGCCCACCACCTCGGTGTCGCCGGCCTTCCACGCCACATAGGCGTGCCCGAACTCATGCACCCCCACGCTGACCATCCACCCCGCCAGCACGAAGGCGAAGGTCAGCGGCCCCGACGGCGCATAGGCCAGCATGGCCCCCAGCCCGACGAACGCGACAATGAGGATCAGGCCGTTGCGGGACAGGCCGTTGAACAGGGAAAAGCTAGGCACGATGGTCCTTCACTGGGCCGGGTTCAGCATCCCGGCGCTCCGCACATAGCGCGAGATCAGCGAGCCACGCCACCTTCGCGGCGCCGTCAGGCTACGTCCTTTCCGAACCGCTGGTGCGCCGCCGGTACTCGTCGACCGGCAGGCCGCCGACTCCCCAATCCTCGAAAGCCACTTCGTCTATGACGACGAAGGTTGTGGCGGGCGACTTGTCGAGCACCTGGACGAGAAGGTCGGTGACGCCCGCGATCAGTTTGGCCTTCTGCTCGCGCGTGGCGCCCTCGCGGGTGATCTTGATGTTGACGTAAGGCACTGTGGCTCTCCGGCTAGGCTTGGCGCTCGATGATCTGGAAGATCTTGGCGATGATCCGCCACTGGCCGTCGGTGCGGACCAGCGACAGGAAATCGACAAAATCCCGGTCCCCGATCGAGCATCGGACCCTGGCGTGGGCGGTGTTGTCTCCGGCCAGCTGGATCTCGTCGATGTGATCTCGCCTCGGCTCGCCTCGCGAAGCGGGCGATTGCCTGGCCGCGACGACGGGCAGGTACTCGTCCATGGTCCTGTGGAGGAGCGGCGTTTCGTCGGCCGTCGCGTAGAGGGCTTTGGGATGAAAGACCGACGCCAGCTTCTCGACATCGCAGTGGTGGAGGCCGTCGAAATAGTCCGCGAGGACTTCGCTGATCTCGGCGAAGGCGGCGGCGGTCATGCGGCGGCCTTCAGCAGGCCTTCCTGCGTCAGGGCGGCCTGGACCGACGGGCGCTCGCCCATGCGGGCCATGAAGTCGGACACGCGCGGCCAGTCCTGGAGTTCGAAACCGATGAACCCCGCCCAGTTGAGGACGACGAACAGGTAGACGTCCGCCACCGACATGCGATCACCGAGAAGATAGGCGCTCCCGCCATCCAGCATCCGCTCCACCTCCCCGACGCGGCGGCTCAAATGAGCCTGGGCGGAGGCCAAGCGGTCCCCAGTCGCCTCGCCTTGGAAGAAGGGCGAGAACGCCTTGTGGAGCTCCGAGGAGATGAAGTTCAGCGCCTCTTGAAGCCGCACCCGATCCCAGCTTCCGGCGGGCGGCGTCAGCAACCCCGGCTCCAGGTCGCCCAGATACTGGAGCAGCGCGGGGTTCTCCGTGATCACCCGGCCGTCGTCGAGTTCCAGCGCCGGCACGTATCCGCGCGGGTTTACGGCGCGATAGTCGCGGCCGTCCTCGGTCCGGCCCGCGTCGGTATCGACGCTGACCGCCGTGAAGTCCCGGCCAAGCTCGATGAGAACGATCCGGGACGCGAGCGAGCAGGCTCCCGGCTTGAAGTAGAGGCGCATCGGAAAGACTCCCGTTGAAAACAGGAGGCAGACCTAGGGCCCCCGATTTCCATCGCCAACCAGGTTTCTGATGGTAACCTGATTATCGAGTTTCTCACCGGTAACCGAGACGGCCTCCTCATGAGCCTCAAGATGCGCAAGAACCGCGGCGCGCCGCCGCCTGAGCCGTGCGACCTGACGGAGTGCATGGCGGTGCTTTCCGGGGCCTGGGCGGCGAACGTCATCTGGCATCTGCGCGAAGGGCCTCGGCGGTTCAGCGAGCTTCGCGCCGACATTCCGCCGGTTTCAGCCAAGGTCTTGTCCCAGCGGCTGCGAGAGCTGCGAGATCGGGGCGTGCTGGAACGCCAAGTCCTGCCGACCTCGCCGCCTTCGGTGGAATACGCCCTGACCCCGCTCGGCGGCGAGCTCATTCCCGCTCTCACGGCGATCGTAGAGGTGGGGCATCGCCTGAAGTCGAGGGACGTCGGTTCAGGGCGGTGAACGTCAACCGCCGACGCAGCGCGCGCGGCGGTCAGTCAGGTTCGCGCCCTCGGTCTCCAGAAAATCGCCGAACGGATCGGAGCGTTTCACCCTCAGGGAGCTGGCCGGTGTGATGCAGGAAGGAAGAACCGCTCGCTAAGCGTGCATGGCTATTTATGTCCATGCACAAGAGTGACATTTTCTGCATGATATTGATAAATCATGCGTAGATTGATAGATTTGAGCCCGGCGCTTTGGCTTGGGAGTTGATCAATGGCGTTTAGAGCTGATGAGGCTGCGTCTAGCAGGTTTCAAGAGGTCAAAAATTACCTCGTGCCCAGGGACTTTGACCCAAAGCAGCGCGAGGAAGCGGAAGCCGCGTTGCAAGAGATCGTTTCAGACCTTGGGCCGGCCGTTGATGGCTATCCCACTTGGCATCCGTTGGTCGCAAACCATGATGGCAGGCATCCGGAGACTTATCCGAGCGATCGATGCGGCTATATCGGTCTGGACCATACTAGGTACTTTGCGCATGGGTTTATCACGTGCCCTTACGACGACGGCCAGCGGGTTATAGATTCCGCTCAAAGGCTGCTCGAAGTGCCTTGCGCGTCAATCAGCGCCGAGCGTCTTGATGTGCCGTTCTATTCCCAAATGGCCACCCCAATCCTCGTGCGTTGCAAGTGGTCGGAAGGCCTGGAGCAGAACCTTACGATCCCTAAACGTTGGGCCGTGCCGCTGATGCTAGAGCAGGAATTGCCAGTGTGGCGGTGGGCTCAGCGCGCCGAGACGTGGGAGACTATGCGGCCATATCTGCTAGGTCGTCCTCACGGCAATCGATCATCGTTGTTCGTTACTCAAGAAACCGCAATCGCCATTAAGGGCATATACTTGGCAATGACCGAGTCCGGCATGTTCGGCCCTTTAAAGGGCTGAACGAGATGCGGTTGGCGGCGTTGGCATCGGACTCGTCTGGGTACTTCGTGGGGGTACCCACAAACGCCTTTGGCGCCCGTCGCTTGCGCGACGGGCGTTACACCTATGGACAATGAGTGCTCACCGGCCCATTGGCCGCCGCCGTTTATTTTAGCAAGGCGGTGCGGAGCTCGATCAACGCCGTTGCGAGTTGGAGCGCGGCGGTTTGCCAGGCGAGTACTGCAGCAAGCAGTCCCACCAGCGCCGTCAGCAATCCAAGAATTGCAATGGCGAGCCCGATCTGCATCTAGCTCTCCGAGGATGCAGCACCAAATGCCCGCCTGACCAGAGGTCAGCGAGTTTGCTTTTTCGGTGCTGAGGATGCCCACAGTGCGGGGGCGCGCTATCCGACGAGCGCTAAAGGTCGCCGGAAATTCAATGTCATTACGACAATAAAAAACCCCGCGCGGAAGGCGTGGGGTCGAAAACGTTTTGCGGGCTACTTTGGCGTCTGGAGGTCGCGCTACCTCAGTAGCTCGCCCAAATCGCCTATCAAGGCTCGCAAGCTAATTGAAACCGGCTCTAAGAACAAGAGGGGAACGCTACCGCACTGCGGGTCGCCGAGCGTCCTCGCAGAAAACGACAGTCAATCACAATAGGCCCTCTTAGCGTGCCGAAGTCAAATTGGGTGTGAACGGGCCCACCACACGCTACTCCCGAGACCGATACTCTCGCTACTCCGGGACCCAAATCGGAGACTCCGGAGACATTTTCCGGCCGGCTTATCCGCTCCCTCCGGCGGTATGGGAGGATAGGTCATGCTCACGCCTCCTTCCTTCCTCACCGACCCGCTGATCCGCCTGTCCGGGCGCGTCGGCGACGCCCCGACCGCCTCCACGCCGCGCGACGGCGCCCGCCACGCGGGGCCGTCGGTGCGGGTGCTTGTCCCCGACCCCTATGCGGCGCGTCGTCCGGTGGAGACAGTGGGCGCCGTCGCGGCTAGAACCGGGGCCATGAGCGCCGCTCCCTCCATCCCTTCCGCTTCGGCCAAGCGCGGCCGCGTCCTGATCATCGCCGGCTCCGATTCCGGCGGCGGGGCGGGCATCCAGGCCGACATCAAGACGGTCACCGCCCTGGGCGGCTATGCGGCCACCGCCATCACCGCCATCACCGTGCAGAACACCCTTGGCGTGACCGGCGTGCATCCCATTCCCGTGGACGTGATCGAGGCCCAGGGCCGGGCGGTGCTGGACGATATCGGCGCCGACGCCATCAAGACCGGCATGCTGGGCGATGTGGAGACGGTGCAGGCCGTGGCCCGCCTGATCCTGACCGCCGGAGGCGTGCCCGCCGTGATCGACCCGGTGATGATCGCCAAGGGCGGCGCGGCCCTGCTTCCGACCGAGGCGGTCGAGGCGGTGCGTCATCTGCTGGTTCCGCGCGCGGCCCTGCTGACCCCCAATGCGCCGGAAGCCGCGACCCTCACCGGCCTGACGGTCGAGACCACCGACGACCTGCGCCGCGCGGGCGAGGCCCTGCTGGGCCTGGGCGCGGCGGCGGTGCTGATGAAGGGCGGCCATATCGAAGGCGACCGGGTCATCGACCTGCTGATCACCCCGGCCGGCGAGACGGTGTTCGAGGGCGAGCGCATCGACACCCGCCACACCCACGGCACCGGCTGCACCCTGGCCAGCGCCTGCGCGACCGGCCTGGCCCAGGGCCTGCCCCTGACCGAGGCGGTGGCCCGCGCCTGGAACTACGTCCACGAAGCCATGCTCCGCGCCCCCGGTTTCGGCGCCGGCCACGGCCCGCTGGATCACGGATGGACGATGCGGGGGTGAAGATGATGACGATGATGTCCTTCTCCTCACCCGCTTCGCAGGGGAGGAGATGCGATGACCGACCTTAACCGCCGCCTCGAAGCCATCCTGCGCGCCACGCCTCAGCTGATGACGGTGATGCGGACCGCGCGGGGCCTGGATCTGCCGGACTGGCTGATCTTTTCCGGCGCCATCTACCAGCCGGTGTGGAACCACCTGACCGGCCGGCCCGCCGACTATGGGATCAAGGACTACGACCTGGGCTATTTCGACCCGTCGGACCTGTCCTATGAGGCCGAGGACGTGATCATCCGCCAGGTCGCCGCCGCCTTCGATGAACCGCTCAGTTCGATGGTCGAGGTGCGCAACCAGGCCCGCGTCCACCTGTGGTTCGAACACCGCTTCCGCGAGCCCTACGTCCCGCTGCCCAACTCGTCCGAGGCCCTGACCCGCTTCGTGGCGCCGGCCTTTTCGGTGGGCGCGCGGCTGGAGGACGACGACTCCCTGACCATCGTCGCGCCCTTTGGGCTGGAGGACCTGTTCTCCATGACCCTGCGCCCCAATCCCCATCGTCAGAAGGCGACCGGCTGGGACAAGGTCGTGGCCTCCGCCCGCGCCCGCTGGCCGGAACTGACAGTGGTGGAGGAGGAGGACTAGAGGTTATCCGCCTTCCTCGCCCTTGTGGCGAGGATCCCTGTATCGGCGGGCATTGCGCTTGGGCGAAGCGCGCCGTCGCTACGGACGCAGGGACCCTCGCCACAAGGGCGAGGGAAGCAGGGAAAACGGGAGGGCGAGATCAGCCCAGCCCACGCGTGAAAAGCTCACCGCCGATAGACGTCCCGGTCGACGATTTCCATCCAGCGGTCGACCCCGTCCAGGGGCTTGAAGCCGAACTGGGCGTACAGGCCGTGGGCGTCGGCGGTGGCCAGGTGCCTGCGGCGCAGACCCTGCAGGTCGGGATGCTCGGTGAAGGCCCGCATGATCGCCTTGCCCAGGCCGTGGCCGCGATGGGCCTCGTCCACGAACACGTCGCACAGCCAGGCGAAGGTCGCCCGGTCGGTGACCACCCGGGCCATGGCCGCCATCTCGCCCGACGGGGCGTAGACGCCAAAGGCCAGGCTGTTGCGCACGGCCTTCTCCAGCGTGGCGCGGGGGATGCCCTGCGCCCAATAGCTTTCCTGGCCGATCCACTGGTGGGCGCGGTCCAGGTCGATGCGGTCCTGATCGTCGCTGACGACGTAGCCGGCGTGGGTGAGTTCGTAGGTCATGGCCGGCCTTAAACGCCAAAACCCCGCCCGGCGGAAGCGCCGGGCGGGGCTGCGGGCCGAGGGTTATCCCTCAGGGCCTAGTAGCGGTTACGATCGCCGTAGCCGTAGCCGTAACGGTCGCCATCGCGGCGCTCGTAGCGGACGGCGGCGGCCAGTCGGTCGAAGCGGCGATCCAGGTCGGCGCGCTCCCAGTTGTTCAGGCCGCCGCGGCGGTAGCGGTTCTCGAGACGGTTCAGGTCGCGGAACTCGGCGCGCAGACGATAGGCCTCGCTGCGGGTGATCTGGCCGTTGCGGACGCCTTGGTCGATGCGGCGGTCCAGGTTGGCCTGACGGTTGTTGATCGACTGCCAGGATTGGGCCATGGCGGGAACGGTCGTGGCCGCCAGGGCCGACACCGCGACGATCGAGAGCAGGATCTTTTTCATGGTCGGTTCCTCTTGAACTCACGCCGTCCCGTTGACGACGTTGGGGCAAGAAGAACACGCGAAGCCTGAAACGGTTCTGACGCGCTCGTTATGTTGCGTTCAGGTTCGTGAACCTGGGCGAGTGCTTGAGGCGGCGGCGTCTATGCCTAGGCGGCCTTGACGATCAGGTCGCCGCTGGCCGCCCGGTCGATGGCGTCATACAGCTTGGCCACCTCGATCGGCTTGGCCACGTGGCCGTCCATGCCGGCGGCGATATAGGCCTGGCGCTGCTGGTCGGAGGCGTCGGCGGTGACGGCCAGGATGGGGGTTCGGCCGCGGCCGCCCTTGGCTTCGGCGGCGCGGATCGCGCGGGCCGCCTCCAGTCCGTCCAGCACCGGCATGTGGATGTCGAGCAGGACGAGGTCGTACTCTACCTGGTCGCACGCTTCGATGGCGGCCTGGCCGTCGCTGACGATGTCCAGGGTCACGCCCAGCGGGGCCAGGATGGCGGTGATGACCTTCTGGTTGGTGACGTTGTCGTCGGCCGCCAGCACGCGCAGGGCGCGGGCCGGATTGACGCCGCGGCCGGCGGCCTCGGCCTTGTCCTCGACCCGCTCCAGCGGCAGTCGGACGGTGAAGGCCGCGCCCTCGCCAAGGCGGCTCTCGACGCTGATGCCGCCCTGCATGGCCTCGGCCAGCTCGCGGGCTAGGGTCAGGCCCAGGCCCAGGCCGCCGAACTGGCGGGTGGTCGAATCGTCGGCCTGGACGAAGCGGTCGAACAGGCGCGCGCGCTGGGCTTCGGAAATGCCCATGCCGGTGTCCGAAACGCGCAGCTCCAGCGCCCCATCCTCGCCCAGGGAGAGGCGGGTGCGGACCGCGCCGGCGTCGGTGAATTTCACGGCGTTGGACAGCAGGGCGGCGACGATCTGGCCCACCCGGGCCGAGTCGCCCAGCCAGCGGCCCATGGCCGGCTCCTCGACGTGGACGTCGAAGGCCAGGCCCTTGTCGGCGGCCGAGATGGCGTAGGGGTCGGCGGCGGACCAGACCAGGTCGCGCAGGTCGAACGGCTCGGACGCCAGCTTCAGGCGGCCGGCCTCGATCTTGGACAGATCCAGCACGTCGTTCAGAACCGACAGCAGGATCTCGCCCGACCGGCGGATCACCGTCAGGCGCTCCTGCTGGATGGGGCTGAGCTCACCCATGGCCATGACTTCGGCCATGGCCAGCACCCCGTTCAGCGGCGTGCGGATCTCGTGGCTCATATTGGACAGGAAGTGCGACTTCAGCCGGTTGGCGGCCTCGGCGTCGTCGCGGGCCTGGACCAGCTCGCGCATGGTCCGCCGCAGGGTGCGGTCGTTGGCTCCCAGCTGGCCGAGCAGGTCGTTGAAGCTGCGGGTCAGGTTGTGGACCACGTCGTCGCGGGCGGTTTCGTTCACCGGCTCGAACCGGCCGCTGGCGGCGATGGCCCGCATGGCGTGCGACAGCCGCTCCATGGGCGCGCTGATGCGGCGCGCCAGGCTGTTGGCCAGCAGCAGGGCCAGGCCCGCCGAGCCGAAGAACAGGGCTCCGATCAGGGCGATGTCCTGGGCGGTGATCTGCAGAAGCGGCGGCTTGGCGCGGTGCAGCTCGACCCGGCCGATCATGTAGCCCCGCGAGATCACGGGGGCCGAGACCGACACTGTCTCGCCCTGAGCGAGATCGCCATAGGCCGCCAGGACGCGGCCGTCACGGTCTCGTAGCAGGGCGACCGTCACCTGGGGCGCGGCCTTCATGGCGCTCAGCACCTGACGGGCGGCGATGCGGTCGCCGGCCAGCACGGGGCCGGCGGCGTTACCTGCCAGGACCTGGGCCAGGACCTCATGATTGCGTCGGCGCGCTTCATTGGCGCCGGCCGTCTTCTGGAAGAGGAAGGTCAAGCAGGCGGCCAGCAGCACGATCACCGTGGTGACCAGCGCCACCGCGGCGATGCGGCCCTGCAGGGTCGCATGGGTCGAACGGGAGGAGGACCGACCTTCGCTGCTCATCAACTCGCACGCACAAATGGAAGCACGGCGCAGCATCGCCGATTTTCCCTAACGCTTCGCTTCCAGCCCGCGGTGCTCAATTTTCGGGCGAGCATGGTTAACAAGACGCGTGACGGCGTTAATAAGCTTGGCCGCACGTTAAGATTTCATTTACCATCTGCTTCGCGCTCAACAACGGAGGCGGACGTGGAAAAAGCATTCGTGGCACAACGGGTGGCGAACAAGTTGTTCGCGACCGAAAACGCTATCGACGCGGCGATGCTCGAAGCATCGGAAATGATGGCGGAAATGCTCAAGGCCCGTAAGGACCTTGGGGCGTCGGCCACGGTGGGGGATCAGGCCTGCGCCAAGCTCGTCGAGGCGATCAGCGCTCTCGGCGCGGCCCGCACGGCGATGGTGGAGGCGCATGGCGTCCTCGGCGAAACCAAGCTTCGTCTGGGCATCCGCACCAAGATGGCTGGCTTCGAGATGAAGGAAGCCTCGGCCGCACCGGTCCGCGAAGGGCGTCGTCAGGTCGGCTGACCGGACAACATTGCGGGACTTTAACCCCCTGAACCCTAGACTTGAGCTAGGGTTCAGGGATGTCGCCAGTGCTTTCGATTGTTGTCCTGTGGCTCGTCCTTCTGGCCGTGGTTCTCTTCGCTTTGACGAAGGGTGGGATGGCGGAACGGTACGGAAGTCTCGCGATTCTCACCGGGGGTGTTCTAGCCTGGGCGGTGCATGGGCTCTTCCCCTCCGGCGGGGTGCCCACGGCGCTGCTGGCGCTGGATGGAATCCTGGCCGTGGCTCTGCTCTTTCTGGCCATGCGATATGGCCGCGCCTGGTTGGGCGCCGCCATGCTGTTACAGGGCATCCAGTTCAGTCTTCACGCCTACTATTTCGTGGGCGAACGCGAGCACGACCTGACCTATTCCCTGGTCAACAACCTCGTCACCATCGCGATCCTCGTCGCCATCATTGTCGGCACGTTCGGCGCTATGCGTCGCAGGGTGGCGTAACGCCTCTCCAGAAAATCTCTCCTTGCGCGTCGGGCCGATATGCGGTTCTTCGGCGGCGGGCCACGCTCTCCCAACGGAGCGCTGCTCATCTGTAAGGATGGGAGACATCGTTATGACGACTACGACCGCACCCGCGGCGAAACCGGCTGTGCGCCCCGCGCGCCCCGAATTCTCTTCCGGCCCCTGCGCCAAGCGCCCGGGCTGGGCCCCCGAAAATCTGACCAACGCCGTCCTTGGCCGGTCGCACCGCTCCAAGCCGGGCAAGGCGCGTCTGAAGGAAGCCATCGACCGCACCCGTGAGGTGCTCGAGGTTCCGGCGGACTATCTGATCGGCATCGTTCCCGGGTCGGACACCGGCGCCGTCGAGATGGCGATGTGGTCGATGCTGGGCGCGCGCCCGGTGCAGCTGCTGGCCTTCGAATCCTTCGGCAAGGACTGGGTCACGGACGTCACCAAACAACTGAAGCTGCCGAACGTGGAGGTGTTGGACGCCCCGTATGGCAAGCTGCCCGACACCTCGAAGGTCCGCCCTGACGCGGATCTGGTCTTCACTTGGAACGGCACGACCTCGGGCGTGCGCGTGCCCAACGCCGACTTCATTTCGGCCGACCGTGAAGGCATCACCATCTGCGACGCCACCAGCGCCGCCTTCGCCCAGAAGCTCGATTGGGCCAAGCTCGATGTGGTCACCTTCTCCTGGCAGAAGGCTTTGGGCGGGGAGGGTGCGCACGGCGTCCTGATCCTCGGCCCGCGCGCCGTCGCCCGCCTGGAGAGCTACGCCCCCGCCTGGCCGATGCCGAAGCTGTTCCGCATGACCAAGGGCGGCAAGGTCAGCCTCGACATCTTCGAAGGCGCGACCATCAACACCCCCTCGATGCTCTGCGTCGAGGACGCCATCGACGCCCTGAAATGGGCCTCGGCCATCGGCGGCCTGCAGGAGATGCAGCGTCGCGCGGACGAGAACCTGGCGGCCCTGACCCGCTGGGTAGCCAAGACCCCGTGGGTCGACTTCCTGGCCGAAGACGCCTCGATCCGCTCCAACACCTCGGTGTGCCTGAAGGTGGTGGACCCCAAGGTCGCCGCCCTCTCCGATGACGCCCAAGCTGACTTCGCCAAGAAGCTGGCCACCGTCCTGGAGAAGGAAGGCGCGGCCCTCGACATCGGCGGCTATCGCGACGCCCCGGCAGGCCTGCGCATCTGGTGCGGCGCCACGGTGGAGACCTCCGACGTGGAGGCGCTCACGCCCTGGCTCGACTGGGCCTTCGCCACGGTCGCGGCCGAGCTTCAAGCCGCCTGATTTCCGGCCGGGGCGGGACCCCGGCCGACTTCCCCTTCACGGCCGTGCCGCGCCCGCAGAGACGGCGCCTCGCGCCCCCGAATTTCGGAGACTTCCATGACCGCTCCCCGCGTTCTCATCGCTGACAAGCTGAGCCCCGCCGCTGTCGATATCTTCAAGAACCGCGGTGTTGATTTCGACATCAAGACCGGCCTGTCCAAAGACGAGCTGATCGCCGTGATCGGCGACTATGACGGCATCGCCATCCGCTCGGGCGCCAAGCTCGACAAGGACGTGATCGCCGCCGCCAACAAGCTGCAGGTCATCGCCCGCGCCGGCATCGGCGTCGACAACGTCGACATCCCCGCCGCCACCGCCAAGGGCGTGGTGGTGATGAACACCCCGTTCGGCAACTCGATCACCACGGCCGAGCACGCCATCGCCATGATGTTCGCCCTGGCCCGCCAACTGCCCGCCGCCGACGCCAGCACCCAGGCCGGGAAGTGGGAGAAGAACCGCTTCATGGGCGTGGAGCTCTACGCCAAGACGCTCGGCCTGATCGGCGCCGGCAACATCGGCGGCATCGTCGCCGACCGCGCCCTGGGCCTGAAGATGAAGGTCGTGGCCTATGACCCCTTCCTGTCGCCGGAGCGCGCTGTGGAGATCGGCGTCGAGAAGGTCGAGCTGGACGAGCTGCTGGCCCGGGCCGACGTCATCACCCTGCACACCCCGCTGACCGATAAGACCCGCAACATCCTGTCGGCCGAAAACCTGGCCAAGACCAAGAAGGGCGTGCTGATCGTCAACTGCGCCCGCGGCGGTCTGGTGGACGAGGTGGCCCTGCGCAAGCTGCTGGACGACGGTCATGTGGGCGGCGCCGCCTTCGACGTGTTCGTCACCGAGCCGGCCAAGGAAAATCCGCTGTTCGGTTCGGACAAGGTCGTGGCCACCCCGCACCTGGGCGCCAGCACCAACGAGGCGCAGGAGAACGTCGCCCTGCAGGTCGCCGAACAGATGAGCGACTACCTGCTGACGGGCGCCGTCACCAACGCCCTGAACAGCCCGTCGATTACGGCGGAAGAAGCGCCGAAGCTGAAGCCTTACGTAGCCCTGGCCGAGAAGATCGGCGCCCTGGCCGGCCAGATGGTCGACTTCGGCATCAAGGCCATCGACATCGCCTATGAGGGCGACGTGGCGGCCCTAAACGTCAAGCCGATGACCTCGGCGGCTCTGTCGGGAATTCTCAAGCCGATGCTGGCGGAGATCAACATGGTCTCGGCTCCGGCTGTGGCCAAGGAGCGCGGCATCACCGTCTCCGAAAGCCGCCAGGAGGTCAGCCCCACCTATGACAGCCTGATGCGCATCACTATCACCACCGAGAAGGGCAAGCGCGGCTTCGCCGGCATCGTGGTCGGCGGCGCCCCGCGCATCGTCGAGGTGAAGGGCATGGAGCTGGACGCGGCTTTCTCGCCGGCCATGCTCTACGTCAACAACCTGGACAAGCCGGGCTTCATCGGCGCGCTGGGCGGTCTGCTGGGCGAGGCGGGCGTCAATATCGCCACCTTCAACCTTGGTCGCGTAGGCGCCGGCGACGACGCTATCGCCCTGGTGGGCGTGGATCAGGCACCTGACGACGCGCTGCTGGCCAAGATCCAGGCCCTGCCGCACGTCAAGGAAGCCCGGGCCCTGCGGTTCTAAGCCCATGTGGAAGGCGGCCGCGATCCTGTTCAAAGCGCTGTTCGCGGCCGCCTGCTGCTTCACTGTCTGGCAGGCGCTCAGCCCGCCTGGCGGGCCCGGCTCGCTCGTTCCGTGGGACAAGGCCCTGCATGGCGGGACCTTTTTCGTCCTGACCGGGATGGCTCTGCTGGCCTTCCCGAAGATGAAGCTGTGGCGAGTGGCCGTGCTGATGCTGGGCTTCGGCGGGCTGATCGAGATCCTGCAGTCGCTGCCGCTCTTCGACCGTGACGCCGAGTGGGCTGATATGCTGGCCGACGCTGTCGGGATCGGCGCCGTGATCGGCGTGGCCGTCGCCGTCGCCCTGCGTAGGAAGCTGCCGGCCTAGGCGTAGGCCAGGTGCTCGGCGAGGAAGTAGAAGCGCCAGTCCAGCTTCAGGATGTTCTCCAGTTCGCGGAAGCTTGGCGGCTCGTAGCGTGACACCACGTGCAGGGGCTTGTCGCGGATCTTCAGCACCTCGACCAGCAGCACCAGGGAGGTGTCGACGGAGGCGATCCGCGCCGCCCGCTCGATCACCGTACACCAGTCGAACAGGCTGTAGCCCTCGACCTGTTGCAGGCGCACCTCCTTCTCTGGCGCGCGGTGCGGGAAGGGGATCATGCGGCTTGAGCAGTTTTCGTTGATCAGGGCGTAGGGCGCGCCGTCGTCCAGGCCGAGATGGCGGAACAGCGCTTCTTCCTTGGCCAGGTCGCGGCGCAGTTCGACGTGATCGGCCCAGTCGTCGAACTCGATCCCGGCGACCTTGTACTTCAGCTCCATCGTCAGCTTGGGCGCATAGCGCCAGCTGAAGAACAGCGACAGGTAGGTGTAGTTCGGTCCTTCGATCGGGGTCAGGGCGATCTTGTCCGAGAGGAACATCACCTCGTCCCGGAAATCGAACGGCTCCTCCAGGATCGGCGTCTCGATGTTGTCCGGCATGACCAGGGCGTCATAGACCCAGGCATGCTTTTGCAGCACCGGCATGATCACCCGTCGGCCCTCGGCGGCGTAGGCCTTGGCGATCTTCTGGATGAAGAAGATGTCGCCCACCATGCCGGGCTGGAAGATGATCGCGGGCTTCATGCAGGGGCTCGGAGAATCAGAATCTGCCAGCAGTCTCGCACACCTGCGCCGGGCTGCGACGCGACGTCGCCACGCGAGATGAAACTGGACTCCCGGCTTCACTGTTATTAGAACAAAAGTAGAACATAAAGCACGGGATCGACCACATGTCTGGTTCGCGCGCCGCGCGGCTTTCGGTCTTGAAGGGCCAGATCGCCGCCCTGGAGGCGGGGACTCGGACTCTGAGTCCCGTTCTGTCCTTCGGCGATCCCCGTATCGACGGGTGCTTTCCCCAAGGCGGCCTGCCGCTGGGTCGTTGGCACGAGGTGGCGGGTGAGGGGCTAGAGACCGAGACCGCCGCCTGCGCGGCGGGGTTCACCGCCCTGATGGTCGGGGCCTTGGCCGCTAAGGGTGAAGTGGTCTGGGTGATGCGGCGTGACGACCTGCATGCGCCAGGCCTCGCCTCTCTGGGCTTTCCAGTCGACCGCCTGATCCAGGTCTGCGTCCGCGACGAAGCCGAGGCCCTGGCGGCGCTGGAGGACGCCCTGGGCTCGGTGGGCGTGGCGGCTGCGGTGGGCGAGGTCGAGGCTCCCGACCTGCGGGCCGGGCGACGTCTGCAACTGGCCTGCGAGCGGCGGGGAGCCACCGGCTTTGTCCTGCGCCGCAAACCGTTCGGCGGACCATCGCGGGGCAGGGCGGAGCCATCGGGCTCGGCCTCGGCCACCCGCTGGCGGATCGGCGCGGCGCCCTGTGAACCGGAGCCCTGGGGGCTGGGCGCGCCGCGCTGGCGGGTCGCCCTGGAACGCTGCCGGGGCGGTCGGTCCGGTGAGTGGCTTTTGCAGCAGAAGGAGGACGAAGATGGCGCGCATCCTTTCGCTGTGGTGCCCGAACTGGCCAATCACGACGTGGCGGCGCAAGAACGCCAGCGGGCTTGAGGACGGCGGCGCGGCCAAGCCCTTCGCCTTGATCCAGTCCGAAGCCGGGACGCGACGACTGGCGGCGGTGGACGAGACGGCCAGCGCCCTGGGCCTGTTCGCGGGGCAGAAAGCGGCCGACGCCTCGGCCCTGGTCCCCGAACTGCATTCCGCCGATTACGACCCCACCGGCGACGCGGCGGCCCTGGAGGCGCTGTGCGACTGGTGCGTGCGCTTCTCCCCCGCCGTGGCGACGGACGGCCTGGACGGCCTGTTCTTGGACATCACGGGAGTCTCGCACTTGTGGGGCGATGAGGCGGCCATGGCGGCCGACCTGGTCACGCGTCTGGCGGTCAACACCATTCCCGCGCGCGCCGCGGTCGCCGACACCGCCGGGGCGGCCTGGGCCCTGGCGCGGTTCGGGGGCAAACGAGTGGTGGTCATTCCGCCGGCGGAGCAGGCGGCCTTCCTGCGGCCCCTGCCCATCGCCGCCCTGCGCCTGGACGACACCGCCGCCGCCCAGTTGCCGCGCCTGGGCCTGACCAAGGTGGGACGCATCCTTGACCAGCCACGCGCGGGTCTGGCCCGCCGGTTCGGCATGGGACTGATGTTGCGCCTGGATCAGGCCTTGGGCGGACTGGAGGAGGCCCTCGCTTTCCGCCGTCCCCCGACGCCGTGGTTCGAGCGTCTCGCCTTCGCCGAGCCGATCAGCGCCCTGGAGGACCTGGAGCGGGTCACCGACGACATCCTGGCCGCCATGGCCGAGCGCCTGAACGCACGAGGACAGGGCGCGCGGCGGTTTGTTCTGACTTTCCATCGCCTGGATGGCCGTGCGTATAGCCTGACCGCCGGCCTGTCGCGTCCGGGCCGCACGCCGGCGCCCATTGCCCGCCTGCTCAAGCCCAAGTTGGGCGAGGTCGATCCCGGCTTCGGCATCGAGGTCGCGACCCTGTGCGCCGAAGAGGTCGAGACCCTGGCCGAGCGGCAGGTGCGGCTGGACGACGACGCCGAGGCTCTAGCCCAGGAGGGTGTCGCCGCCCTGGTCGACCGCCTGACCGCGCGCTTGGGCGAGGGGAGGGTGTTCCGCAGTCTGCCGGTGCAGAGCCACGTGCCGGAGCGTGCTGTGAAGCGCGGCCCGGCCCTGTCCGACCTGCCGGAGCGCTGGGACCCGGGCAAGCCTCGCCCGGTGCGCCTGTTTCGCCAGCCCGAGCCCATCGAGGCCATGGCCCTGCTGCCCGACAACCCGCCCTCGAAATTCCAGTGGCGCGGTCGCACGCATCTGGTCACCTGCGCCGAAGGCCCAGAACGCATCGGCGACGAATGGTGGCGGCGGCCGCTGGATCAGGTCAGCAGCGATCGGGTGCGCGACTACTACCGGGTCGAGGACGCAGCCGGCGCGCGTTTCTGGATCTTCCGCGCCGGCCTCTACGGCGGCGAAGAACTGCCGCGCTGGTGGCTGCACGGCCTGTTCGCATGACGCGCTACGCCGAACTCCAGACGACGAGCAACTACTCCTTCCTGCGCGGGGCCTCGCACCCCGGTGAGTTGGTCATCGCCGCCGAGGCGCTGGGTATGGAGGCCGTGGGGATCACCGACCGCAACAGCCTGGCCGGGGTGGTGCGCGCCTGGAGCAAGGCCAAGGACATGAAGGTCCGCGCCCTGACCGGCTGCCGGCTCGACTTCATGGACGGCACGCCCAGCCTGCTGGTCTATCCCTCTGACCGGGAGGCGTTCGGCCGGTTGACCCGCCTGCTCACCGTCGGCCAACGGCGGGCGAAGAAGGGCGACTGCCATCTGACCTGGACGGACTTCCTGGAGCATTCCGAGGGGCAACTGGTCTTGGCCGTGCCGCCCCCGGTTCTGGACCAGGCTTTCGAACGCGATCTGGCGATGATGGCGGGTGAATTGCGCGGCCGGCTGTGGATCGCCGCCAGCCGCCTCTACGCCGCCCAGGACATCAAGCGGCTGTCGCATCTGGGAGAGCTGGCGAAGACGCACCGCGCGCCGATGACGGCCACGGGCGACGTGCTCTACCACGGGCCAGAGCGGCGGCCCTTGCAGGACGTCCTGACCTGTATCCACCACAACTGCACGATCCAGGAGGCGGGCTTTCGGCTGGAGGCCAACGCCGAGCGCCATATGAAGCCGCCGGCCGAGATGGCCCGCCTGTTCGCCCGCTGGCCGGAAGCGGTGGAGCGTTCGGCCGAGATCGTGGAGCGGATCGGATTTGACCTGAAGCAGCTGCGATATGAATACCCGGACGAGCCGGTGCCGCCGGGCTCCACGGCCATCCGCCACCTGACCAAGCTGTCTTGGGACGGCGCCAAGGCGCGCTATGGCGGGGTTATTCCTGACAAGGTTCGCGACCTGCTCCACAAGGAGTTGACGCTGATCAAGAAGCTGAAGGTCCCGGACTATTTCCTGACGGTGAATGACATCGTCCAGTGGGCGCGGTCGCGGCCCGATCCAATCCTGTGCCAGGGGCGGGGGTCGGCCGCCAACTCATCGGTCTGCTTCTGTCTGGGCGTCACTGCGGTCGATCCGACAAAGCCTAACCAGGACCTGCTCTTCGCCCGCTTCCTGTCCGAGGAGCGGGGCGAGCCGCCGGATATCGACGTCGACTTCGAACACGAGCGGCGCGAGGAGGTGATGCAGTATGTCTATGAGCGCTACGGTCGCCACCGGGCGGCGATCTGCGCCACCGTCATCCACTACCGTCCCCGCAGCGCCATCCGCCAGGTGGGCAAGGCGCTGGGTCTGACCGAGGACATCACCGCGGCCCTGGCCAACACGGTGTGGGGCAGCTGGGGTGATGGCCTGCCAAAGGAGCATATCCGCCAAGCCGGGCTCGATCCTGACAATCTGGAGATCCAGCGGGCCGTGGCCTTGGCGACGGAGCTGCTGAAATTCCCCCGCCACCTGTCGCAGCACGTAGGCGGTTATGTACTGACCAAGCGGCGGTTGGACGAGACCGTGCCCATCGGCAACGCGGCCATGAAGGACCGGACG
Source organism: Caulobacter sp. NIBR2454 (assembly GCF_027474405.1). Taxonomy (GTDB): domain Bacteria; phylum Pseudomonadota; class Alphaproteobacteria; order Caulobacterales; family Caulobacteraceae; genus Caulobacter. The sequence continues at coordinate 862,379 of NZ_CP114871.1, forward strand.
TTCATCGAATGGGACAAGGACGACATTGACGAGGTCGGCCTGATGAAGGTCGACATCCTGGCCTTGGGCATGCTGACCGCCATCAAGCGCGCCTTCCGCATGCTGCAGAAGGACCATGGCCTGCCGATCAAGGATCTGGCTGAAATCCCGCAGGAGGCGCCGGAGGTCTACGCTATGCTGCAGAAGGCGGACTCCGTGGGGGTCTTCCAGGTGGAGAGCCGGGCCCAGATGTCGATGTTGCCGCGCCTGCGGCCGGAGAATTTCTACGACCTCGCCATCCAGGTGGCGATCGTGCGGCCCGGTCCGATCCAGGGGAACATGGTCCATCCCTATTTGAAGCGCAGACAAGGACTAGAGCCGGTTAGTTACCCCAAGCCCTCGCCGGAGCATGGCGAGCCGGACGAGTTGGAGTCGATCCTCAAAAAGACCATGGGCGTGCCGCTCTTCCAGGAGCAGGCTATGCGCCTGGCTATTGAGGCGGCCAAGTTCTCGGAGGCGGAAGCCAACCAACTCCGACGCTGCATGGCCACCTTCAAGAGCCAGGGGGATCTCGGCGTCCACAAGGAGAACTTCATCGGCGGCATGACGCGCCGGGGCTATGAGCTCGACTTCGCCCAGCGCTGTTTCAAGCAGATCGAGGGGTTTGGCTCCTACGGCTTCCCGGAGAGCCATGCGGTCAGCTTCGCCCTGCTGGTCTACGCTTCGGCCTGGATCAAATGCGTCTGGCCGGACGTCTTCTGCGCGGCCCTGATCAACAGCCAGCCCATGGGGTTCTATCAACCCGCCCAGCTCGTCCGCGACGCGAGGGACAATGGCAAGGTCGAGGTAAGACCGCCCGACATCCTGGCCAGTGACTGGGACTGCACCCTGGAGCCGGCGACTGACCCGGACAGTCGGTTGAAGGCCGTCCGCTTGGGCTTGCGGCAGGTCAAGGGGATCAAGGACAAGGAAGCCCTGCTGCTGATGAAGGCCCGGGTTGAAGGCGCGAGCACCTTGGCCGACTTCGTCGCCGCCGGCCTGTCTCGCCGCACGCTCGAACTGCTAGCCGAGGCGGACGCCTGCCGCTCCATCGGCATGGACCGCCGCGCCGCGCTATGGGCGGTCAAAGGCCTGGCGCCGGAGATCAAGGCCGCGCGCGAGACGCCTTTGCTGGCGGGCTTGCCGCTGTTTGAGACCGCCGCCGCCCTGCCGGCTATGAGCGGCGCACAGCATGTGGCCGAGGATTACCGCACCACCAGCCTGTCTCTGAAGGAGCATCCCCTGGCCTTCTTCCGCGAGCGGATGCGGCGGATGGGCTGTACGCCGGCGGGGACGCTGAAGGACCTGAAAGACGGCGCCAAGGTGACGGTCGCGGGGCTGGTGCTGATCCGACAGCGGCCGGGCACGGCCAAGAACGTCACCTTCCTGACCCTGGAGGACGAGACCGGTCCCATGAACGCGGTGGTCTGGCAGCGGCTGTTCGTGGCCAATCGGCGCACCGTGATGACCTCAGGCTTCCTGGCGATCCATGGAAAGATTCAGAGCGAGAGCGGCGTCATCCATGTGGTGGCGGATGGCTTCACCGACCTGTCGGCCTGGCTGTCGGAATTGAAGCAGGAGCCGGGTGAAGAGATTCTCGTCCGCTCTCGCGTCACCGGCCGCCTGATCCGCAGCCGCGACTTCCACTAGCCGCTCAGCTGGCGCGGCGGGCGGCCGTCAGCTGGCGGGTCTGCTCGACGATCCGGAAAAGGGTGGCGCGCACGGCGGCGGCGTCACCCTGTCGGGCCTGGGCCTCAAGTGCGGCGAGGTCGGTTTCGGCCAGGGCGGTCAGCGGCGCGCCGGGCACGGCTTCGAGGATGCCGGGCGCGCGGGCGCGGGCGACTTCACCGATATCGACCAACTCTTCGCTCAGTTTCTCGCCGGGGCGCAGGCCGACCACCTGGATCTCGATGTCGCGGTCAGGGACCAGGCCGTTGAGCTCGATCATCCGCCGGGCGAGATCGACGATCTTCACCGGTTCGCCCATCTCCAGAGTCAGAACTCCGGACTCCGGTTCGGCGGCGGTCGCCGACAAGGCGGCGGCGCGCAGGACCAGCTTCACGGCTTCGGGGATGGTCATGAAATAGCGTTCGACGTCCAGGTCGGTGATGGTCACCGGCCCGCCTCGTTCGATCTGGTGCTGGAACACCGTCGCAACCGAGCCTGCGGAGCCCAGGACATTGCCGAAGCGCACGACGCTGAAGCGGGTCGGGCCGGCGCTGGTGCGCACCAAGGTCTCGGCCATGCGCTTTGTGGCGCCCATGACGCTGGACGGGTCCACGGCCTTGTCGGTCGAGATCATCACCATGTGGTCGGCGCTGACAGCGCGCGCCGCCTCGACCACGTTGCGGGTGCCGAACACATTGGTCAGCACGCCTTCGCAAGGATGGGATTCCACCAGCGGCACATGCTTGAGGGCGGCTGCGTGGAAAACGATTTGCGGCTGCGCCTGTGCGAACCAGGTCGACAGGCGGGCGCGATCACGGATGTCGCAAAGCACCTCGTTCTGGGTCAGGCCGGGCCAGGCTTCGGCGATTTCGCGGCCGATCTGGAACAGGGCGCCTTCCGAGGAGTCGAGCATGGTCAGGCTGGCGGGCTCGCACCCGGCCACCTGACGGCAGATTTCCGAACCGATGGAGCCGCCGGCCCCGGTCACCAGCACGCGCTTGCCGGCCACCAGTTCGCGGGCGGCGCTCATGTCCAGTTGCACGGGCGTGCGGGCCAGCAGTTCTTCCAGGCTAATCTCGCGCAGGCCAGCCACAGACGGCCCCTTTGCGAACTCAACCACGCCCGGCTGGCGCAGCAGACGCACGCCTTCGCTCTTCAGGCGGCCCAGGCGTTCGGGGCCAAGCCCGGGGAGGCTGGCGGGATGGGACAGGAACAGTATGGCGGCCGGCGACAGGTTGCTCTCGCGCAGGCGCATCAGAACATCGTCGAACTGGGCCACGTCGCCCAGGACGCAGACGCCGCGGAACTCCTCGCCGATCTCCTTGGCGGTAGGTGAGACGACGCCGATGGGAGCGTAGGTCTGGCCAAGGGTGGTGGTGGGCGCGCGCAGGAAGGCGTCGGCCTCGTGCGCCTCGCCGACGATCAGCAGCGGCGCGCGGGTGGCGATATGGCCGCCGGTGAACACCTCGATCAGCGAGCCTTCGTGCGCGGCGCGGCGCATGATGCGCAAGGCGGCGAGGAAGCCAGGGTAGACCATCAGGGTCAGCAGCGCCGAGCGCCAGCCGCCGGGCAGGCCGACCGGCGTCGCCCAGACCACGAAGGTGAACAGGCTCATGGACAGGGCGGAGGAGCGCGCCAGACGCAGAATGTCGCCTAGGGCAACGAATCGCCACGGCGCACGCTCGATCTGAATGACCAGCTCGACAGCGGCGGCGCAGGCGGCGAATCCGAGGGCGGAGGCGAAGATGGCCGGCACCGGCCAGGTCCCGCCGACGCAGATGGCGCAGGATACGAAGGCCGCCAGGAACGCCAGGAAGACATGAACTGCGAACTTACCCGCTCGACCCACGCCGTGCTCCCGAACCTATGCCGTCCCGCCCGCGGCTCGCGGACTCGGGTTATGGATTAGCATGCGTTTTGTTCGCCGTCTCGCTTTTGTGTAAAGTAATTACTTTACACGCGCTTCAGGAGAAGCGCCTGAGCGACCTCTCCGATAGTTGCAGCGGGCGCGCTCACAGGCCGAACCAGCAGGGCGTCAGCCTGGGCGAAGATCGTGACCAGCGACGATTCCTGATCGGAGAAGGGGCGAACGCGTAGCACGCCGTCGTCTCCCGGTTCCAGCCGAGCGCGCATCCAATGTTCGCGTGGACCGTTGGCGGGCAGAGGTTCGGCAAGCACCGCGGCGACCATGTCTGGCCCCGGCGTGGCGCCCAGGAGGGTCTGGATCAGCGGGCGCAGGAATAGCTCAGCGCAGACAAAGGCCGACGCCGGATTGCCGGGAAGGCCCAACACAAGACGCCCGTCCGCCAGCTTGCCAAACCAGGTCGGCTTGCCTGGGCGGACCTTCACCGTCTCCACATCCAGCTGAAGACCAAGGCGGGCCAGGGCGGGCTTGGCCAGGTCGTGATCGCCTACCGAAGCGCCCCCCATCAGGACGATGAGGTCGGGGGAGAATTCGGCGACAGGGGCGGTGACTGGAGCGGTGATTTCGATGACTTGAGCGACTATGGCGTCAGCGTCGTCGCCGATGAGGGGATAGCCTCGCGCCTCCGCGCCCCATTGGCGGGCCAGAGCCAGCAGGCCCGCCGAGCCCGAGTCGAAAATCTGCCAGGGGCCGGGCTCGCCGCCAGGAGCGACGACCTCGTCGCCGCCGGTCAGGATAGCGATGCGCGGACGGCGGGCTACGGTCAGGGCGTCGCGGCCAGCCGCAGCGGCCAGCGCCAGTCGCCAGGGCGTCAGAACATCGCCCTTGTGCAGCAGCACATCGCCGGCCTGGAAGTCGCCGCCGCGCGGGCGGACATAGGCGGGGGCGTCCGCCGCGCCTTTCGGCGTCAGCAGGTCGCCGTCGCGGCTTGCCTCCTCCTGAATCACCACGCGGTCGGCGCCGGCGGGCACAGGGGCGCCGGTGAAAATGCGGACGGCCTCGCCCGCCTGCAGGGTTGTAGGATAGCCGTGACCGGCGGCGCTTTCGCCGACGATGCGCAGGGCTCCGCCGTTCAGGTCGGCGTTCCGCACCGCCCAACCATCCATGGCCGAGGCGTCGAAGGGCGGCTGGTCGCGACCAGCCGCCACGTCAGCGGCGAGCACACGCCCCGCGGCCTGATCGAGCGAGACCGTTTCGGGCGCGAGCGGATGGGCCCGCGCCAGCATGCGGCGGCGCGCCTCTTCGACGGTCAGGTTTTTGGGGTCAGCCGACGAAGGCGCGTTCGAGGACATAGTCCCCCGGCTCGGCGTTGGAGCCTTCCTTCATCCCGTGACTCTCCAGCAGGGCGGCAAGGTCCTTGATCATGGCCATGGAGCCGCAAAGCATCGCCCGATCCTGCTCGGGATCGAACTTGCCGCCCGGCAGGCCCAGTTCGCTGAACAGCTGGCCGCTCTCCACCAGAGTGGTGAAGCGGCCCGTTCGCTCGAAGGCCTCGCGGGTGACGGACGGGTAGTAGACGAGCTGGGTCTTGGCCTCGTCGCCGACCAGCGGGTCTTCGTGAATCTCGCTGGTGAAGAAGTCGCGATAGGCCAGTTCCTCGACCTCGCGCACGCCGTGAGCGACGATCACCTGTTCAAAGCGCGAATAGGCGTCGGGGTCGCGGGCGACGGAAAGCCAGGGCGCCAGGCCTGTGCCGGTGCCAAAGAGAAACAGGCGCTTGCCCGGCTTGACGGCGTCCAACACCAGGGTGCCGGTCGGCTTCTTGCCCAGCAGGATCTGGTCGCCTTCCTTGATCTGCTGCAGACGCGAGGTCAGCGGGCCATCGGGGACCTTGATCGAGAAGAACTCCAGTTCCTCGGCGAAGCAGGGCGACGCTATGGAGTAGGCCCGCAGGATCGGTTTGGCCTCGCCCAGCTCGGGGCGCGGCGGCAGGCCGATCATAACGAACTCGCCCGAGCGGAAGCGCAGCGAGGCCGGCCGTGTGATGGCGAAGCTGAATAGCCGGTCGGTCCAGTGCTTCACCCAAAGCACGGTCTCGACATGGTGCGCGCCGGTCGGGGCAGGAGCGGGGGAGGTCTGCAAAGCCGCGTCGGTCATGGCCGGTAAGGTTCCTTCGCGCCATCAAAGGCGAACGTGTCCTAGGGTCGCCGCCTACGGCCCTTCAGGCGGCGCACCCCTCATGTGATGCGCAGGCCCCGGATGTCAACTTGGCGCGTCCAGACTTGTGAATTGTCCAGGTTGTCAAAAATTGCTGTTCAGCTTTGCCGGTAACGTCAAAATATCCGTTGCCGACTCCAAAGGTGAGGCGCACAGTCGTCTTTGCTCCACCAGAGAGCGTAAAATATACGGAGGGATGGATGCGCGTAGCGTTGTTTAAGGGCGCGGCTGTCGCCGCGTTTTCGATCCTTGCCTTGTCAGCCTGCGGAAACGCCGGAACTGGGTCCCAGACCCAGGTCGCGGCCGTCGCGGGTAAAGCTGTCAACATTTCCGGCTGCGCACGGCCGGCGACCAACGCCTCGACCGGCGCCGTCTGCGTGGCGGTCCGTGGGCCGGGCGGCGTCATGTATGACGTCACCTCAGCTTCACCCGCTCCAGACCCGTCGAAGGGCGTCAGCGTCGCTGTAACGGGAATGGACAACGGCCAGGCATCCGACTGCGGCAAGGTCCTGACGGACGTGAAGTGGGAATATCTGAGCCTGCGCTGCTCGGCGTCAGCGCCGACCACCGTGGCGGCGGCGACCGAAACGACCGCCCCTTAAGCCCACCTTGGAGAAGCGGCCCGGCGTTCACGCGCCGGGCGTTGCTTCGCCTGATCCAGGATCGGTGGCGGTCTCGCCGCTGTTCTGGCTGGACTTGGATCCAGCAGGCTCGCTCGCCGGGCGAGGCGGCTCGCCGTCGCGGCCAGGCTTTAGGTTCTCATTCTCCGTCTCCCGATCGGACGGACGGTCTTGGTTTGTCGTGGGCGAGCCCATGGTGGTTTCCTGGTACAGGGGAAGCTGTCTCCAAAACGCGCCTGCAACGCCCTTCGATCCGTGCGCCAATCTGTCTTCGGCGCGGGTCCGTTCCCCTTGCTCCGCGTCCATGTCGCTGCTAAACGAGCCGGCTCCGGCGAATGAGCCGAGCGCGCCGGAAGGCTGAACCGCTTTCCGGCGCGCTGTTCATTGTCCGGAGGACTGCGGTGAAAGCCGACGTCTAGGAGTGTAGCTCAGCTGGTAGAGCATCGGTCTCCAAAACCGAGGGCCGGGGGTTCGAGTCCCTCCACTCCTGCCACTACCTATATGAAGAGCCGGCTACGCCCCGCGCGCAGCCGGTCATGTCAGTACTAGAAGGTCGCGAGCCGCTAATGGCCAGGAAACCGGGATCGAGCCCGTCAGCGATGAAGGCCCGCGCCGCCAAGACGGCGGCGGCGATGGCTCCTGCTGGTCAGGCCTCCGCGCTGAAGGCCGAGGCGCCGAAAAAGCGTGTCAGCCCGCTGCAGTTCTTCGAGCAGGTTCGCGCCGAAGGCCGCAAGATCACCTGGACCTCCCGCAAGGAGACCTGGATCACCTCGGTGATGGTTTTCATCATGGTGGTGATGACCTCGATCTTCTTCTTTGTGGTCGATTGGATTCTGCGCACCGGCGTGTCGCAGATCCTCGCCCTGGTGAACGCAGGATAAGACGATGAACGATCAGACGGGCGGCTCCACCTCGAACCCGAACCACAAGTGGTACATCGTCCACGCCTACTCGAACTTCGAGAAGAAGGTCCGTGACAGCATCCTCGAGCAGGCCAAGTCGCATGGCCTGGAGGACAGCTTCTCCGAAATCCTGGTTCCCACCGAGGACGTCGTCGAGATCCGCCGCGGCCGCAAGGTCAACGCCGAGCGCAAGTTCTTCCCAGGCTACGTGCTGGTGAAGATGCACCTGACCGACGAAGCCTACCACCTCATCAAGAACACCCCGAAGGTCACCGGCTTCCTCGGCGCCCAGGGCGGCTCCAAGCCGACCCCCGTGCCGGAAAAGGAAGTTCAACGCATCGTCGGCGCCATCGAAGAGGGCGTCGAGCGCCCCAAGCCCACCGTCTCCTACGAGATCGGCGAGCAGGTTCGCGTCACCGACGGTCCCTTCGCCAGCTTCACCGGCTCGGTTGAGGACGTGGACGAAGAACGCGCCCGCCTGCGCGTCACCGTGTCGATCTTCGGCCGGGCGACCCCGGTCGAGCTGGAATACAATCAGGTCGAGAAAACCGCCTGATGACGAAATTCCCCGCGGCCTAGGCGGCGGGGATGAAACGGACAGCTTTCGGGCTGTCCATCAAATCCGTGGGAGGGCCGCCAAGCCCGGACCACGGCTCAACCGGCCGGAATTCCGGCCACCGAGGAGACTATGGCAAAGAAGATCCTGGGCTATATCAAGCTGCAGGTGCCCGCCGGCTCCGCCACGCCTTCGCCGCCCATCGGGCCGGCGCTGGGTCAACGCGGCGTGAACATCATGGGCTTCTGCAAAGAGTTCAACGCACGGACCGAAAGCGTCCAGAAGGGTACGCCCCTGCCGACCGTGATCACGGTCTATCAGGACAAGTCGTTCACCTTCGTGACGAAGACCCCGCCGGCCACCTTCTTCCTGAAGGAAGCCACGGGCCTGAAGTCCGGCGCCAAGCTGACCGGTCGCGAGACCGTCGGCTCGATCACCCGCGCCCAACTGCGCGAGATCGCCGAAAAGAAGATGAAAGACCTCAACGCCAATGACGTTGAAGCCGCGGCCCGCATCATCGAGGGCTCGGCCCGCGCGATGGGCCTGAAAGTGGTGGAGTCCTAAGTCATGGCAAAGCAACCCAAGCGCATCCAAGCCTGGACCGGCGACCGCGACAGCAACCTCGCGCTCGACGAAGCCATCAAGCTGGTGAAGGCCAACGCCACGGCCAAGTTCGACGAGACGATCGAAATCTCGGTGAACCTGGGCGTCGATCCCCGTCACGCCGACCAACAGGTCCGCGGCGTGGTCAACCTGCCGTCGGGCACGGGCCGTGACGTTCGCGTCGCCGTCTTCGCCAAGGACGCCAAGGCTGACGAAGCCACCGCGGCCGGCGCGGAACATGTCGGCGCTGAAGATCTGTACGAAAAGATCAACGGCGGCTTCATGGACTTCGACCGCGTCATCGCGACCCCCGACATGATGGCCCTCGTCGGCCGTCTGGGTAAGGTGCTGGGCCCGCGCGGCCTGATGCCGAACCCGAAGGTCGGCACCGTGACGCCGAACGTCGGCCAAGCGGTCAAGGACGCCAAGGGCGGCGCCGTCGAGTTCCGCGTCGAGAAGGCGGGCATCGTCCACGCCGGCATCGGCAAGGCCTCGTTCACCGACGACGCCCTGAAGGCCAACGTCGTGGCTCTGGTCGACGCGCTCAACAAGTCCAAGCCCTCGGGCGCCAAGGGCATCTACGTGAAGCGCATCAGCCTGTCCTCGACCATGGGTCCGGGCTTCAAGATCGACGCGGCTTCGGTCGTCGCCTAAGCGACAACCGACCGTGGCAAGATCAGGGGGCGGGGCCGTAAGGCTCCGCCCTTCTTTGTGCCAGGGTTCAAGGGAGCGCAGGAGCCGCCTGTGCGCTCAGCGCTTTGAGCCGTTGGTCGCATTCTTCAAAGCCCCCAACGCTGGGTCGTTGAGCCGAGCGTGACGGATGAATAGGCCCAAACTCAGTTTCGTGAGTTTGCGGCATGTTCAAGTCAGTGTTCCGGCCGGCCGCCGGCGCGTTCTGCACGATCGTCATTGCGCTGGTCTGCTACGGGTCGCTGCGTGTGGCCCTCGCAACCTGGTCCTTGGAGACCGACACCACCAATCTGGCGTTGCTCGTGGACGATGTAGGCGAGCACGGCCTGTCGGCCCTCGGCGGGCGTCGGTACACGGTGGACAACTGGGTTTTCTCCCTAGCGCCGCTCTTCGCCGGCGTGTTGGCGGCTTTCCCCCGCTCTCCCATGGCCGTGCTGGTCGTGGGCTGGCTGTTGTCTGTCGCCGCCGCGGCCCTGGCGGCGGTGCTGGCCACGCGGCTTTGCGACAAGCGCCTTGCTTGGCCGGCGTCGTTTTTGACCTTCGTGGCGGCGGCGGGAAGCAATCCGGAGACCTTGGGCGCCTATGGGTTCATGACCTATCCGGCGACGCACAACATCACTGTGGTCGGGGGGCTTACAGGCCTGCTCGCGGCGCACGCCTATGTCCGCGACGGCAAGATCGCCTGGCTGGGCGTGTCCGCCGTGTTGATCCTGCTGGCGACGCTTTCAGATCCTTGGGGCTTGGCGGCGTTCGTCGCGCCCCTGGTCCTTGCGGGGGCGCTGGCCGCCCGGTTCGGCGCGTCGAGTCGGCTTGCGCGGCGCCTCCATGCCGTGGCCGCAACCTTCATCGTCGTCGGGGGGCTTTGCTACACCCGCGTTCTGGGCCTGCTGGATTTCCTGCCTCACGCCGAAGTCGTCCTGGCGCCGCCGGAGGTCATAGCGTTCAACATCAAGCGCGGCCTGGTCGCTCTGAGCCGAATGTTCAACCTGGCGCCCTGGACCTCGGGTCTGGGAGGGCCGGCCAGCCGTGCGGCCGCACTTATCGATCTTGGCGCGCTGGCGGTTCTGGCGGGCCTGCTGATCATCGCCTTTTGGAGGCGCTGGGCGCAGATCGGGGCCGACGCCAGATTTCTTGTGGCGGCCGCCGTCCTCTCCTGCCTGGGGGTGCTTTCGTCCTTCGCGATCTTCATCTTTCCAGAAGGCGACTGGGTCGGACGGCTGTTTTTGAACCTTGCCGTCCTGGTCCCAGCCTTGTTGATCGCTATCGCCTGCAACCTGCCTGAAGGTCGGCTGAAACGCCCGGTTCAGGCCTATGGCGCCCTTCTTCTGTTGCTGGCCATCCTGTCTGGGCCGCTCGGCCGGCCCGCTTCCTGGTTCGCCCCTTTGCCCGAGCCCAATGCGCAAGGAGCCCGAGCCTTTGGCGCCTTCTCAGCCGAGCATGGATTGACCAAAGGCTATGGCCCTAGGGAGCTTCGGATCGAAGGCGCAACCTGGCTGTCCAACGGTGCGCTGAAGGCCTATCCGGCGGTGTTCGACGGGCGGGTCTGGCGCCAAGGACCGCACCAGAGCGCCGCCCTGTGGTATGCGCCGCCGGCGAGCCCAGGCGCGCCGGAATTCCTGGTCGTCGGCGAGGGCATGGCGGGCTGCCCGGAGCTGCAGTTGTGCCTGGACGCGGCGCAGCGTCAGTTCGGTCCCTGGGCGCGGCGGCTGGAATTCGTCAGCCCCTATGAGGAGCGGGCCACAGTGCTGGTCTGGCCGTCCTCGATCACCGCCAAGATCAAACATTAGGAGCGACGAACAGGGGTCATGGCGCTTTGTCTAGATCCTTGTAATGCCGGAAAATCCCCATCTCGCTGAAGGGCAGGCGTCGTTCGCTTTCCAGATAGGCCTTGATGTTGGGCTGGTCGGCGACCCGCACCGCCAGGGCGGCCAGCTTGGGCGTTTCCTTCAGCACCTTCTTGGCGGCCTTGGGGAAGGCGTAGAGCAGGCCCTGAACCACCTGGAAGGCCGACAGGTCGGCATAGGACAGCTTGTCTCCCACCAGCCACTGATCGCCGGCCGGATTGGCCGCCAGGATCATCTCCAGCCAGCCCAGGAACTTGGGAATGCGCTGCTTGCGGAACTCCTTGGCCCGCTTGGCGGCCTCCTTCTTCTGGTCCTCGTAATAGAGGCTCAGACCGACGGGGTGATGGCTGTCGTGCGCCTCGGCCGTGAGGTCGGCGATGGTCAGCTGAATCTGGTGGGCCCATAGCCGGTCGGCTTCGGCCTTGGGCGCGAGTTTCAGCTTGGGGCCGAGATACATCAGGATCGCCGCGGTCTGGCCCACCACGATGTCGCCGTCCTTCAGGAAGGGCGGGGCGAAGGGCGGTCGGGAGCCAGCCTCCCCCTTCAGGAAGGGGAGCAGAGCCTGGGCGCCCTGGCCGTTCTTCTCGTCGCCCCGACCGATATCGACATAGTCCGCGCCGGCCTGTTCCAGCGCCAGGCGCACGAATTCGCCCCGCCCCTGGATGCCTGGCCAGTAGTAGAGTTCGTAAGCCATCGGGATCTCCTGTCACGAGCCTGGCGGACGCCATGAGGCGCGCGGGGTTGAGTCCTATCAGGTTTTCCTCTATACGCGCCGCTTCCGTCGCCTGGGTTCGCCCGTGGCGGCGAACCTGTCCGAGAACAGTGGGGCGCCGGGGTCACCGGAGCCATAACTGGAAAGAGCCCTTTCCAGCCGCCGGGAGACGGGGAAGCAGAGAGTTCTGCACGCACCATTCCGTTCCTGACGGGTGAGCGCGCGGCTCGTGCATCCTTCGGACAGTCGAGACCGACCAAGCGCGATGGGAGCGATCCCGCCGTCGCGAAGTCAATTTCGGCGTCCGGATGGTCCGGCCGCTGTAACTGAGTAGGAGACCGCAATGGACCGCGCTCAAAAGCAAGAGTCGATCGAGACGCTCAAGGGCGTCTTCGCTGACTCCGGCGCTGTCGTCGTGACCCACTATATGGGTCTGACCGTTGCGGAAATGACCGACCTGCGTCTGCGCCTCCGCAAGGAAGGCGCCGCGCTGAAGGTGGTGAAAAACACCCTGGTGCAAAAGGCCCTGAACGGCTCGGCAGGTGAAGCGGGCGACGCCCTCTTCGTCGGCCCCGTCGCCATCGCCTACGGCGCCGATCCGGTGTCCGCCGCCAAGGTCGTCGCCCAGTACGCCAAGGAGAACGACAAGTTCACCATCGTTGGCGGCATCCTGGGTCAAACGACCATCCTGGACGAGAAGGCCGTAAAGGCCCTGGCGACCCTGCCCTCGCTCGACCAGATCCGCGGCCAGCTCATCGGTCTGCTCAACGCCCCCGCGACCAAGATCGCCGGCGTTCTGCAAGCTCCGGCGGGCCAGCTCGCACGCGTCTTCAACGCTTACGCCACGAAAGACGCCGCGTAAGCGGACTGTCAGTCATCTCCCCAACATCCCTCATCCTCTAAGGAACTATCATGTCCAAGCTCGATAAGATCGTCGAAGACCTGTCCGCCCTGTCGGTTCTGGAAGCCGCTGAGCTGTCCAAGCTGCTCGAAGAAAAGTGGGGCGTCTCGGCCGCTGCTCCGGTGGCCATGGCCATGCCGGCCGGCGGTGGCGCTGGCGCCGCTCCGGCTGAAGCCGCTGAAGAGCAAACCGAGTTCACCGTCGTCCTGACGAGCGGTGGCGACAAGAAGATCAACGTGATCAAGGAAGTTCGCGGCGTTCGTCCGGACCTCGGCCTGAAAGAAGCCAAGGACCTGGTCGAAGGCGCTCCGCAGAACGTCGTCGAAAACGTTTCGAAGCAAGTCGCCGAAGAAACCAAGAAGAAGCTCGAAGAAGCCGGCGCCACCGTCCAGATCAAGTAATCTGGTCGGCGTCAGCTCTGACGCTATCGAGAACGCCCCTGGAGCGATCCAGGGGCGTTTTTCGTGTTCGGCGAGCATCGTTTTGACAACGGCTTCGCTGTGCGGTTAACGCATTGTGAACCATGTACGACGCCGAGCTCCAGCCGTTCAACGACCCCGCCTCGAAGGCCTCGCGCTTTCGCCGGGCCCGCACGCGGCTGGTCGCCGAGCTGATCGAAAAGACTTTCGCGGCCGAAGGGCGATGCCGGATCATCGACCTTGGCGGAGAGCCTGACTACTGGCGGCTTTTCGACCGCGCCCTCCTGGAGCGCTGCCGGGTCCAGATCACCTCGGTGAACATTCAGGGCTTCATCTCGCGCGATCCGATGATCCACAGCATCGAGGGCGACGCCTGCGATCTGTCGCAGTTCGTCGATGGCTCTTTCGACCTGGTTCATTCCAACTCAGTGATCGAGCACGTGGGCGACTGGGCGCGCATGACCGCCTTCGCCGCAGAAGTCCGCCGTCTGGCGCCGCGCTACTACGTCCAGACCCCGTACTGGGGTTTTCCGTATGAGCCGCATTTTGGAAGCTGGTTCTTCCATTGGCGCAGCGAACAGTCCCGGGCCAAGGCCATGCTGAAGCGACAGCATGGGTACGAGAAGAAGGCCGCCGACATGGGCGAGGCGATGGCCACGGTGCAAAGCGCCCGCCTGCTGGACAAGGCGCAGTTCCGCTTCCTGTTTTCCGACGCTCGTTTCCCGGATGAGCGGATCGCGGGGCTGACGAAGTCCCTGATCGCGATCCGCTCCTAGGAGCCTACTTCCGGGGCGCGAGGATGTCGTCCAGACGCGCCGGGGTTCCCTCGATCCGCTCCAGCGCCGGGTAGCGCAGGCCCTCGGCATAGGGAATCTGGACCGTGCGGTAGCGCTCGGCGGTCTTCACCAGCAGTTCGATCGGAGCCTTGGAGGTCTTGGCGTCCTTGATCGCCGCCTTCAGGCGATCGCCGTCATAGGCGATCCCGTTGACAGCGATGATCTGGCCGGCGTTGGTCAGGCCCGCCTTGAAGGCCGGTCCTTCCCACTGCACGGCGCTGAGCTTGCCTTCCGCGCCGACCACCACGCCCAGGGAGTAGGTCAGGTCGGTGATCTTGCGACGAGACTCGTTGGCCTTGAAGTAGGCGGTCGGCGTGTCCCGGTAGACAAGGCGGTAGCCGCCGCGCGTCAAGCCGTCGAGCGGGGCCTTGGGCGTCACGTCATAGATGCGGGCCTTCAGGAATCCGGCCCAGTCGTGCGCGACCACCTTGTTCAAGGCCGCGACCACGTCATCGAATTCATAGGTCAGCGGCACATAGCTGCCGTCGAACTTGCCCTCGGCGCCGAGGAAGACCTTGGCGAAGTCGTCGAGGGACTTCTTCCCGCCGGTCTTCTCACGGATCAGGGTGTCGGCGTCGAGCCAGACGAGCTGGCCCTCGGAATAGTAATCCTCGCCCCGCTGGAAACTGGTCCAGGGTTCAGGCTTGCGGGCGATGGTGATGGGGTCGTTGGTGGTGTCCAGCACGGTCCGCCAGGTACGACCGACGCGCGCCTCAAAGGTGGCGGCGGTGGATGCGATCGCCTCCAGCGTCTCCTGCTTGGTCAGCAAGCCCGAGCGGGCCGAAAGGACAAAACCCCAGTACTGGGTCTGTCCCTCATAGACCCACAGCATGCTGTTGCGCATGGGGACCGAATAGTCCGGTGTGAACAGGTCCGCCCCGCGGCGGAACTTGCCGTTCCAGGAGTGGGTGTACTCGTGGGGCAGCAGGTCGCGATTGGCGGCATGCTTGTCCCAATCGGTGAAATAGGTCGGCGGCACGCCGTTCTCGCTGGAGCGGTGGTGCTCCAGGCCGATGCCGCCCATGCGGTCGGTCAGCGACAGCAGGAAGTCGTACCGGTCATACTGGCGCGTGCCGTAGAGCTTGTCCGCCTGCTTCACCAGATTGCGGTGCTTTTCAATCTGCTCGGGCGTGGCGGCGAGCAGTTCCTCGCGGTCGGCCACGACGTTCAGCTTCACCGGGCTGCGGCCGCCGGGATCGAGATCGAACTGGCGATAGTAGCGGCCGGCGAACATGGGGCTGTCCACCAGCGTCTCGAACGACACCGGCTTGAAGGTGGTGACGCCATCGGCGGCGCCCGCCACATCGAGGGCGACGCCGAACTTCCACTGCTCCGGCAGGCGCAGGGCCAGTTCCACCGGAATCTGGCGGGTGAACCACCCGGCCGGATAGAGGGCCAGCTGATTCCACTGCAGGTTCATCATCTCGTTGGTGACGACGATGCGGCCCTGGTCGGTGTTCACGGGCGAGACGAACTGGAACTCGACCTCCAGCGCCGTCGCGCCCTGCGGCACCTCCACATGGTAGGCGAAGACCTCCACCGGATCGCGGGTCCAGGCCACGCGCTGACCGTTGGCCGTGATCACCAGACCCGCGACCTTGTCCACGGGACCGCGTGGGGCGTGATTGCCCGGCAGCCATTCCGGATAGAGCAAGGTGAAGGGGCCGGCCCTGTCCACGGGGATCGACTGTTTGACGCGGACGATGCGGCGGTCGGTGTCGGTGGCGTCCACGAACAGCTTCATCGTGCCCGGATAGGGGACGTCCTTGGCGGCCGGGATCGGCGGTGTCATCGGAGCGGGCTGGGGCGGCGGGTTCTGCGCGGCCCACGCGATGGAGAAGGGGGCGGCGGACAGAGAGAGCGACAGGGCCGATGCGGCCAAAAGGACTGCTTTCATGAGGCTGGACTTAAGCGTAAGTTCTCCAGATCGGAAAGCGCCGTCTCGGCGACCCGGAATCCGTCAGGATTCTGCGGATAGCCCCTTGGCTTATCCCCGCTGCGGGATTATATCCGCGTGCTTCAAAAGAGATTCGATGGGGATAGGTGCGTCTTGCGCACAGGTCCTCTTTCGCTTCCAGCCCCGAGGCGCGGTCCTGGCCCTCTGACCAGCGCGAAGGGGAGCCCTTTGAATTCAAAGGGCTTTGTCACCGTGTCCTTCGCCCGAAAGGGCGGCGAGGGTGGACACACCGACAAAAAGCCGAAGCCCGGATTCTAGTTCCGGGCCTACAGGGAACATCAATGGCGCAATCGTTCACCGGCAAGAAGCGGATCCGGAAGTCTTTCGGCCGCATCCCCGAAGCCGTGCAGATGCCGAACCTCATCGAGGTTCAGCGGTCCTCCTACGAACAATTCCTTCAGCGCGAGACCTATAGCGGTCAGCGTCGCGATGAAGGGATCGAGGCGGTCTTCAAGTCGGTGTTCCCGATCAAGGACTTCAACGAGCGTTCGGTCCTCGAATACGTCTCGTATGAGTTCGAAGAGCCCAAGTACGACGTTGAAGAGTGCATTCAGCGCGACATGACCTATGCGGCGCCGCTGAAGGTCAAGCTTCGCCTGATCGTCTTCGAAACCGAAGAAGAGACCGGCGCCCGCTCCGTCAAGGACATCAAGGAGCAGGACGTCTACATGGGCGATATCCCGCTCATGACGGACAAGGGCACCTTCATCGTCAACGGCACCGAGCGCGTCATCGTCTCGCAGATGCACCGTTCGCCCGGCGTGTTCTTCGACCACGACAAGGGCAAGACCCACGCCTCGGGCAAGCTGCTGTTCGCCGCCCGCGTGATCCCGTACCGCGGCTCGTGGCTCGACTTCGAGTTCGACGCCAAGGACATCGTCTACGTCCGTATCGACCGTCGCCGCAAACTGCCGGCCACGACCTTCCTCTATGCCCTGGGCATGGACGGCGAAGAGATCCTGACGACCTTCTACGACGTCGTTCCCTTCGAGAAGCGCGAAGGCGGCTGGGCCACCCCGTACAAGCCGGAACGCTGGCGCGGCGTGAAGCCGGAATTCCCGCTGATCGACGCCGACACCGGCGAAGAGATCGCTCCGGCCGGCCAGAAAATCTCGGCGCGTAACGCCAAGAAGTTCGCCGACGCGGGGCTGAAGACCCTGCTGCTTCGTCCGGAAGCCCTGACGGGCCGCTACCTGGCGCGCGACGCGGTCAACTTCTCGACCGGTGAAATCTATGCCGAAGCCGGCGATGAGCTGGATCCGGCGTCGATCGAAGCCCTGGCCGAACAAGGCTTCTCGACTATCGACGTGCTCGACATCGACCACGTCACGGTCGGCGCCTACATGCGCAACACGCTGCGCGTGGACAAGAACACCCTGCGTGAAGACGCGCTGTTCGACATCTATCGCGTCATGCGTCCGGGCGAGCCGCCCACCGTCGAAGCGGCCGAGGCGATGTTCAAGTCGCTGTTCTTCGATTCCGAACGCTACGACCTGTCTTCGGTCGGCCGCGTGAAGATGAACATGCGTCTGGAGTTGGATGCTTCCGACGAGATGCGCGTCCTGCGCAAGGAAGACGTTCTGGCCGTCCTGAAGCTGCTGGTCGGTCTGCGTGACGGCCGTGGCGAAATCGACGACATCGACAACCTGGGCAACCGTCGCGTCCGTTCGGTGGGCGAGCTGCTCGAGAACCAGTACCGCGTCGGCCTGCTCCGCATGGAGCGCGCCATCAAGGAGCGCATGAGCTCGGTCGATATCGACACGGTCATGCCGCACGACCTGATCAACGCCAAACCCGCGGCGGCGGCGGTGCGTGAATTCTTCGGCTCCTCGCAGCTGTCGCAGTTCATGGACCAGACCAACCCGCTGTCGGAAATCACCCACAAGCGCCGCCTGTCGGCGCTTGGCCCTGGCGGTCTGACCCGCGAGCGCGCCGGCTTCGAAGTCCGCGACGTTCACCCGACCCACTACGGCCGCATCTGCCCGATCGAAACGCCGGAAGGCCCGAACATCGGTCTGATCAACTCCCTGGCGACCCACGCCCGCGTGAACAAGTACGGCTTCATCGAGAGCCCGTACCGTCGCGTGGTCGACGGCAAGCAGCAGGAAGAAGTCGTCTACATGTCGGCCATGGAAGAGGCGAAGCACGTCATCGCCCAGGCCAACATCAAGCTGGCCGATGGCACGATCGTCGAAGACCTGGTCCCTGGCCGCATCAACGGCGAACCGACGCTCCTGCAGAAGGAGAACGTCGACCTGATGGACGTTTCGCCCAAGCAGGTCGTCTCGGTCGCCGCGGCCCTGATCCCCTTCCTCGAAAACGATGACGCCAACCGCGCCCTCATGGGCTCGAACATGCAACGTCAGGCCGTGCCGCTGGTGCAGTCCGACGCGCCGCTGGTCGGGACCGGCATGGAAGGCGTCGTGGCTCGTGACTCGGGCGCTGTGGTCGTCGCCCGCCGCACCGGCGTGGTCGAGCAGATCGACGGCACCCGGATCGTCATCCGCGCCACCCAGGAAGCCGATCCGAACAAGCCGGGCGTCGATATCTATCGCCTGAGCAAGTTCCAGCGCTCCAACCAGAACACCTGCATCAACCAGCGTCCGCTGGTCCGCGTGGGCGACAAGATCAACGCCGGCGACATCATCGCCGACGGTCCGTCGACCGAGCTGGGTGAACTGGCCCTGGGCCGCAACGCGCTCGTCGCGTTCATGCCCTGGAACGGCTACAACTTCGAAGACTCCATCCTGATCTCAGAACGCATCGTCCGCGACGACGTGTTCACCTCGATCCACATCGAGGAATTCGAGGTCATGGCCCGCGATACGAAGCTTGGTCCGGAAGAGATCACGCGCGACATCCCGAACGTGGGTGAAGAAGCCCTGCGCAACCTCGACGAAGCCGGCATCGTGGCGATCGGCGCGGAAGTGCAGCCGGGCGACATCCTGGTCGGCAAGGTCACGCCGAAGGGCGAGAGCCCGATGACGCCGGAAGAAAAGCTTCTGCGCGCCATCTTCGGTGAAAAGGCTTCGGACGTCCGCGACACCAGCCTGCGCCTGCCCCCGGGCGTCGCCGGCACGATCGTGGAAGTGCGCGTCTTCAACCGTCACGGCGTCGACAAGGACGAGCGCGCGCTCGCCATCGAACGCGCCGAAATCGACCGCCTGGGCAAGGACCGCGACGACGAGTTCGCGATCCTGAACCGCAACATGACCGGACGTCTGCGCGAGCTGATCGTCGGCAAGACCGCCGTCTCGGGTCCCAAGGGCCTGAGCCGCGGCGAAGTCACCGCCGAGAAGCTGGGCGAGATCCAGCCGGGCCTGTGGTGGCAGATCGCCCTCGACGACGAAAAGGCCATGGGTGAGCTGGAGGCCATGCGCCGCCAGTTCGACGAAGCCCGCAAGCGCCTGGACCGTCGCTTCGAGGACAAGGTCGACAAGCTGCAGCGCGGCGACGAACTGCCTCCGGGCGTCATGAAGATGGTCAAGGTCTTCGTGGCCGTGAAGCGCAAGCTTCAGCCGGGCGACAAGATGGCTGGCCGTCACGGCAACAAGGGCGTCATCTCCAAGATCCTTCCGATCGAGGACATGCCGCACTTGGAAGACGGCACCGCCGTCGACGTCGTGCTGAACCCGCTGGGCGTGCCTTCGCGCATGAACGTCGGTCAGATCTTCGAAACCCACCTCGGTTGGGCTGCGGCCGGTCTCGGCAAGCAGATCGCCGGCCTGCTGGAAGCCTGGCAGAACGGTGGCCAGAAGGCTGAACTGACCAAGCGTCTGGGCGAGATCTACGGCGATCACGAGGACCTGCCCGAAACGGAAGAAGAGCTGGTCGAACTGGCCCGCAACCTCTCCAAGGGCGTACCTTTCGCGACCCCGGTCTTCGACGGCGCCCACATCGGCGATATCGAAGATCACCTGCGGATGGCGGGTCTCGACGCATCGGGTCAGTCGATTCTGTTCGACGGCCAGACCGGCGAGCAGTTCAAGCGTCCGGTCACGGTCGGCTACATCTACATGCTGAAGCTGCACCACCTGGTCGACGACAAGATCCACGCCCGCTCCATCGGTCCGTACTCGCTCGTCACCCAGCAACCGCTGGGCGGCAAGGCGCAGTTCGGCGGTCAGCGCTTCGGGGAGATGGAGGTGTGGGCTCTGGAAGCCTACGGCGCCGCCTACACCCTGCAGGAAATGCTGACGGTGAAGTCGGACGACGTGGCCGGCCGTACCAAGGTCTACGAGTCCATCGTGCGCGGTGACGACACGTTCGAAGCGGGCATCCCCGAAAGCTTCAACGTGCTGGTCAAGGAAATGCGCTCGCTGGGCCTGAACGTGGAGCTGGAGAACAGCTGATCAAACAGCCCCTCCCTCGCCCAGGCGGGGGAGGGGACCTGATCGCCCTCTCCAACCAGAAATTTCGCGGGAGTCCCCGCAGAAGGAACCAAGATGAACCAGGAAGTCCTGAACATCTTCAATCCGGTCCAGGCCGCTCCGACCTTCGACCAGATCCGTATCTCGCTCGCCTCGCCGGAAAAAATCCGGTCGTGGTCGTTCGGCGAGATCAAGAAGCCCGAAACCATCAACTACCGGACCTTCAAGCCGGAGCGCGACGGCCTGTTCTGCGCTCGCATCTTCGGCCCGACGAAGGACTACGAGTGCCTGTGCGGCAAGTACAAGCGCATGAAGTACAAGGGCATCATCTGCGAAAAGTGCGGGGTTGAAGTCACCCTCGCGCGCGTTCGCCGTGAGCGTATGGGCCACATCGAGCTGGCCTCGCCGGTCGCCCACATCTGGTTCCTGAAGTCGCTGCCGTCGCGTATCGCCCTGATGCTCGACATGCCGCTGAAGGACATCGAGCGCGTTCTGTATTTCGAATACTACATCGTCACCGAGCCGGGCCTGACCTCGCTGAAGCAGCACCAGCTGCTGTCGGAAGACGACTACATCCGCTGCCAGGACGAGTTTGGCGACGACAGCTTCACCGCCGAAATCGGCGCTGAAGCGGTCCAGGGCCTGCTCAAGGCCATCGACCTGGAGAAGGAAGCCGAGCGCCTGCGCGAAGAGCTGGCCGGCACGCCTTCGGAAATGAAGCAGAAGAAGGCGTCCAAGCGCCTGAAGATCATCGAAGCGTTCATGGAGAGCGGCAACCGTCCCGAGTGGATGGTGCTCACCGTGGTCCCGGTGATCCCGCCCGAGCTGCGCCCGCTGGTGCCGCTGGACGGCGGCCGCTTCGCCACGTCCGATCTGAACGACCTCTATCGCCGGGTCATCAACCGTAACAACCGCCTGAAGCGCCTGATCGAGCTTCGCGCGCCCGACATCATCATCCGCAACGAAAAGCGGATGCTGCAAGAGTCGGTCGACGCCCTGTTCGACAACGGCCGCCGCGGTCGCGTGATCACGGGCGCCAACAAGCGCCCGCTGAAGTCGCTGGCCGACATGCTGAAGGGCAAGCAAGGCCGCTTCCGTCAGAACCTGCTCGGCAAGCGCGTCGACTATTCGGGCCGTTCGGTCATCGTGGTCGGCCCCGAGCTGAAGCTGCACGAGTGCGGCCTGCCCAAGAAGATGGCTCTGGAGCTGTTCAAGCCGTTCATCTATGCGCGCCTGGACGCCAAGGGCCTGTCGGGCACCGTCAAGCAGTCCAAGCGCATGGTCGAGCGCGAGCAGCCGCAGGTGTGGGACATCCTCGAAGAGGTGATCCGCGAGCACCCGGTTCTGCTGAACCGCGCGCCGACGCTTCACCGTCTGGGCATCCAGGCGTTCGAGCCCAAGCTGATCGAAGGCAAGGCCATCCAGCTTCACCCGCTGGTCTGCGCCGCCTTCAACGCCGACTTCGACGGCGACCAGATGGCCGTTCACGTCCCGCTAAGCCTCGAGGCCCAGCTGGAAGCGCGCGTCCTGATGATGTCGACGAACAACATCCTGTCGCCCGCCAATGGTCGCCCGATCATCGTGCCGTCGCAGGATATCGTGCTCGGCCTGTACTACCTGTCCATGTCTCGCGAAGGCGAGCCGGGCGAAGGCAAGATCTTCGGCAACCTGGGTGAGATCGAGGCGGCTCTGGACGCCAAGGTCGTCAGCCTGCACTCGAAGATCAAAGCGCGCTTCACCGAGATGAACCCGGAAGGCGTCGTCACCACCAAGGTGATCGACACCACGCCGGGCCGGATGAAGATCGCCGCCCTGCTGCCGCGCAACGCCGCGATCGGCCACAAGCTGATCGAAAAGCCGCTCACCAAGAAGGAGATCGGCAACCTGATCGACGTGGTCTATCGCCACTGCGGTCAGAAGGCGACGGTGATCTTCGCCGACCAGCTGATGGGTCTGGGCTTCAAGGAAGCGGCCAAGGCCGGCATCTCCTTCGGCAAGGACGACATTATCATCCCGAAGCGGAAAGAGGCGATCGTCGCCGAAACCCGCACTCTGGCTGAAGAGTACGAGCAACAGTACGCCGACGGCCTAATCACCAAGGGTGAGAAGTACAACAAGGTCGTCGACGCCTGGGCCAAGGCCACCGATCGCGTCGCTGACGAGATGATGGCCGAGCTTCAAACGAAGCATAAGGACGAGAACGGCCGCGAGAAGGAAATCAACGCCATCTACATGATGGCCCACTCCGGCGCTCGTGGTTCGCAAGCCCAGATGAAGCAGCTCGGCGGGATGCGCGGCCTGATGGCCAAGCCCTCCGGCGAGATCATCGAGACCCCGATCGTCTCGAACTTCAAGGAAGGCCTGACCGTTCAGGAGTACTTCAACTCCACCCACGGCGCCCGTAAGGGTCTGGCCGACACCGCGCTGAAGACCGCCAACTCGGGTTACCTGACCCGTCGTCTGGTGGATGTAGCGCAGGACGCCATCATTACCGAGGAAGACTGCGGCACGACCAAGGGCATCACCCTGAAGGCCGTCGTCGAAGGCGGTGACGTGCTCGTCTCGCTGGGTCTGCGCATCCTGGGCCGCTTCACGGCCGAGGACGTCAAGAGCCCGGACGGCGATCTGGTCTGCCCCGCCGACACCTATGTCGACGAGAACATGGCCGACGCCATCGAGGCGGCCGGCGTTCAGTCGGTGAAGGTCCGTTCGGGCCTGACCTGCGAAGCCAAGATCGGCGCCTGCGGCTACTGCTACGGCCGTGACCTGGCGCGCGGCACCCCGGTGAACATCGGTGAAGCTGTCGGCGTCATCGCCGCTCAGTCGATCGGTGAGCCCGGCACCCAGCTGACCATGCGGACCTTCCACATCGGCGGCACCGCCCAGGTGGCCGAGCAGTCGTTCTTCGAAAGCAGCAACGACGGCGTGGTTCGCATCACCGGCGGCGCCACCGTCCAGGCCCCCGACGGCGGCCTGGTGGTCATGAGCCGCAACCTGACCATCACCGTGCAAGTCGACGGCAAGGACCGCGAGTCCTACAAGCCGCCGTACGGCGCGCGCCTGAAGGTCAAGGACGGCGAGAAGGTCAAGCGCGGCGTCCGCCTCGCTGACTGGGACCCGTACACCAACCCGATCATCACCGAAGTCGGCGGCCGCATCCGCGCCGAAGACCTGGTGGAAGGCTTCTCGGTCCGTGAAGAAACCGACGAAGCCACCGGCATCGCCAACCGCGTCATCATCGACTGGCGCGCCTCGACCCGCGGTTCGGACCTGCGTCCGGCCCTCGGCGTCCTGGACGGTGAAGGCGGTTACAAGCGCCTGAGCAACGGCGGCGAGGCTCGTTACCTCCTGCCGGTCGGAGCCATCCTCTCCGTCGGCGACGGCGATGAGGTCAAGCCGGGTGAGATCATCGCCCGTATCCCGACCGAAAGCGCCAAGACCCGGGACATCACCGGTGGTCTGCCGCGCGTCGCCGAACTCTTCGAAGCCCGCCGTCCCAAGGACTGCGCGGTCATCGCCGAGATGGACGGCCGCGTCGAATTCGGCCGCGACTACAAGAACAAGCGCCGGATCAAGATCACGCCTGAAAGCGCCGATGGCGAAAAGGGCGAACCGGTCGAGTTCCTGATCCCCAAGGGCAAGCACATCGCCGTCCACGACGGGGATTTCGTGACCAAGGGCGAGTACATCATCGACGGCAACCCGGATCCGCACGATATCCTGCGCATCCAGGGCATCGAGGCGCTGGCCGACTTCCTGGTCAATGAGATCCAGGAGGTCTACCGACTGCAGGGCGTGCCGATCAACGACAAGCACATCGAGGTGATCGTTCGCCAGATGCTGCAGAAGGTCGAGATCCTCGAGCCGGGCGACACGGGCCTGATCCGTGGCGACCACCTGGACAAGACCGAAGCCGACGCCGAGAGCGCCAAGGCCGAGGCCCGCAAGGGTCGCCCGGCTGTGACGCAACCGGTTCTGCTGGGCATCACCAAGGCCTCGCTGCAGACCCGCAGCTTCATCTCCGCCGCTTCGTTCCAGGAAACGACGCGCGTGCTGACCGAAGCTTCGGTTCACGGCAAGACCGACACGCTGGAAGGCCTTAAGGAAAACGTGATCGTGGGTCGTCTGATCCCGGCGGGCACGGGCTCCTACCTGCGTGGCCTGCAACGCGTCGCAGCCAAGCGCGACGAAGCCCTGGCCGCGTCCCGCGAACAGGCGATGGAGCCGCTGCCGGCCGAGATCGCCCTGGCGGAAGAGGCTGCTCCGGCCGAATAGGCCGGGCGCGAGCCTTCAGACCAAACGAGACGGCCCGGGAGCGATCCCGGGCCGTTTTCGCGTTCAGAACGGAATGTCTTTGGCCTTGCCGATGTTGTCCTTGGTGGTTCCGGGCGCGACGTTGGCGTCTCTGTACTGGCGATAGGCTTCCTTGCGAGCGGCGCTGCGGTCCCAGGCGCGCCCCGCCTCGGGATTGGCCCCGGCGGTCACCGGCAAGGCGCCGCGATCGGCCGCGCGGGCGGCGAGGCGGTCCTGGCATTCGGCCAATTCCTCGCCTTTCAGGGTCATGGCGCAGCCGATCCCGGCCCGTCTGAGGGCGGCGCGAAGATCGACGACCACGCTTTCGGGAGCAAGCTTCACGGGCGGTGCCGGAGCCTGTGGCTCTGGCGGAGCCGGGGCCAGGTTCGAGAGCGGCGGGAAGGGGAAAGTCTTGGCCCGCCGTGGCTGGGGATCGCTACGGCGCAGGCGGGCGGCGATCTCGGCCGACAGCTGCATCTCGATCAGGCCCTCGTCGAGGGGCTCGCGGTACTGAGGTTCGGGCGCGCGCAGGCCCAGCCAAGCGAGGATCGCGGCGTGGACCAACAGCGATAGGGCGGCGACCATTGTCCACCGCAACGCCGTTCTCGTCGCTCGCCCTCGCCGCATGACCGAGCTTGGCTATGGGCAAGAGGCGAAATCGTGGCGGTTACTGGCGTTTGCCGATGCTCTTGCGCAGGCCGGGGTAGTCGGCTTCCATCCTGCGATAGGCGTTGTAGTTGTCCTTGTCCGCCTTCTCGCGGTCCATGGCCGTCAGCTTGCCCTTGTTGATTCCCAACAGGGGAGAGGTGGCCTCGGCCTGGTTGGCGCCGGCGCGTTCCAGACACTTGTCGCGTTCGGCCTTGGTCAACTTCACCGCATCCTGGTTCGCGCAGCCGACGCCGGACCGACGCAGGGCGGCCCGCAGGCCCCCTTCGGCCCCGGGCAAGGGACCGGGCGAGATTCCATCGCGCTGAACGGTGAAGTCGCGACCCGCCGCCCCGCCTCCGCCAGCGCCGGCGGGCGGCGCGCCCGATCCGGCGGGGGGAGCGGACGGCCCCGGAACGGGCGCCATGCGAAGGGGCGCGACCGTCGTATTGGGCGCGTCTTCATCCACCTTGCGCGGGCGTGGCGGAGCGGGCTTGGCCGCCGGCGCCGAAACCACGGGAGCGGGGGCTGGAGGGGCGAGGGGCGGCCTTGGCGGCGCAGGTGTCGGCGGGGCCGGTATGGGCGCGGGCGGGGCTGGTGAGGGCGGCGCGGGCTGCGGCGAGGGCTGGACAGGCCGCGGGGGTGCAGGAGTCGGGGGCGCCGGGCGCGGCGGAGCCGGCGCGGGCGGCGTGGGGGCGATCACCACCCGCTGTTCGGGTTGCGGCGGGGACGGAGTCGGCTGTGGCCGCGGCGGAACGGGCATGACCACGGGCGGCACGGATGGAGGCGGTGGCGGCGTCTCTTGCGGAATCTCCTGGGGATCGATCTCGCGCAGGGCGAAGTCGGGGATCGGCTCGACCGGCGGCTCCGGCGGCAGGGTGAAGAGCTCGACGTCCACGGCGGGGGGCTCTTGCAGTTCGGGCAGTCTGTAGGGGTTGGGGATATGGCTTCCGAACCAGGCCAGGACGGCGATATGCGCGGCCAGGGACACAGTGAAGATCGCCGCATCGCGATTGCGGTTGCGCCTCTTCGCTATGGCTTGCCTGCGTGTCGCCAAGACCCGTCGCCCCTCGCCCTTATGCTCAAGCTTTCGCAGCCCGTTTAGGTTCCATTGGGATAAGGCCAAATCGCGGCGCCCAACAAACGCCTTGGACCTAGCGGAACTCCACGACACAACTAAATCAAGTCGAACCGGGAGGATCTATATGCCGCTTCTGCTCTGCCCCAACTGCAACACCTCGATGCAGGCCGTCGCTCGCTCGGGCGTGGAACTTGATATGTGCCCGACCTGCCGGGGCGTCTGGCTGGATCGCGGCGAGCTGGAGAAGATCCTGGCCGCCGGTCGCGAGGATCAGGGCGAGGCCCTGCAGGCCCGCGAGCGATTCGAACGGGAGGTGGACGGCTTCCATCGCGATCCGGAAGCCTGGAAGCGCAGCCACCCCTATGACGACCGCGAGCGCCGCCACCGCTACGACGGCGACGACTATTATCGTCACAAGAAGAAAAAGAAGGGCTTTGACCTCTTCGACATCTTTGACTGACAACGGCTTGCGGCGGTCCGAAACGAAGCATTAACCGTTTCGGCCGCCTGCTTGGCGGTTCCGGCCTCAAACTCTTGACGCGCCGGGCCTTCGCGAGTATCAACCGCGCTCTTTTCG
Organism: Caulobacter sp. NIBR2454; assembly: GCF_027474405.1. Lineage (GTDB taxonomy): Bacteria > Pseudomonadota > Alphaproteobacteria > Caulobacterales > Caulobacteraceae > Caulobacter. Next base: position 889,152 of record NZ_CP114871.1, read on the forward strand.
AGGGCCGGTCTCGCACCTGCCCCCGAAAACCGGATGTCCCGCACGGACGATCAGGCCCGCCGGAAGCGCTGAGTTCAGCAGCCGGCGAGTTTTCGCGTTCAGCGGTCCTAGAAAACCGGACCACAAACAAGGACCCCCGAGACGCCTCGGCCGAAAGGCACACGTCTCCACGAGCACGGAATAGAATGCCTACGGTCAATCAGCTCATCCGCAAGCCGCGCCAACCTAAGCCGGCCCGGAACAAAGTCCCCGCCCTTAAGGGCTGCCCGCAACGCCGCGGCGTTTGCACCCGCGTCTACACCACGACGCCGAAGAAGCCGAACTCGGCTCTGCGTAAGGTCGCCAAGGTGCGCCTGACGACCGGCATCGAAGCGGTTTGCTACATCCCCGGCGAAGGCCACAACCTGCAGGAGCACTCGGTGGTGCTCATCCGCGGCGGCCGCGTCAAGGATTTGCCCGGCGTTCGCTACCACATCCTTCGCGGCGTCCTTGACACGCAAGGCGTCAAAGACCGCAAGCAGCGCCGTTCGCTCTACGGCGCCAAGCGTCCGAAGTAAGGAAGACCGATATGTCCCGCCGCCGCCGCGCAGAGAAACGTGACGTTCTTCCGGATCCCAAGTTCGGGGATCTCGTCGTCACCAAGTTCATGAACTACGTGATGTACGAAGGCAAAAAAGCCGTCGCCGAAAACATCATCTATGGCGCCTTCGACATCCTCGAAGCCAAGCGCAAGGACCAGGGTCCCCTGGAAACCTTCCACTCGGCCCTCGACAACGTCGCGCCGTCCATCGAAGTCCGCTCCCGCCGGGTCGGCGGCGCCACCTACCAGGTGCCCGTCGAAGTCCGTCCGGACCGTCGTCGCGCCCTGGCCATTCGTTGGCTGGTGACCGCCGCTCGCAAGCGTGGTGAAAACACCATGACCGAGAAGCTGGCCGGTGAACTGCTCGACGCCTCGAACAACCGCGGCACCGCCGTGAAGAAGCGCGAAGACACCCACAAGATGGCGGAAGCCAACCGGGCGTTCTCGCACTACCGCTGGTAACCTTTCTTACCAGACCCTTTCAGGCGCGGGCGGTTTGAGATAAACCGCCCGCGCCGCACGTTTTCCGCCCCGTTTCTGCAAGGCGACCGCAATGCCCCGCACGCATAAAATCGAAGACTACCGCAACTTCGGCATCATGGCCCACATCGACGCGGGCAAGACGACCACGACCGAGCGGATCCTCTACTACACCGGCAAGTCCCATAAGATCGGCGAAGTCCACGACGGCGCCGCGACCATGGACTGGATGGAGCAGGAGCAGGAGCGTGGCATCACCATTACGTCGGCCGCCACGACCGCGTTCTGGAACGACAAGCGCCTGAACATCATCGACACCCCCGGGCACGTGGACTTCACGATTGAAGTCGAGCGCTCGCTGCGCGTCCTCGACGGCGCCGTCACCGTGCTGGACGGCAACGCCGGCGTGGAGCCGCAAACCGAAACCGTCTGGCGTCAGGCCGACAAGTACAAGGTTCCGCGGATCGTCTTCGTCAACAAGATGGACAAGATCGGCGCCGACTTCGACAAGTCGGTCGAGTCGATCCGTGACCGTCTGGGCGCCAAGGCCGTGCCGATCCAATTCCCGATCGGTTCGGAATCGAACCTGAAGGGCCTCGTGGACCTGGTCCGCATGAAGGCCGTGGTCTGGGACAATGACGGCCTGGGCGCGTCGTTCCGCGACGAAGAAATCCCCGCCGACCTGATGGACAAGGCCGTCGCGGCCCGCGCCTATCTCGTCGAGAACGCCGTCGAAATGGACGACGAGGCGATGGAAGCTTATCTGGGCGGCGAAGAGCCCTCGGAAGCCACCATCAAGAAATGCCTGCGCAAGGCCGTTCTGGAAGGCGCCTTCTATCCGATCCTCTGCGGCTCGGCCTTTAAGAACAAGGGCGTGCAGCCCCTGCTCGACGCCGTCGTCGACTACCTGCCTTCGCCGGTGGACATCCCGCCGACCAAGGGCATCGACTTCAAGACCGAAGAAGAAGTCGTTCGTCGCGCTTCGGACGATGAGCCGCTGTCGGTCCTGGCGTTCAAGATCATGGACGACCCGTTCGTCGGTTCGCTGACCTTCTGCCGCATCTACTCGGGCAAGCTCGAGACCGGCATGAGCCTGATGAACTCGACCCGCGACAAGCGCGAGCGCGTCGGCCGCATGCTGCTGATGCACTCCAACAACCGCGAAGACATCAAGGAAGCCTACGCCGGCGACATCGTCGCCCTGGCCGGCCTCAAGGACACCCGCACGGGCGACACCCTGTGCGATCCGCTGAAGTCGCCGGTCATCCTGGAGCGCATGGAGTTCCCGGCCCCGGTCATCGAGATCGCGGTCGAGCCGAAGTCGAAGGCTGACCAGGAAAAGCTGGGCGTCGCCCTGGCCAAGCTGGCCGCCGAAGATCCGTCCTTCACCGTCTCGACCGACTTCGAGTCGGGCCAGACGATCCTGAAGGGCATGGGTGAACTGCACCTGGACATCAAGATCGACATTCTGAAGCGGACCTACAAGGTCGAAGCCAATATCGGCGCGCCGCAGGTGGCCTATCGTGAGAGCCTGGGTAAGAAGGTCGACATCGACTACACCCACAAGAAGCAGACCGGTGGTACCGGTCAGTTCGCCCGCGTCATGATCACCTTCGAGCCGGGCGAGCCGGGCTCGGGCTTCGTGTTCGAAAGCGCCATCGTTGGCGGCGCGGTGCCCAAGGAATACATCCCGGGCGTCGAAAAGGGTCTGGAATCGGTCAAGGACAACGGCCTGCTGGCTGGCTTCCCGCTGATCGACTTCAAGGCGACCCTGACGGACGGCAAGTATCACGACGTCGACTCGTCGGTCCTGGCCTTCGAAATCGCCGCTCGCGCCGCCTTCAAGGAACTCCGCGAAAAGGGCGCTCCCAAGCTGCTCGAGCCGATCATGGCCGTGGAAGTCGTGACGCCGGAAGAATACCTGGGCTCGGTCATCGGCGACCTGAACGGTCGTCGTGGCATGATCCAGGGCCAGGACATGCGCGGCAACGCCACGGTGGTGAACGCCTTCGTGCCGCTGGCCAACATGTTCGGCTACGTGAACACCCTGCGCGGCATGTCTCAGGGCCGCGCCCAGTTCACCATGCAATACGACCACTACGATCCGGTGCCGCAACACGTCGCCGACGAAGTGATCAAGAAGTACGCCTAAACCACCCCAGAAACCCAACCACTGAAGGCCCCTCTGGGGTCCTGGAGCTAAGAAAATGGCCAAGGAAAAGTTCGAACGTAACAAGCCGCACTGCAACATCGGCACGATTGGTCACGTTGACCATGGCAAGACGACGTTGACGGCGGCGATCACGCTGACGCTGGCCAAGACGGGCGGCGCCAAGGCGATGAACTACGCTGACATCGACGCTGCGCCGGAAGAGAAGGCTCGCGGCATCACCATCAACACCGCGCACGTGGAATATGAGACGGCCAACCGTCACTACGCCCACGTCGATTGCCCGGGCCACGCCGACTACGTGAAGAACATGATCACGGGCGCGGCGCAGATGGACGGCGCGATCCTGGTGGTTTCGGCCGCTGACGGCCCGATGCCGCAGACCCGCGAGCACATCCTTCTGGCCCGTCAGGTCGGCGTGCCGGCTCTGGTGGTGTTCATGAACAAGGTCGACATGGTCGACGACGAAGAACTGCTCGACCTGGTCGAGATGGAAGTTCGCGAGCTGCTGTCGTCCTACCAGTTCCCGGGCGACGACATTCCGATCACCAAGGGCTCGGCCCTGGCGGCGGTTGAAGACCGCAACCCGGAAATCGGCCAGGAGCGCGTTCTGGAGCTGATGGCTTCGGTTGACGCCTACATCCCGCAGCCGGAGCGTCCGGTGGACCTGCCGTTCCTGATGCCGGTCGAAGACGTGTTCTCGATCTCGGGCCGCGGCACCGTGGTCACGGGCCGCGTCGAGAAGGGCATCGTGAAGGTCGGTGAGGAAGTCGAGATCGTCGGCATCCGTCCGGTCCAGAAGACGACCTGCACGGGCGTGGAAATGTTCCGCAAGCTGCTGGACCAAGGTCAGGCTGGCGACAACGTGGGCGTGCTGCTGCGCGGCACCAAGCGTGAAGACGTCGAGCGCGGCCAAGTGCTGTGCAAGCCCGGCTCGATCACGCCGCACACCAAGTTCGTGGCCGAAGCCTACATCCTGACCAAGGAAGAAGGCGGCCGTCACACCCCGTTCTTCACCAACTACCGCCCGCAGTTCTACTTCCGCACCACGGACGTGACCGGGATCATCAAGCTGCGCGAAGGCGTGGAAATGATCATGCCGGGCGACAACGCCGAGCTGGACGTCGAGCTGATCACCCCGATCGCCATGGACCAGGGCCTGCGCTTCGCCATCCGCGAAGGCGGCCGCACCGTCGGCGCCGGCGTGGTGGCCAAGATCGTCGAGTAGTCCCTACTCACCGATCTCAGCACCTGCTGAACGACAAGAACCCTCCGGAGAAATCCGGAGGGTTTTTTGTTCGTGGCTTCAGCGAACGAAGCTCCGCCGGAATCGCTTGTCGGCTGGCGGATCTCGGCCTCCTAATCCCGCCCGGGTCAAACTTCCTGGGGGAACGGGATGTCGAATTTCACTGTCCATAACCGTCGCACGCTGCTCACCGGAGCCGCCGCCGCGACCCTCTTCGCGCCGGGTCTCAGCTTCGCCGCCGCCGCCAGCGACATGGTGGCCATCCGCAAGGCCGCCGAGGCCGGCTACGACGCTTCGGTCAAGCGCATCCAAGACTGGATCGCCCTGCCGTCCATCGCCGCCGAGAACCGCGACATGGACAAGGGCTGCGACTACATGATGGCGCTGGCCAAGGACGCCGGTTTCCAGCACGTGGAGAAGGTGCCTACCGATGGCGCGCCGGGCGTATTCGCCACCCTGGACGTCGGCGCCAAGCGCTGGCTGGCCGTGTACTTCATGTACGACGTCAAGCAGTACGACCCGGCCGAGTGGTCGTCGCCGCCGCTGGAGGCCCGCATCGTCGATAAGCCTGGCTTCGGCAAGGTGATCGTCGGCCGCGGCGCCGTGAACCAGAAGGGGCCCCAGGCCACTTTCCTGGCCGGCCTGCACGCCATCCGCGCTGCCGGCAAGAAGCCTCCCGTCAATCTGGTTCTCGTCTGTGAAGGTGAGGAGGAGATCGGCAGCCCGCACTTCCGCCAAGTGGTCACCAAGCCCAACGTTCTGGCCGCCCTGAAGAAGTGCGAGGGCGTGGTCATCCCCGCTGGCTGGCAGAGCCCCAGCAATGGCGGCGTCAGCGTCAACCTCGGCGCCAAGGGCGTGGTCGAGTTCGAACTGGTCGCCAGCGGCGCCAAGTGGGGCCGCGGCCCCAAGACCGACATCCACTCCAGTGAAAAGGCGCGTGTCGACAGCCCGGCCTGGCGCCTGGTCCAGGCCCTGACCACCCTGGTCACCCCGGACGGTAATAACCCCGCGGTCGACGGCTACTTCGAGAAGGTCCGCCCCCTTACCGCGCGTGAAAAAGAGCTGATCGCCCTGGCCGCCAAGCAGATGAGCGAGGCGGACGCCAAGAAAGCCCTGGGCGTCGACAAGTGGATCGACGACCTGCCGTGGGAACAGGCGCTGGAACGCCTGGCCTCCCAGCCGACGATCAATATCGAGGGTCTCGTCTCCGGCTATACCGGCCCCGGCGGCAAGACCGTTCTGCCGGGCAGGGCGGTCGCCAAGATCGACCTGCGCCTCGTGCCAGACATGACCTATGAGGACTCGATCGCCAAGATCCGGGCCCACCTGGACAAGCGCGGCTTCCAGGACATCGAGCTCAATGTCAGCGGCGGCTACGATCCCACCGAGACCGACGAGAACAGCCGCCTGATCCGCGCTCAGCTGAACAGCTACAAGCGCCTGGGCGTGCCAGCGTCGGTCTATCCGCGTCTGGCGGGGTCCTGGCCGGGCGCGGTGTTCACTTCGCCGCCGGTCAGCCTGCCTGCCGGCCAGTTCGGCCTGGGCCACGGCAGCGGCGCTCACGCGCCCAACGAGTACTACGTGATCGAATCCTCGAACCCCAAGGTCGAGGGTCTTGTCGGCGGGGCCATGAGCTATGTCGACCTGATGTACGAGATCGCGTCGATCAAATAGGGAGCCAAATCGCGCCCGCGCCGTTTTGGCCTCCCATGGGGGCAAGCACGGCCATACGCAGGATCAGGAAGGCCTTCGGCGTTTATACGCCGATCGCCTGCCGCCTGGGCTACATCGCGCGCGGTCTTGTCTATCTTAGCGTCGGGGTCCTTGGGGTGATGGCCGCCCTGGACCTGACGCCCCGCGCCGCCGGGACGAAGGGCGCGATCGAGGCCTGGGCCAAATGGCCGGCTGGCTATGCGATGATCGCCGCAATCGCGGCCGGGCTGTGGGCCTTCGCCGGATGGCGCGCCCTTCAGGCTGTATTTGACGCCGACGATCAGGGGTCCTCGCCTAAGGCGATCGCCTCGCGCATCGGCCAAGCGATCAGCGGCGTGGTCTATGGCGGCCTTGGCCTGTTCGCCTTCGAACTGCTCGATGAGCTTGAGGACTTTGGCGAGGCCGACGAGGAGCAGGCGGCGGAGGCCATGGCCTTTGAACTGATCCGTCTGCCCTATGGCGAATGGCTGTTGGGGGCGGTCGCCCTGTTCATCCTAGGGGTGGCGGCCGGCAACCTGATCCAGGCCTTCGCCAAGGACTTCAGCGCCAAGCTCGGCTGTCACCGGACGATGAAGGGCTGGGCGCTGATCCTGGGCCGGTTGGGCTATGGCGCGCGGGGCGTGGCCTTCCTGCCCATGGGCTTCTTCATGATGCGGGCGGCGTTCGCCTTTCGGGCGTCGGAGGCTGTCAGCCTGGGCGGCGCCCTGCAGGCCATCGAGCGGCAGCCCTTCGGCTCGCTGGGTCTTGCCGTAACCGGGCTTGGGCTGATGGCTTTTGGCGGGCTCGCCCTGATCGAGGCGCGCTACCGCCGGATCAAGGTGGACTAGCTTGGCGATCAAAGAGAAAGGCCCCGGATTGCTCCGGGGCCTTTTGTTTAGAGCCGGTCGGCAGGGGCCGTCTTGCCGGGCGTCTCGCGAGGTGTGACCCAGCGCGCCAGCTTTGGCCGCAGCCAGGCCTCGAAGTCATCGACGATCTCGTAGACCACCGGGACCAGCACCAGCGACAGCACCGTGGAGGTTATCAGGCCGCCGATCACGGCTACAGCCATCGGCTGGCGGAACTCCGCCCCCTTGCCGATGCCCATCGCCGTGGGAAGCATGCCCGCCATCATGGCCAGGGTTGTCATGACGATGGGACGCGCCCGTTCACGGCAGGCCTCGATGATGGCGTCCCGCTGGCTCTTGCCGGCCCGTTCCTCCTCGATGGCGTACTCGACCAGCAGGATCGAGTTCTTGGCCGCCAGACCCATCAACATCAAAAAGCCGATCAGCGACGGCATGCTCAGCGACTGGCCTGTGATCAGCAGGGCGAAGAACGCGCCGCCGATGGCCAGGGGCAGGGCCGACAGGATGGTGACCGGCTTGAAGAAGCTTTTGAACAGCAGAACCAGCACGCCATAGACGAGGCCGATGGCCGATAGCAGGGCGACCGCAAAGCCGGTGAACAGCTCCACGAACGCTTCCTGATCGCCTGCCGAGGCCGGAGTGACCCCGGCCGGCAGCTTCTTCATGGTCGGCAGGTTGTTGACCTCGGTGATCGCCTGACCGAGCTGCGCGCCGTTGTCGAGGTCGGCTTCGATGGTCAGCTGACGCTTGCGGGCGAAGCGGTCGATCTTGGCCGGGCCGGCCTGGAACTCAACGTCCGCCACGGCGTCGAGGCGGGTGGTGGAGCCATCAGCCGTGGGGATGCGCAGGGCCTTGATCGCCTCGATGTCGCGGCGCGAGTCCTCGGCCAGACGGATGCGGACGGGCACCCGGCGCTCGCCGTCGGTCAGCTTGGCGACGTTGGCGTCGATATCGCCCACCGTGGCCACGCGGGCGATGGCGGCGATATCGGCCGAGCTCACGCCCAAGCGGGCGGCCTCATCGGAACGCGGCCGGATCACGATCTCCGGCCCGCTGGGGGGCGAGGAGGGACGCGGATCGGCCACGGTCTTCAGGCCGCGCATCTCCCGCTCGACCTGCAGGGCCGTGCGCTCCAGCAGTTCACCGTCTTCGGCGGTGAGGATGGTCTGGACGTCCGAGGTGCCCCAGTCGCCCAGCAGATTCACGCGGGCGTCGGGGATGTCGTGCAGACCGTTGCGAACCAGTTGCTTGATCTCGGTCACGGTCAGGTCGCGCTTGTCCTTCAGCACGATGGTCACCGTGGCGTCGCGCAGGTCCGAGCCGCTTTGACCGCCCCAGCCGCTGCCGATGTTGGAGCCGACCTGGGCGAAGACGTGAGCGGTCTCCTCGCGGCCTTCGAACATGCGGGTGACGGACTGGATCGTGCGCTCCATGACGGGCGCGGTGGCCCCAGGAGGGCCCTGGACCTTGAGGTAGTAGTAGTTGGCGTTGCCGGCCGGCTGGAAGGCCGTTGGCAACAGGCCAGCCAGCATGATCGAGCCGATGAAGATGACGCCGCCGATGATGCAGCTGACGATCCGATGATCCAGCGCCCAGTTCAGCAGGGCGGGATAGCGGCCCTCGAACGGCTTGCGCGGGTGCGGGTTGGTGACCGGCTTGAGGAAGTAGGCGGCCAGCAGCGGGGTCAGCAGGCGGGCCACCACCAGCGAGAACAGGACCGCCACGGCGACGGTCAGGCCGAACTCCTTGAAGAACTGGCCCGGCATGCCCGGCATGTAGGACACCGGCACGAACACCGCGACGATGGTGAAGGTGGTCGCCACGACCGCAAGACCAATGGCGTCGGCGCCCTCGATCGCCGCCTGATAGGGCCGTTGACCGCGGCTGACCCGCTTTTCGATGTTCTCGATCTCGACGATGGCGTCGTCGACCAGGATGCCGATGACCAGGGTCAGGGCCAGCAGGGTCACCACGTTCAGCGAGAAGCCGGCGATCGCCATGAAGGCGAAGGTCGGGATCAGCGAGACCGGCATGGCCAGGGCGGTGATCGCCGTGGCGCGCCATTCACGCAGGAACAGGAACACCACCAGCGACGCCAGCAGCATGCCTTCGAGCAGGGTGTGCTCGGTGGCGGTGAAGCTGGCGCGGGTGTCATCGACGGTCGAGAAGATCTTGGTGAAGGTCACGCCGGGATTGTCGGCGGCCAGCTTCTCGATGGCCTTGGCCACGCGGTCTTCGACGGCGACGTCGCTGCTTTCGCGGGTCTTCATGACCTGGAAGGCGACGACCGGCTTGCCGTCGAGACGGGCGAAGCCACGCACCTCGCCAGAGCCGTCGCCCACCTGGGCCACGTCGGTTAGCTGCACGAAGCGGCCATTGCCGGTGGGGATGGTCAGGGCGCGCAACTGTTCGATGGTCTCGGCGGCGCCGAGCACGCGCAGGGTCTGTTCGCGGCCGCCGATCCGCACCCGTCCGCCGGGGGAATCGATGCTGTACGCGGCGAGGGCCTGGTTCAGCTGGGGCGCGGTGACGCCTTGAGCCGCCATGCGGTCGGGGTCGACGATGACGTTGATCTCGCGGTTCACCCCGCCGACGCGCGCCACCTGGGCGACGCCCTTTTCACCCTGCAAGGCGCGGGTGACGGTGTCATCGATGAACCAGGACAGCTCCGTCGGGGCCATGGAGGGCGCGGCGACGGCGATGGTCATGATCGGGGCGGAGTCGATTTCCAGCCGCTGAACGGTCGGCTCGTCGATCTCACGCGGAAGCTGGGCTCGCGCCTGATCGACCTTGGAGCGGATTTCGTCGGTGACTTTTTGCAGGTCCTCGCCCAGTTCGAACTCGACCGTGGTGGTCGAGGCGCCCTGGACCACCGACGAGCGGATGGTCTTGACGTTAGAGATGCCGGCGATCGCGTCCTCGATGGGACGGGTGATCTGGGTCTCCATCTCGCCCGGCGCCGCGCCGCTCTGCGTGACGGTGACCGTCACGGCGGGGAACGAGACGTTGGGGAACTGTTTGACCGGCAGGGACAGGTACGCCCCGATCCCGACGATCACCAGGGCGATGAACAGCAGGGCTACGGGCGTCGGATTCCTGATCGCCCATGCCGAGATGCGAAGTTGCGAGCCTTCGGGCGCCATCAGCGCGTCGCCTTCTGATTAGGGGCGCCGGCGGCGCCTTCGACGGGACGCACGACGTCGCCGTCGAGGGCGAAGGCCGCGGCGCCGAGCAGGACGCGGGCGCCGGCGGGCGGACCCTGGACCAGTTCGACGAAGCCGCCGCCGCGCTGGCCAGTCTTCACCGGCACTTGCTTGACCTTGTTATCGGCGCCGACCGTGGCGACCGAGGCGCCTTCGGCGTCATAGCGGACCGCCGTTTCAGGCACGGCCAGGACTTCACGACCGCCGCCGCCGAACACGGCGCGGGCGAAGCCGCCAGCGCGCAGGTCGGCGCGGACGGGAAGGCGAACGCGAACGCGGCCGAGCTGGGTCTGGGCGTTGATCTGCGGGCTGATCAGGCGAACCGTGCCCTGGACCTGGGTCCCGGCGGGCAGGGTCACCGTCACCGGCGAACCGACGTTCAGCTTCGAGAGGTCCGCCTCATTGAGTTCGGCGTCTAGTTCGATCAGCTGGTCGCGGGCGATGCGGAACCACGGGGTCGTGCCGCCGCCCGATACGTCGCCGGGCCTCACGGTGCGTTCCAGCACCACGCCGCCGACGGGGGCGGTAATGGTCATGCGCTCGGAGCGAGTGCGAAGCTCCTTCAGCGCCGCCTGCTGCGCCTTGGCCGTATAGCGGCGGGTTTCAATCTGTTCTTGGGACAGCACGCCCTGGCCGTCGAGGCCAGCCACGCGGCGAGCTTCCGCCTCCGCCTGTGCGGTCACGGCGGCCTGCTGATCGACCTGTGCGCGCAACAGGGTGTCATCGAGCTGGGCCAGTGGTTGGCCGGCGCGGACCACAGCGCCTTCCTCCACCAGCACGCGAGCGACGCGATAGCCCGAGAGCTCGGAGCCGACGGCGGCCTCCTCACGTGGGATCAGGCGACCTGAGGCCGTAAGGCCCGAGCCCAGTGAGCGCAGCTCGACGCGGGTCACCGTGACCGTGCGCGCATCGCTGGAAGCATTAGCCTCAGCCTTGTCCGCTTCCTTCTTGCCGCAGGCGGCGAGGCCGACGGCCAGAACCAGGGCGGCGGTCGTCCAGGGGCGAAGAGTGCTCATGCTTGGGGCTCTTTGACGGGGGTCTTGGCGGCCGAAGCGGCCTTTTGATCAAGCGGGGTCCAGCCGCCGCCCAGGGCCTTGTAGGCCTGGACGGTGCGGGTCAGGGACTGGACCTGGGCGCCGGTCAGGGCGGTGCGGGCGGCGCGCCAGTTGGTTTCGGCGGTCACAGCGGCGGTCAGGTCGTCAAAGCCCATGTCGTAGCGCTTGCGCGCGGCGTCATACGCCTTGCGGGCGCGGGCTTCGCCCGCGGTCAGCAAGTCTACGCGACGATGGTCGGCGGCCAGCCGCACGAGTGTGTTTTCGGCCTCGCCATAGGCGTCCTGCACAGCCTTTTCGTAAGCGACGACGGCCTGCTCGGCGCGGGCGCGGGTCGCCTTCTCCTGGGCCAGCAGCTGCGGGATATCCAGGATCGGCTGCATCAGCGTGCCGCCCAGGTACCAGGCGCGTGTGGTGCTGGAGAAGCCCGGCTGTTCGTTCCGTGTCAGGCCGATGCCAGGCGTCAGGGTGAAGCGGGGGAAGAGGGCGACCTCACTGCCGCGCAGGGTGCCGGCGGCGGCGCGCAGGCGGGCTTCGGCCTCACGGATTTCCGGGCGTCGCTCCAGCAGTTCGCCAGGAACAGAGGTCGGGACAGGCGGGGCGACCGGCACGGCGGCGGGAGCCGGCAGGCTTTCCACCGGATCGATGCCGCGACCCGCCAGGATCAACAGGGTCCGCTTGGCCGCTTGCAGTTCGGCTTCCAGGTTGGCGGCCTGGGCGTTGGACTGGGCCAGCGATGCGGCGGACTGGTCGGCTTCGGACGATGGCGCCAGACCGGCGGCGGCGCGCTTTGAGGCCACCTGGTAGAGGTCGTTCTGCAGGCGCGCGGTCTGGCGCGCGTCTTCCAGCTGGATAGCCAGCCCACGGGCCTCGAAATAGGACTGGGCCACATTGGCGGCCAGACTGGCGCGCGTGACCTCATAGTTGAAACGCGCGGCGGCATAGTCGGCATCAGCCACCTGACGGGCGGCGCGGCGGGCGCCGAAGAAGTCCAGCTCATAGCTGACGTCGAAGTTCAGGCCGTAGCTCTTGGAGACGCCGCTGTTGGCGAAACCGGGAATCTCCAATTGCGTGCCGTCGATCAGCTTGGTCTCGGTGCGGCGTGCGGAGCCGTCGAGGGCGCCGTCGGGCAAGTAGACATCCCACAGGGTTCCGCGGCGGGTGGCGCGCGCTTCCTCCAGCCGGGCGGCCGCGCTACGGGCGTCCGGGCTGCGGTCGAGCGCGGTCTGGATCAGGACCGTCAGTTCGGGGTCGCCGAAAGCCGTCCACCATTGGTCCAAGGCGATGGCGTCCGCTGGCGCCGGGGCGGCCGGGGCTTGATAGGCGGCCGGCAGTGTCAGGTCTGGTTTGCGCGGCGGCGTGCCGCAAGCGGCGAGCACCAGCGGAGCCAGCGCCGCAACGCCCAAAATTCTACTTTTCATCGGCTCCCCGCCTCCGCGCCGATGAAGGCCCATGGGCCGAGCAGCGCTACGCAACGGGCGGAAAATAGTCCCGGTCGGTGACGCTTGCCATACCGCGTGAGCCGATTTGCGGCAGCAGTGAGTGATTGTGACCCGAACGCCTCATGCGGCGCGCAAATCCAAGCGCCGGTTGACGTTGCTTCGAAACATACCGCATCATCGAAACAAGTGTTCGTCAGGAGGGGTCTGGCGTGATGCGTGCGTGTTCTCCTTCGCGATTGAAAGCCGCGCCTTGGCGCGGTCAGCGAAGGATTGAGCCGATTGGAGCCGTAAATGGCCCGGCGCAAAGCCGAACTTCGTTCCTCCAAAAGATACCGCTCATTCTGTTCGAGGGAGGCGCCGCCGCCTGAGCCTGGCCGTACGTAACAAGAACAAAAGCAGTTACGCGCAATAAAAAAGGGAGGATTCTAATGACAAAAACGGGTTTCCTGGCTGGAGCTTCGCTCCTCGCCATGGCTGCGCTGACGCCAATGGGCGCCGTGGCTCAAGACGGGCAGAACACGATCGAAGAGGTGGTGGTCACCGGTTCGCTCATTCGTGGGACGCCGGAAGACGCGGCGCTTCCGGTGGATGTGATCTCCGCTGAAGAACTTCAAAAGCAAGGCTCGCCTTCGACGGTCGAGCTCATCAAGTCGCTGGCGGTTAGTAATGGCGTGCTGGGCGACACCAACCAGTTCGACAGCCGCGCCCAGGGGTCTGAAGGCTCCGGCTCGGTGAACCTGCGGGGGCTGGGCTCCAATCGCACGCTTGTCCTGCTTAACGGGCGGCGCATGGCGATCAACCCGCTGGCTCAGGCCGGCGCAGGCATCGTCGACACCAACATGATCCCCGGCGCGGCGATTGGGCGGATCGAGGTGCTTAAGGACGGCGCCGCCGCGACCTATGGCTCCGACGCCATTGGCGGGGTGGTCAACTTCATCACCCGTAACCGTTTCGACGGCGCCGAGTTCGCCGCCGACTACCGTTATGTCGATGGTTCAGATGGCGGCGACTACAGCCTCAGCGCCCTGTGGGGATGGTCCAACGACCGCATGGACGTGATGCTGTCGGCCGGATGGCAGCACCGCGGCGAGCTCGACGTGATCGAGCGCGACTGGGCCAACCGGCCCTATCTGGAAAACCCGGAAGGCGGGTGGACCGCCGCCGGCAATCCCGGGACCTTCCTGTCCTTCACGGCGCCCGCCGCCACGGGCGCGACCCTGTTCCGCGACCCGCAGTGCGCGACCCTCGGAGGCACCCCCGGGTTCAGCGGCACGACGCCAGCTTGCTACGAGCACTACATCGAGTGGGATAATCTGGTTGAGAAGGAAGAGCACTACCAAGTCTACGGGCAGTTCAATTACGAGTTCAACGACAACCACAAGCTCCACCTCGAAGGGCTCTACGGCCGCACCGAAGTGCCCAAGTGGGAGACCACGCCGTCCTACGCCCTGCTGGCCAATCCGACTCCGGAAGCTCTAGCCGGGGCGGGCGCTCTGGCCGGCGCGCTCTATGCCGGGCGGTTCTATGTGCCGACCAACAACCCGGGTCTCGTCGATTTTGCGGCGAAGAATCCGCAGTTTGGCTTCCTGACCACCTTTGGGGCGGCGTACCTGGCGCCGGCGGCCCGGCCATTCCTGGTCGGCGGCAACCCGATGTTCGACAACGGCCCGTCGCGGGGCGAACGCTACTACGACTTCTACCGCTTCTCGGGCGGGTTGAACGGCACGGTAGGCGGTATCGGCTACGACGTCGCCCTGACCTATAGCGAGGAGAAGGGCACCCGGACAGGCTATGACACCCTGGTCAACCGCCTGGAACTGGCGATCCGCGGTTTCGGCGGTCCCAACTGCAACAGGTCAGCCAACACGCCGGGGGCCAATGGCTGTCTCTGGTACAACCCGTTCTCGAACGCCATCCAGAAGAACGGCATCACCGGTCAGGTGAACCCGCAATACAACCCCGCGGTCGCCAACAGCGCCGAAGTGACCCGCTGGTTCTTCCAGGAGCTGTCCACCACCCAGAAGGCCCGCCTTCTGGTGGCGGACGCCGTGATCAATGGCGATCTGGGCATCAGCTTCCCTGGCGGCGACGCCAAGTGGGCGCTGGGCGTCCAGTACCGCAAGGACTGGTTCAAGTCGGACTACAACGACATCTCCAATTCCCTGATCAACCCCTGCATCAACACGCCGGACTTTGGCGTGACCAACTGCCCGGCCGCCCAGCGCAACGGGCCGTTCGGCTTCCTGGGGGTGGGTACGCCCCAGGATGTCAACAATGACGTCAGCGCCTTCTTCGGCGAACTGCAGCTACCGATCTTCGAGAGCTTCAACGTCCAGCTCGCCGCCCGCTATGAGGACTATGGCGGCGCGGTGGGATCGACCTTCGATCCGAAAGTGTCTGCCCGTTGGCAGGTGGCGGAATGGCTGGCCATGCGCGGCTCGGTCGGCACCACATTCCGCGGTCCCCCGCTGGCTCAGCTGTCGCCCGGCAACATCACCTCTCTGCAGAGCATTCTTGGCACCTTCCGCGCCGTGGACATCGGCGGCAATCCGAACATGGAGCCGGAAAGCGCCACGACCTACAGCCTGGGCGTGATGCTGGAAGCGGGCGGGTTCAAGGGGTCGATCGACTACTTCAGCTTCGATTTCGACAACCCGATCGTCTCCGA
Organism: Caulobacter sp. NIBR2454; assembly: GCF_027474405.1. Taxonomy (GTDB): domain Bacteria; phylum Pseudomonadota; class Alphaproteobacteria; order Caulobacterales; family Caulobacteraceae; genus Caulobacter. Next base: position 904,551 of record NZ_CP114871.1, read on the forward strand.
ACCGGTGGCCGGCATCGTCAACGCGGTGTTCCCGAACGGGGCGGGCGGCGCCAACAACTGCTCCAATCCCGCCTTCGCGGAACTGGTGGCCCGCTTCACCTTCAACGGCGGAACCTGCTCGGCGGCGAACATCGCTCGCCTGCAGACCTTCTACGTCAACGGCTCGGCGGTGAAGACATCGGGCCTGGACTTCATGGGCACGTTCGATTTTGGTCAGGTGCTGGGCGGCGAGTTCATGATGGGCGGCACCGCCACCTGGGTCCGCGAGTACGAAGTGGACGCCCAAGCCGTCGCCGGCCAGACCGTGGCGCCGGCCTTCGACGCCGTCGGCTTCCTCAACTACCAGACCACCGTGGTGCCGATCCCCGAATGGAAGGGCCAGGCCTTCGCGGAATGGGAGCGCGGCGATCACCTGCTGCGCGTGACCGTCAACTACATCGACTCCTATATCGACCAGCGGACCACGCCGTTCATCGCCACCCCCAACACCAACAACACGGTGATCAGCGGAGGCAAGACGATTGGCAGCTACACGACGGTCGACATGACCTATCGCCTGCGCCTGCCGGGCGAGACGACGGTCACGCTGAACGTCGATAATGCGTTCGACGAAGATCCGCCCTTCGCGCGGCTGGACTTGAACTATGACCCGTTCACCGCCGACGCGCTCGGCCGGACGATCAAGCTCGGGATCCGCAAGGCGTTCTAGGCGAGCAAGGGCGGGGGCCTTCGTGGTCGTCGCCCGTTTCGCCTGACGAGTCCTACCTCGCCCCTCCTTCGTCTCGACGGGGGAGGGGGCTTTTTAGCCAGAGCTAGGGTCTGAAAATCCCAAACATCAAGGGGCGGACCAGGAGGGCGGCTGCGTCCTCCTTCTTTGTGTCGCCCGCCCACGCCGCCAACGAAGCGGCGGCGTTGAGCAGCGAGTTGAGCATATGGGCGGCGATCATCGGATCGACCGGCCGGATCGAGCCCTCGGCTACGCCGTCCGACACCATGCCTGCGAAGCGGTCCGACGCCCGGACATAGCGTTCGGCCATGTCGTGGCGCAGTTCGGCCGGCAAGGCGGTCATCACCGAGGCGCGCATCAGCGGGCCGTGTTCCGACAGCTGATGACGAGCCAGGGCCGAGGTCGCCGCCGCCAGACGGCTCCACTGATCGCCGGGCAGATCACGGGCCGCCGACTGCGCCTCGCGCAGGACGTTGAAGGTCCGCTCGAAGCAGGCGACGACCAGCCCGTCCTTGGCGTCGTTGTGATGGTAGAACGAACCCTTGGTGACGTTCAGGGCCGCCGATATGTCCTCGACCGATGCGCCACGATAGCCGCGCTGATTGATCAGTCGGGTTGCGGCCACGAGGAAGGTTTCGCGCGAAGCTTCCTGAGGGTCCGTGGTCAGCCGGCCCACCGTAAGGTCACCGGGATTCCATTCGCGCCCCGCGGCGGCGAGACCGCCGGTCAGAATATCGAACATCCGGTCGCGGACGCGGCCATAGTCCTCGGTCTCGTACCGACGCAGCCAGGTGCCGGTCCAGAACATCTGCTCCAGCAACAGGTGGGTGCGGGCATTGCGCTCGACCCGGCTCAGGCCCGCCAGTTCCGGCGTATCGAACAGACCGCGCACTTTGCGAAACAGGTTGTTGAACGCCTCGAACACCGGCGTGCGGTGGGGCTCCTTCAGAGTGCGGACCTCTGTGAAGCTGACCAGGGGCGGAGCCTCGCCCTTGCGCACCCGGCGCTGCAGATCAAGAAACTGGTCGAGAAAGGCCTTGAGGCGGTCCGGCGAATTGGCCGCTTCGGAGGCCTTGTCCACGAGCGTGGCGAAACGCTCGATCCCACGCAGGAAGCAAGCGGCCGCCAGGTCTTCCTTCTTCTTGTAATAGTAGGTGACGCTGGTGGTGATCAGCCCGACCTCGGCGGCGACGCCGGCCATGGTCATGCCCTTGACGCCCTGGCGGTTCAGGGTGGCGGTGGCGGCGGCCAGGATCGCTTCCTTCTTGGCCTCGTAGCGCGCCGTGGCGGCGGTCTGTCGAGCGATTGCGGCCATGGTTCCGGGGTCCCGTTCGCGCCAATCCGGTTGCCCGCGGCGCACAGCGCTATAAAGCTTCGTCCGCAAAATACGTCCAGCAAGAACAGCACAGGGGAGAACGCTGATGGGGAAACCGGAATTGGTCGGCATGTCGTCGGAGCGCCTGGGGCGCATCGATGCGCACCTGCAGTCGCGCTACATCGACACCGGCAGGCTGCCCTGCGCCCAGACCCTGGTCTGGCGGCGTGGTCAGCTGGCTCACAGCAGCGTCCTGGGTCTGGCGGACCGCGAGCGCAACGTCCCGCTGAAGGACGATGCGATCTTCCGCATCTATTCGATGACCAAGCCCATCACCTCCATCGCCCTGATGATGCTGGTGGAGGAAGGCAAGGTCTCGCTGGACGACCCTGTCCATCGCTACATCCCGGCCTGGAAGAACCAGGGCGTCTATGCCGCCGGCGTCGAGAGCGCCTGGCAGACCAAGCCGACGACCGAGCCCATGCGAGTGCTGGACCTGCTGCGGCACACGGCGGGTCTAACCTATGGCTTCCAGCAGCGCAGCAACGTGGATGCCGCCTATCGCAAGCTGAAGCTGGACGACCTGCCCAATGACGGCACGCTGGACGACATGATCGCCAAGCTGGCGGGCATCCCGCTGGAGTATCAGCCGGGCACGAGCTGGAGCTATGGCGTCGCCACCGACGTGCTGGGTTATCTGGTGCAGGTTATCAGCGGCCAGCCCTTCGACGTTTTCCTGAAGGAGCGTATCTTCGAGCCGCTTAAGATGGTGGACACGGGCTTCTACGTCCGTCCGGGTCAGGAAAGCCGTCTGCCGGCCTGCTATGCCCTCACGCCCACGGGCAAGGTCGTGCTGCAGGACGACCCGACCAAGAGCGCTTATCTCGCTGATCCTTCACTGAAGTCCGGGGGCGGGGGGCTCGTCTCCACCGCCGCCGACTACATGCGTTTCTGCCGCATGCTGCTGAACGGCGGTGAGTTGGACGGGGCGCGGCTGATCGGGCCCAAGACCCTGAAGCTGATGACCATGAACCACTTGCCGGGGGGCAAGGAGCTGACTCAGGTCTCCACCTCCCTGTTCAGCGAGGCGGTGTTCGAAGGTCTGGGCTTTGGCCTTGGCTTCGCCATGACGGTGGATGTGGCGCGCACCAAGAACCTGGGCAGCCTGGGCGAATACTTCTGGGGGGGCATGGCCAGCACCGCCTTCTGGTGCGACCCCGTCGAGGACATCGCGGTGGTGTTCATGACCCAGCTGATGCCGTCCAGCGCCTATCCGGTGCGCCGCGAACTGCGCACCCTGGTATATTCGGCCGTTACGGAATCCTTGGGCTAACAGGGATCGATGGACGCGGGGGTCTGGACTCCCGCGCCCAGCCATGCACGCTATCCAAACAAGTGTTCAAAAGAACCGGGGAGCAGCGCCATGGCCGCCATCAACGAAGTCACCGACCTGACCAATGAAGGCGACGTCGCCGTCGTCACCCTCAACTCGCCGCCCGTCAACGCCCTGTCCGCCAAGGTGCGTGAGGGTCTGGACAAGGCCTTCGAGGCCGCCGACGCAGACGCCTCGGTCAAGTCGATCGTCCTGATCTGCGAAGGCAAGACCTTCATCGCCGGGGCCGACATCAGCGAGTTCGGCAAGGCCATGACCGGCCCCAGCCTGCAGGACGTGCAGAACCGCATCGAGAACGCGTCCAAGCCGGTGGTCGCCGCGATCCACGGCACGGTGTTGGGCGGCGGGCTGGAAGTGGCCCTGGTCGCCCACTACCGCGTCGCCGTACCGACGGCCAAGGCCGGTCTGCCGGAGGTGAACCTAGGCCTCTTGCCGGGTGCGGGGGGCACCCAGCGCCTGCCGCGCATCGTCGGGGTGGAGAAGGCGCTGGAGATGGTCACCAGTGGCCAGCACGTACCGGCCAAGGCCGCCCACGCCATGGGCCTGTTCGACGAACTGATCGACGGCGACCTGCGCGCCGGGGCCATCGCCTTCGCCCGCAAGATCGTGGCCGAGGGCCGCCCGCTGAAGAAGGTCCGCGACCTCAACGACAAGATCGACGCCGCCAAGGGCAAGCCGGAAATCTTCGCCGATTTCCGCAAGGCCAACGCCCGCAAGTTCCGCGGCTTCCTGGCGCCCGAATACAACATCCAGACCATCGAAGCGGCGGTGAACGAGCCCTTCGAGCAGGGACTGAAGACCGAGCGCAAGCTGTTCATGGAGCTGATGACCGGCCCGCAGTCGGCCGCTCAGCGCTACGTCTTCTTCGCCGAGCGTCAGGCCGCCAAGATCCCCGATGTGCCGGAGGACACCCCGACCCTGCCGATCAAGAAGGTCGGCGTGATCGGCGCCGGCACCATGGGCGGCGGCATCTCGATGAACTTCCTCAACGCCGGCATCCCGGTGACCATCATCGAGGCCAAGCAGGAGAACTTGGAACGCGGCGTCGGCGTCATCCGCAAGAATTACGAGAACACCGCCAAGAAGGGCCGCCTGAAGCCCGAGGACGTGGAGACCCGCATGGGTCTGCTCACCCCGTCCATGAACCTTGAGGATCTGGCCGACTGCGACCTGATCATCGAGGCCGTGTTCGAGCTGATGGAGATCAAGAAGGACGTCTTCGGCAAGCTGGATAAGATCGCCAAGCCCGGCGCGATCCTCGCGACCAACACCTCGTACCTGAACGTCGACGAAATCGCGCAGGCGACCAGTCGGCCGGAAAGCGTGATCGGCCTGCACTTCTTCTCGCCCGCCAATGTCATGCGCCTGCTTGAGATCGTGCGTGGGGAGAAGACCGATAGGTCGGTGATCGCCACGGCGATGAAGCTGTCCAAGACCATCGGCAAGGTCGGGGTTTTGGTCGGCGTCTGCTTCGGCTTCGTGGGCAACCGCATGCTGGCCCAGCGCCAGCGCGAGGCTCAGAAGCTGATCCTGGAAGGAGCCATGCCCTGGGACGTGGACCGGGTGCTCTACGACTTTGGCCTGCCCATGGGCCCGTTCGCCATGAGCGACCTAGCCGGCCTCGACATCGGCTGGGACCCGGCCAAGACCAGTTCGTCCACCGTGCGCGAAGTGCTGTGCGAGATGGACCGCCGCGGCCAGAAGAACGGCAAGGGCTTCTACGACTACGACGAAAACCGCAACGCCAAGCCATCGCCGGTGACCGAGCAGGTGATCCGCGACTTCGCCGCCAAGACGGGCGTCAACCAGCGTGACATCGACGATCAGGAGATTCTTGAGCGGACCCTCTATCCGATGGTCAACGAGGGGGCGAAGATCCTGGAAGAAGGCAAGGCCATCCGCGCCTCCGACATCGATATCGTCTGGATCAACGGCTATGGCTGGCCCGTCTATCGCGGCGGCCCCATGCACTGGGCTGACAGTGTCGGCCTCGACAAGATCCTGGCCCGCCTGAAGCAGTTCCAGAACGAGATGGGCGACGACTTCAAGCCGTCGGCCTTGCTTGAAAAGCTCGTCGCCGAAGGCAAGGGCTTCAAGGACCTCTAGGGTCGCCTGGCGCCGGAGCCGCCGCGGCGGCCCGTTTCAAGGTGTGCTGTAAAGACCGAGTTCGGAGACGAGACGCGTGACCCAGACCCTCGACGCCATGATCGCGGCGGACTTCGGGACTATTGGCGATGTCATCCGCCAGCGAGCTCTGGAGGGGCCGGACCGGCCGGCCGTGGTGATGGAGAGCGGGGAGACCGTCGACTACGCCGGCCTCGACCTGCTCATGGATCGCGTCGCGGCGGCCCTGCAGCGCGGCGAGATCTCCAAGGGCGAGGCGGTGGCCGTCTGCGCCATGGCCTCGATCCCCTATGTGGCCCTGTTCCTGGGCGCCCTGCGCGCCGGTGTGGCGGTGGCGCCGATCGCGCCGTCATCTTCACCAGAGCAGATCGCGGGCATGGTCGCCGATTGCGACGCCAAGCTGTTCTTCCTGGACGAAGGCGTAGCTACCGCCATGAGCGGCGTGCTGGACCGTCTGGACGTCCCCCGCGTGACGTTGGACGGCTCGGCGGCGGGTGAGGCCTTCGAGGGTTGGCTGGCGGATGAGGATGCGCGACCGGCCGAGGTCGAGATCGAGCGCGGCGATCCCTTCAACATCATCTACTCGTCAGGCACCACGGGCGCGCCCAAGGGGATCGTCCAGTCACATGGCATGCGCTGGAGGCACATCGCCTTGCAGGGCGAGGTCGGCTTCAAACCTGCGCCCATAAGCCTGCTGTCGACGCCGCTCTATTCGAACACCACACTCGTCTGCTTTTTCCCGACCCTGGCGGGCGGCGGTACGGTGGTGCTGATGAAGAAGTTCGACGCCGGCAAGTTCCTGGCTCTGTCCGAGCAGCACCGCGTCACCCACGCCATGCTGGTGCCGGTGCAGTACCGACGCATCCTGGAGCATCCGGACTTCGACACGACCGACCTGAGCAGCTTCCAGATCAAGTTCTGCACCAGCGCGCCCTTCTCGGCGGAGCTTAAGCGGCAGGTGCTGGACCGCTGGCCCGGCGGGCTGGTGGAGTATTTCGGCATGACCGAGGGCGGGGGCACCTGCATCCTCATGTGCCATGCCTTCCCTGACAAGCTGCACACGGTGGGCGTGCCGATCCCCGGCCACGATATCCGCGTGATCGACGAGGACGGTCGCGAGCTGCCGCCGGGCGAGGTCGGCGAGATCGTCGGCCGCTCGGCCGCCACCATGAACGGCTATCACGGGCGGCAGGACAAGACCGACGAGGCCACTTGGATCAGCTCCGACGGGGGACGCTTCATCCGCACCGGTGATGTCGGCCGTTTCGACGCCGAGGGTTTCCTGACGCTCATGGACCGCAAGAAGGACATGATCATCTCGGGCGGCTTCAACATCTATCCCAGCGATCTTGAGGCGGTGATCGTCGAGCATCCGGCTGTGGCCGAGGTCGCCGTGATCGCCGCTCCGTCAGACCAGTGGGGCGAGACGCCTGTAGCGTTTGTGGCTCTGAAGTCTGGCGCGTCCGTCGCCGCCGACCAACTGAAGACCTTCGCTAATGAACGCCTGGGCAAGATGCAGCGCTTGGCCGATGTCCGCATCGTTGACGCTTTGCCGCGCAGCCATATCGGCAAGGTGCTCAAGCGCGAGCTGCGTGACGCCTACATCGGCTGAGCGTGTCGTCAGACCGCGCGAGGCGCGCCCGCGAGCCGAGCCCGTAGCGCTTCGTTCTCCGCTTCCAGCTGCGCCATCCGCTCACGGACGGGTTGAAACATCTGGGTGATCTGCGCCTCGGTGAACCGCGGCGTGATGTGCTGCGGACAGTTCCAATCGAAGGCTTCTAGGCGAAGGCGGTAGATGCGTTCGAGCTTGGCCCGGTAGTCCGGAGCGGTGACGGCCTGCGTAAGGCTAGGCTCGGCGTCTAGGTCCAGGATGTCGACCCGCGCGTAGATCTTGAGCCGCGCCCGACGCGGATAGTCGACCAGGAACAGGCAGGCGCGGTCGTTGGCCGCCAGATTGCCCGTGCTGATGTACTGCCGGTTGCCCCGATAGTCGGCGAAGGCCAGGGTCCTGTCGTCGATCATCGTCAGGAAGCCCGGCGGCCCTCCGCGGTGCTGTACGTAGGGCCAGCCGGTTTCCGACACGCTCGCCATGTAGAAGCTGTCGCGCTCGGCGATGAACGCCGCCTCGTTCTCGGTGAACACATCGGAGCTTCGATCACCCTCGAAGTTCGACCAGATCCGGTCCGCGCCCATCTTGGACTGGGCAGCGCGGACGGCTGGCGTGATCGCGATATCGAGAAAGCCGTAGGACATGACGCTCCCCAGGATGCGGCGGATGCCGACGCCCCTAAAGGTAGGCCTAAGGCGCCGCTTTTGCGACCTCCTGCGCCTTTACAAAGCTCTCGATCACGGCGGCATAGTTGGGCGCCGCCAGCGCATAGAGCTTGGCGAGTTCGGCCGCCTCCGGGCGGGCCCAGGTGCGATGGAGTTCGGAAAGCAGCGCGTTGGTGGAGGTTGGCTTGACGCCGCCCTGGACAAAGCGGGCCAGGGTCGTGCGCGAGGCCATCTCGCTGGGGTCGCCGGATGCATCGATGACCGCATAGACGTCGTAGCCGGCCACCTGCGCGTCCAGCGCCGGGAACATCACGCAAACGCTCGTCCATACCCCGGCCATGACGAGGGTCTTGCGCCCGCTCGCCCGTACGGTGGCGACGAAGTCATCATTGTCCCAGGCGTTCACCTCGCCTTTGCGCGGGACGTAAACCGCGTGCGGCGCAAAGTGGTGGATTTCCGGCATGAGCGGGCCGTTCGAGCCTCCCGGCTCGGAGGCGGTTGTGATGACTGGAATGTTCAGAAGCGTGGCCAGCTTGGCGATCATCTCCACGTTTCGCCGCAGGTCGGCGACAGGGATGTCGCGGACGGTCTGGAAGAGGCCTGACTGGTGATCCAGCAGCAGGATCAGCGTGTCGGCGGGGTCCATGAGGGCGGCGCCCCCGCCCGTCGGCAGGACGCTAGATTTGGCTTTCGGCGCGGTCGGCATGTGGTTGTTCCCTGTCGGTGAGCGGAGAAGGGGCAAGTCTGTAAGGCTGCCCGAATGCTTCAGCGACACGGCCGATGACGAAAGCGAGATTCGATGATGTTTTGCACGGGACCGGCATAGACGCCGGCCAGCCGCCTGTTCAGTTGGCCGCGTGTTCGGTCAGTTCGCCGCCGCGTAGGCGTCGATCGCCGCCATGTGCTCGGCGATCTGATCTTTGGACAGGAACGAGCCGGTGAAACTGTTCTTGGCCAAGGTGATCAGGTCGTCGCGAGTCAGGTTCGTCGCCTTGGCTACCGCCAGCCAGTTGTCATTCAGATAGCCGCCGAAATAGGCAGGGTCGTCGGAATTCACCGTCGCCTTCAGGCCCAGGTCCAGCATCCGCTTCATGGGGTGGTCGGTCAGGTCGCCCACCACGCACAGCTTCAGGTTCGACAGGGGGCAGACGGTCAGGGTCTTGCCCTCAACCACTAGTCGCTTTGTGAGGGCCTCGTCTTCCAACGCGCGGTTGCCGTGGTCAATCCGGTCGACTGCCAGCAGGTCCAGGGCCTCCCAGACATATTCAGGCGGGCCTTCCTCGCCGGCGTGGGCGACGATCTTCAGGCCCTTGTCGGCGGCGGCCTTGAACACGCGCGCGAACTTGGACGGCGGGTGTCCCACCTCCGAAGAGTCCAGCCCGACCCCCGCGATGCGGTCCAGATAGGGCTCGGCCTGCTTCAAGGTCTCGAAGGCGGCGTCCTCGTCCAGATGGCGCAGGAAACAGAGGATCAGTTTCGAGGTCACGCCCAGGGTCTTCTCCGCTTCATCCATGGCTGACAGCAGGCCATCGGCGACGACGCTGAACGGGACGCCGCGATCGGTGTGGGCCTGCGGATCGAAGAATATCTCGGCATGTCGTCCCCCGTCCGCCGCCAGACGGCGGAAATAGGCCATGGCCAGGTCGTGGAAGTCGGCCTTGGTCAGCAGCACGCCCGCCCCGGCGTAGTAGATGTCCAGAAAGTCCTGCAGGTTGGAGAAGGCATAGGCGGCCCTGATCGCCTCCACCGAATCAAAGGGCAGGGTCACGCCGTTGCGCTGGGCGAACTCGAACATCTGCTCCGGTTCGAGGCTGCCCTCGATGTGCAGATGCAGCTCGGCCTTGGGCAGGCCGGCGATGAAAGCGGTCAGGTCCTGGGTCATGCAGACAGGTTTTGGGCGACGAAAGCCGCCGGTCAAGCACGACAGGCGTTGCGGGCCCAATATTCGCCACTAAGCTTGGGATGCTGTCTGCAAGCTGGGCCATGGCTTGCGAGGGGGAATAGATGCCGATCAATCTGACCATCAACGGAAGCCGCAAGTCGGTGGATGTAGAGGGCGACACGCCCCTGCTTTGGGTGCTGCGCGACAAGCTAGACATGGTCGGCACCAAGTTCGGCTGCGGCGTCGGCCAATGCGGCGCCTGCACCGTCCATATCGATGGCCAGCCCGTGCGCGCTTGCCTGACGCCCGTCGAGAGCGTGGGCGAGGCCAAGATCACCACGATCGAAGGCATCGGCTCGGCCGCTGTCGGCAAGAAGCTGCAGCAGGCCTGGATCGAGCATGACGTGCCGCAGTGCGGCTACTGCCAGGCCGGTCAGATCATGAGCGCGGCCGCTCTGCTGGCGACGACGCCCAAGCCGACGGACGATGACATCGACGCCGCCATGAACGGCAACCTGTGCCGCTGCGCCACCTATCTGCGCATCAAGGCGGCTATCAAGCAGGCGGCGGGAGTCTGACATGGCTGACGGAAACATGCACACGCCCTCGCGCCGCGCCTTCCTCAAGGCGGGTGTAGCCGCCGGCGGCGGATTGATGCTGAGCTTCAAGCTGACCACCGCCTCGATGGCGGCCGGAAGCGGGACGCTCAACGCTTATGTGACCATCGGGACCGACGGCATGGTCACCTTAGTCGCCAAGAACCCCGAGGTCGGCCAGGGGGTGAAGACCTCGCTTCCGCAGATCATCGCCGAAGAACTGGATGTCGCCTGGACGCAGGTGAAGGTCGAGATGGCTCGCACCGATCCCGACGCCTATGGCCGCCAGATCGCCGGCGGCAGCATGTCGACGCCGACCAACTGGGACACCCTGCGCCGCGTCGGTGCGGCGGGTCGCCAGATGCTGATCGCCGCGGCCGCCGCCGACTGGGGCGTGCCCGTTGGCGAATGCACCACGAATGAGGGTGTGGTCCTGCACAAAGCCAGCAACCGCAAGGCCGCCTATGGCGCGCTTGCGGGCAAGGCGGCGGCTTTGCCGGCGCCGGACCTTAAGGCCGTCGCCCTGAAGGACCCCAAGGACTTCAAGGTCATCGGCAAGGCCCTCACCGGCGTTGATAATCCCAAGATCGTCACGGGCCAGCCGCTGTTCGGCATCGACACCCGGCTGCCGGGAATGCTGTACGCCACCTATGCCAAGGCCCCGGTGTTCGGCGCCCAGGTGAAAAGCGCCGATCTCGCGGCCGCCAAGGCCGTGCCTGGTGTGCGGCACGCCTTCGTGGTTGAGGGCGCCCCGGTGGTCAACGGACGCATGGATGGCCTGCTGGGTGGCGTCGCTGTGGTTGCGGACACCTGGTGGGCGGCCCGCAAGGGGCGTGAAGCCCTGAACATCGTCTGGCAGGACCACCCGACCAGCGCCCAGAGCACGGCCGGCTTTGACGCGGAGGCCGCCAAGCTGTTCGCGTCTCCGTCGCACAAGACGTTGATCAACGACGGCGACGCGCCCGCCGCCATCAAGGGCGCGGCCAAGGTGGTGAAGGCCTCGTACGCCTATCCCTTCGTGGCCCACGCGCCGTTGGAGCCGCAGAACTGCACGGCGTGGTTCAAGGACGGCAAGATGGAGATCTGGGCCCCGACCCAGCTTCCTCAGCCCGGCCGCGTTCAGGTCGCCCAGATGCTGGGCGTCGATCCGTCGGCGGTCACTGTCCACATGATCCGCGGCGGCGGCGGTTTCGGCCGTCGTCTGATGAACGACTACATGATCGAGGCGGCGCGTATCGCCAAGGACGTTCCCGCACCGGTCCAACTGATCTGGACCCGTGAAGATGACATGCAGCACGACTTCTATCGCTGCGCCGGCTACCACAATTTCGAGGCGGGTCTCGACGCCAGCGGCAAGCTGACGGCGTGGCGCGAACACTTCGTCACCTTCGGAACGGGGGAGGCGGTCAGCGCCGGCGCCGACCTGCACCTGAACCAGTTTCCGAACAAGTACCTGGCCGACTACAAGGTCGAGCGTTCCATCATGCAGTCGGGAATTCCCACCGGCTGGCTAAGGGCGCCGGGCAGCAACGCCTTCGCCTTCGTGCATCAGGGTTTCCTGGATGAGCTGGCCGAGGCGGCGGGCAGGGATGCGGTCGAGTTCCGCATCGAACTGCTGTCGCGTACGCCCGAGGTCGTATTCAACCCTCAGCAGACCTTCGTCTCCAAGCGGATGATCGATGTCCTGAAGCTGGTCGCCGAGAAAGCAGACTGGGCGGGCAAGAGCCGCAAGGGCGCTCTGCCCAAGGGTACGGGTGTCGGCGTCGCCTTCTACTACAGCCATCTGGGCTACTTCGCCGAAGTGGTGCAGGCGACGGTCAAGGACGGCGCCTTCAAGGTCGATAAGGTCTGGGTCGGCGCCGACGTTGGCGCACACATCGTCAATCCCAGCGGCGCCCTGAACCAGGTGCAAGGGTCGGTGCTGGACGGCATCAGCCAGGCCATGCAGGCGATCACGATCGAAGGCGGCGCGGCCGTGCAGAGCAACTTCCACGACTTCCCCCTCCTGCGCCATGCGGACTCGCCGGAGGTGGAGGTGCATTTCCTGAAGACCGACTATCCGCCCACGGGCCTGGGCGAGCCGGCCTTGCCGCCGGTCATTCCGGCGCTGTGCGGAGCGATCTACGCCGCTACGGGCAAGCGCATCCGCAAGCTGCCCATCGATGTCGAACTGCTGAAGGCGTGAGCATGATCCATCTTCGTCTTCCGGCGGCCGGTGTACTGGCGGCCAGCCTGTTGTTCGCCGCTCCGGCCTTGGCGGCTGGCGATGCCGTGAAGGGCAAGGCGGTGTTCGCCCGTTGCGTCGCCTGCCACAAGGCGACATCCGGCCCCATGGGGCCGTCCCTCAATGGGGTCGTGGGCCGCAAGGCGGGCGTCGCGCCGGGCTTCAGGTATTCCAAGGCCATGACCGCCTCGGGCAAGACCTGGTCCGAAGCGGAGCTGGACGGGTTCTTGGCCGCGCCGGCGAAATCGGTCCCGGGCACATCGATGTTCATCAACCTGTCCAACGCCGCGGACCGGTCCAACGTCATCGCCTATCTCGCTACAGTGAAGTAAAGCGGTCCGCAAAAGGCGCCAATTTTTGACGATAAAGTACAAAATCAGCATTGGATAATGCGGGTTTTGGATCAAAGGCTTGCGGAAATCTGAAAAACTGCCAATAAACGCTTCAGGTGCCGGACAAAAAAATGACACCGGTATCATAGGAAGCGCCTATCTGCTGAGAGCCGCGGTTTAGACGGCTGCGACCTTTTTGTGGGTCGGCGCAGAACCTTGGAGGGGAAGATGAAGAAAGCTCACACGAGCTTGCGCCTCGGCGCGTCCGTTACCGCTTTGACCGTCGCGATGATCGCCGGTCAGGCACAAGCCCAAGACACCGCCGGCGCCGATGAAGTCGAAGCCGTCGTCGTCACCGGCTTCCGTAGCAGCCTGGACAAGGCTCTGAACGTCAAACGCGCTGAAGCCGCCGCCGTGGACTCGATCCTGGCGGAAGACATCGGCAAGTTCCCGGACCTCAACCTGTCGGAATCCATCCAGCGTATCCCGGGTGTGGCCATTGCCCGTGACGGTGGTGAAGGTCGCCAAATCTCGGTTCGGGGCCTTGGTCCGCAGTTCACCCGCGTCCGCATCAATGGCATGGAAGCTCTGACGACTGTCGGTTCGGCCGACTCCTCGGGCGGCACCAACCGTGGCCGTTCGTTCGACTTCAACGTCTTCGCCTCGGATCTCTTCAACTCGATCACGGTCCGCAAGACCGCCGAGGCCTCGACCGAGGAAGGTTCGCTAGGCGCGACCGTCGATCTGCGCACCGCGCGCCCGTTTGACTATAGCGGCTTCAAGATCGCTGCGTCGGCCCTGGCCGGCTACAACGACTTGTCTGAAAATGTCAGCCCGCGCACGGCGCTGATGATCTCCAACACCTGGCGTGACGACACCTTCGGCGCCCTGATTTCGGTGGCCTACAGCGAACGCAAGCTGATCGAAGAGGGGGCCAGCACTGTGCGCTGGGCGCGCGGCAGCGCCTTTGCTCCGGGTTTCCAGTCGTCTACGGCGCCGGGCATCACCCTGGCCCAGGCGAATGCGGCCTTTCACCCGCGCTTCCCGCGCTTTGACGTGTTCAACAGCGAGAACAAGCGTCTGGGCGTAACGGGCGCCCTGCAGTGGCGTCCGACCGACCGTACTTTGATCACCTTCGATGCTCTGTACGCCGACTTCGACCAAACGCGTGAAGAACAGTACCTCGAAGCTCCTGTGTTCAGCACGAGCGGCGTCAACGGCATGGGCGACGTGGACCTGCTGTCGGGCGTGATCAACGGCGACAACACCCTGATCTCGGGGACCTTCAACGACGTCGATCTGCGGACCGAGAACCGCTTCGACAAGATGTCGACCGAGTTCACCCAGTTCACCCTGTCGGGCGAGCACGAGCTGACTGACAAGATCAAACTCTCGGGCGTCGTCGGCCATTCGGTCTCGGATCACAAGAACCCGATCCAGACCACGGTCATCTTCGACCAGCTGAACGTCGACGGTTATTCGTACGACTTCACCAGCCGCATGCCGACGATCGGCTATGGCAACGCGAACTTGACCACGCCTGACGCCTGGACCCTGACCCAAATCCGCATGCGTCCGCAGTTCGCCAAGAACACATACGACACCGTTCAGGGCGACGTGAGCTACCAGCTGAACGAGACCTTCAAGTTCAGCGCCGGCGTCAGCTGGAAGAAGTATGAGTTCGAGACCAGCGAGCTGCGCCGTTCGAACGGCACGACCGCGAATCTGGAGACCTCAATCCCGGCGGCTCTGGCCGCGCTGTCGCGCAGCAGCTTCAGCAAGGTCGTCAACCTAGGCGGGACCAACACGGTCATCCCCGACTATTTTGCGGCGGTGAACGCGCTGAACCTGAACGATCCCAGCCTCTTCCGTCTGGGTTCGGAACCGGCGCTCGGCAATAACCGCGGCGTGGCCGAAGAGTCGACCGGCGCCTATGTGCAGGCCGACTTCGACACCCTGATCGCCGACATGCCGCTGCGCGGCAATTTTGGCGTCCGTTATGTCGAGACCAAGCAAGACTCTACTGGCTTCTCGTCGGTCAGCGGAACGCCGGTCGCCGCCACCGCTGGTCAGAAGTACGACGACACCCTGCCTTCTATGAACATCGTGTTCGAGCCGCGTGAGAACTTCCTCATCCGCTTCGGCGCGGCCAAGGTCATGGCGCGTTCGGATCTCGGCAGCCTGACGCCGGGCTCGACCGTCACCGTGTCGGGTAACGGCTTCGCGGCCAGCGCCGGGAACCCAGCCCTCCAGCCCTTCCGCGCCAAGAGCTACGATCTGGCGTTCGAATGGTACTTCAATCGCGGGGCGCTGCTGTCGCTGGCCCTGTTCAAGAAGGACATCGAAACGCTGGTCCAGACCCAGCAACTGGCCAATGTGCCCTTCAGCGGCAATCCGTTCGGGTTGCCCGACAGCGTCGCCACCGCGGCTTGCGGATCGCGTCCGGCCACGGAATGCGCAGCCACACTGCCGATCTGGAGCTTCACCACGCCGGTCAACACCGATGGCGCGGACCTGAAGGGTCTGGAGATCAACTACCAGCAGCCGTTCACTTTCCTGCCTGGCCCGCTTAGCAAGATGGGCGCGCTGCTGAACTACACCTACGTGAAGTCGGACGTGGACTATGTGAACGGCCAAGGCGTGGTTGTGGCTTCAGGCGACCTGACCGGTCTGTCGCGCAACAGCTACAACGCCACTCTGTATTACGAAGACAGCAAGATCAGCGCCCGCGTCTCGGCCGCCTACCGCGACAAGTACCTGACTCGCGTTCCTGGTCAGGAAGCGGGTACGTCGTTCGACGGGACGAACGAGACGTTTAACGTCGACGCCTCCGTCCAATACACGCTGAACGATAAGATCAAGCTGACCCTGGAAGGCGTGAATCTGACCGACGAGTACTCGGATCAATTCAATGACTCCACCAACCGCATGACCGTGTATCACCACACCGGTCGCGAAATCCTGGTGGGGGTCCGCTACACCTTCTGATCGACCGCGAGGTCTGAGAGACGAGGAGCGCCGGAGTGATCCGGCGCTCCTTTTTCGTTGGGTTCTACTTCAGGCAGTCCAGCGGGGCGGGCCAGTCGATATCGACCAGCAGGGCCCCGGACCGGACCAGGGCGCCGCCGCGCTCCAAGTCATCGGCCCAGTAGCGGTCTTGGTCGTAGTGATCGACCTTTTCGCGAACCAGCGCATGCGCCGCCTCGATCGCCGCCGACGACTTCAGCGGACGATGGAAGTCCAGGCCCTGGGCGGCGGCCAGGACCTCGATACCCACGATGGTGGAGGTGTTCCAGGCCATGTCCGACAGGCGGCGCGCGCCGTGGGCGGCCATGCTGACATGGTCCTCCTGGTTGGCGCTGGTCGGGATGGTGTCGACGGACGCCGGGTGGGCCAGGCCCTTGTTCTCCGACGCCAGGGCGGCGGCGGTGACCTGCGGGATCATGAAGCCGCTATTGAGCCCGCCGTCCTTGACCAGGAAGGCTGGCAGGCCGCCGCTCATCTTCGGATCCACCAGGATGGACAGGCGGCGTTCGGACAGGTTGCCGATCTCGCACAGGACCATGGCCAGCAGGTCGGCGGCGAAGGCCACCGGTTCGGCGTGGAAGTTGCCGCCCGACAGAGCCTCGGCCGGGTCGCTGAACACCAGCGGATTGTCGGTGACCGCATTGGCCTCGATGGTCAGGGTCTGGGCGGCGAAGCGAATGGCGTCCAGCGCCGCGCCCATCACCTGCGGCTGGCAGCGCAAGGAGTAGGGGTCTTGCACCCGGCTGCAGTCCACGTGGCTGTTGCGGATGTCGCTGCCGGCGATCAGATCGCGCAGCGCCTTGGCCACATCCTTCTGGCCCACATGACCGCGCACGGCGTGGATGCGCGGATCGAAGGGCGTATCGCTGCCCTTGAGCGCGTCCACGCTCATGCCGCCGGCCACCAGGGCCGAGCCGAACACGCGCAGGGTCTTGAACAGGCCCGACAGCGCCATGGCCGTGGACGCCTGGGTGCCGTTGATCAGGGCCAACCCCTCCTTGGGCGCCAGCTCCACCGGCGGCACGCCGGCCAGGCTCAGTCCCTCGGCGGCGGTCATGATGTGGCCGCCACGGCGTACCTCGCCCACCCCCATCAGGACCGCGGACATGTGCGCCAGGGGCGCCAGATCGCCCGATGCGCCCACCGACCCCTTGGCCGGCACGCACGGATAGATCTCGTGCGCTAGCAGGGCGAGCATGGTGTCGACCACCTCCAGCCGCACGCCGGAGACCCCGGCCGACAGGCTCATCACCTTCAGCGCCATCATCAGGCGCACCCACTCGTCGGCCATGAACTCGCCGACGCCCGAGCAGTGCGACAGGATCAGGTTCTTCTGCAGCTGGGCCAGCTCGCCGTCGCCGATACGTTCGGAGGCCAGCAGGCCAAAGCCTGTGTTGATGCCATAGACGGTCTTGCCGCTGGCGACGATCGCTTCGACCGTCGCGGCGCTGGCGGCCATGCGCTCCCGCGCCGCCGCGTCCAGGGTCAGGCGCACTGGCCCGTCGTGGATCGCGCGCAGGTCGGCCAGGGTGAAGCCGGCTTCGGAAACGGTGAGGTCGATCATCGGGTCAGCATCGGCAGGTGAAGGTTGTTGGTCCGGGCACAGTCGATGGCGTCCTCATAGCCGGCGTCCGCGTGACGCATGACGCCGGTGGCCGGGTCGTTCCACAGGACGCGGGCGATGCGTTTGGCGGCGGCCTCGGTGCCATCGCAGACGATGACGACGCCAGAGTGCTGCGAATAGCCCATGCCGACCCCGCCGCCGTGGTGCAGCGACACCCAGGTCGCGCCACCCGCCACGTTGAGCATGGCGTTCAGCAACGGCCAGTCCGACACCGCGTCGGAGCCGTCCTTCATAGCCTCGGTTTCGCGATTGGGACTGGCGACCGAGCCGCTATCCAGATGGTCGCGGCCGATGACCACGGGGGCCGACAGCTCGCCGCTGGCCACCATCTCGTTGAAGGCCAGGCCCAGCTTGTCCCGCAGGCCCAGGCCCACCCAGCAGATGCGGGCCGGCAGGCCCTGGAACTGGATCTTCTCGCCAGCCATGTCGAGCCAGCGGTGCAGGTGCGGATCGTCGGGGATCAACTCCTTCACCTTGGCGTCGGTCTTGCGGATGTCCTCGGGATCACCGGACAGGGCGGCCCAGCGGAACGGACCGACGCCGCGGCAGAACAGCGGGCGGATATAGGCGGGCACGAAGCCGGGGAAGTCGAAGGCGTTCTCGACCCCCGCGTCCTTGGCCTCCTGGCGGATGTTGTTGCCATAGTCGAAGGTCGGCACGCCCATTTCGTGGAAGGCCAACATGGCCTTCACATGCTGCGCCATGCTGGCGCGGGCGTCGGCGCGCACGGCGGTCGGATCGCTGATCTTGCGCTCGGCCCACTGCTCCAGGCTCCAGCCGGCGGGCAGGTAACCGTTCGCCGGATCGTGGGCGCTGGTCTGGTCGGTGACGGCGTCCGGCCGCACGCCACGGCGCAGCAGCTCGGGCAGGACCTCGGCGGCGTTGCCCAACAGGCCGACCGAGACCGCCTCGCCCTTGGCCGTCGCGTCCGTGATGATCGCCAGCGCCTCGTCCAGCGTATTGGCCGCGCGGTCGAGATAGCCCGTCTCCAAGCGCTTTTCGATGCGGCTGGGCTGGCACTCGATGGCCAGGATGGATGCGCCGGCCATGGTCGCGGCCAGGGTCTGGGCGCCGCCCATGCCGCCGAGGCCGGCGGTCAGAATCCAGCGGCCGGTTAGGTCGCCGGCATAGTGCTGGCGGCCCATCTCCACGAAGGTCTCGTAGGTTCCCTGAACGATGCCCTGGCTGCCGATGTAGATCCACGATCCGGCCGTCATCTGGCCGTACATCATCAGACCCTTGCGATCGAGTTCGCCAAAATGCTCCCAGGTCGCCCACTTGGGCACCAGGTTGGAGTTGGCCAGCAGCACGCGGGGCACGTCGGCATGGGTGCGGAACACGCCCACCGGCTTGCCCGACTGGATCAGCAGGGTCTCGTCGTCCTCCAGGACTTTGAGCGTCTCGACGATGCGGTCGAAGCTGTCCCAGTCGCGGGCGGCGCGGCCAATGCCGCCATAGACCACCAACTCGTCCGGGTTCTCGGCCACTTCGGGATCGAGGTTGTTCATCAGCATACGCAGCGGCGCCTCGGTCAGCCACGACTTGGCGTTCAGCTGCGGGCCGCGGGGGGCGGTCACCCGGCGGGCGTTTGCGAAGCGGGCGGGCGCGTTCATCTTAAATCTCCGCTGGGTGGTCTGGGTCTCGAAGCTAGAAATGTATATACAAGCTGTCAAACGGACTTCAGGCGGCTGATCGCCGCGCGATAGGCGTCGGCGATCTCGTCCTCGCGGCCATGCCGTCCGCCGATGATCCGCCAGACCCCACCGACCATCACGTCCTTCACCGGATCGGCGAAGCCGCCGAACACCCAGGCGTCCAGCACGTTGTCGCCCTCGCGGCCGAACAGGGCGGCGGCGTCGGTGTCCAGCACCACGATGTCGGCGCGCGTGCCCGGGGCGATGACGCCTGTCGCCCGGCCACTCGACCGCGCACCTCCGGCTGCGGCGGCTTTGTGCAGGCGCACTCCGGTATGAGGCTCGCCCACGCTGGACAGCACATTGCGCTCGCCCGTGATCAGCCGCTGTCCATATTCGAGGAGGCGCAGTTCTTCGGCCAGATTGACGCTCACATGGCTATCCGAGCCGATGGAGATCGAGCCGCTGGCGCTCAGATGAGCCTCGGCCGGAAAGACGCCGTCGCCCAGGTTCGCCTCTGTGGTGGGGCACAGCACGACGGTCGCGCCCGCCGCGCGGATTCCCGCCATCTCCGTCTCGACCACATGGGTGGCGTGAACCAGGTTCCAGCGGCTGTCGACGGCGGCATTGGCCAGCAGCCATTCCACGGGCCGCGCGCCGGTCACCTCCAGACAGCGCTCCACCTCCTTGCGCTGCTCGGCGATGTGGATGTGGATGGGGCTGTCGCCTTCCAGCCCTGCGAGCAGTTGCGCCAAAGCCGCTGGCGGCACGGCGCGCAGGCTGTGAATCGCCGTTCCCATCACGACGCCGTCGGCCTGCAGGTCGCCGCGCAGGCGCAGGAAGTCCTCGACCGAATGGACGAACCGCTTCTGTCCTTCGTTCGGGGCCGCGCCGCCGAAGTCGGAGGTCATGTACAGGGTCGGCAGCAGGGTCAGATCGATGCCCGTCCGCGCCGCCGCGTCGATCACGGCCTGGCCCATGGCCCGGCCGCCAATAGGCGCCTGGTGCAGGTAGTGGAACTCGCAGACGGCGGTGTAGCCGCCCTTCAGCATCTCCACATAGAGCTGGACGGCGATTGCGTTCAGGTCTTCGGGCGTGATGGTGGCGGCGAGGCGGTACATGGCCTCGCGCCACGTCCAGAAGCTATCGCGTTCAGCCCCGCGATGCTCGGTCAGCCCGACCAGGGCGCGCTGGAAAGCGTGGCTATGGGCGTTGGCGACGCCGGGGACGGCCGCGCCCTTCACCGGCGTACCGACGCCGGGACTGTCGGGCGCCACATTGGTGATCAATCCAGCAGCGTCGATGCTCACCGCGACATCGCGGCGCCAACCCTCGGCGGTCAGCGCCTGCTCGTAGTTCCACTGCATGGACGACCCACCAGAACCCTGCTTGTATAGACAAGACAATGACGCAGGACGGATGCGGCGGCAATGCAGGGTGAGTTCGACACGGTCTGGACCGGCGGCCATCTGGCGACCATGGCGGACGAGACCGGTTACGGCGTGATTGAGAATGGCGCCGTCGCCGTCCAAGACGGCCGTATCGCCTGGATCGGCCCGGCTTCGCAGGCGCCTGCCGCCCTCAAGGTCCATGAGCTCAAGGGTGCCTGGCTGACCCCCGGCCTGATCGACTGCCATACCCACCTCGTCTACGCGGGCAGCCGCGTGCGCGAGTTCGAGATGCGGTTGGAGGGCGCGACCTATGAGGAAATCGCCCGCGCTGGGGGCGGCATCCTGTCGACCATGCGCGCCACCCGCGAGGCGACCGAGGACGAGTTGCTCGACCTCGCCCACGCTCGGGCCGAGAAGCTGATCGCCGGCGGCGTCACCACGGTCGAGATCAAGTCCGGCTACGGCCTGGACCTCGACAGCGAGCTGAAGATGCTGCGGGTCGCCCGCACCCTGGGCGAGGAGCGAGGGATCGAGGTCAAGACCACCTTCCTCGGCGCCCACGCCGTGCCGCCGGAGCACAAGGATGACCGAGACGCCTACGTCCGCCTGATCATCGACCAGATGCTGCCGGCCATGGCGGCCGAGGGGCTGGCCGACGCCGTCGACGCCTTTTGCGAAAGCATTGCCTTCACCCCGGCTGAGACGCGGCGGATATTCAAGGCGGCGACCAAGCTGGGCCTGCGGGTCAAGCTGCACGCGGACCAGCTGGGCGATCTGGGTGGCGGCGCCTTGGCGGCGGAGTTCGGCGCGCTGTCCGCTGACCATCTGGAGCATGCTTCGGAAGAGTCGATCGCCGCCATGGGCCGTGCCGGCGTGCCGGCCGTGCTGCTGCCGGGCGCTTTCTACTTTCTGCGCGAGACGGTCGCTCCACCCATCGCCCTGATGCGCAAGCACGGTGTGGGCATGGCGCTGGCGACCGACTGTAACGCGGGCACCTCGCCGATCACGTCCATGCCGCTGATCCTCAACATGGCCTGCACCCTGTTTCGCATGACGCCGGCGGAGGCGCTGGCAGGCGTGACGCGTCACGGGGCGGCGGCGCTGGGCCTATCGGCCACGCACGGAACACTGGTGGTCGGCAAGGTCGCCGATTTCGCTATCTGGAAAGTCGCCTCGCCCGCCGAGATCGCTTACGCCCCAGGCGACAACGCATGCATCGCTACGGTTAAGGGCGGTCAGTTCCTTTGAGCGGCGACGACAGCCTCAAGGCGCGCATCCGACGCCATATCCTGGAGCGGATCACCGCCGGCGCCTGGGCGGCCGGCGACCGCATCCCCTCCGAACACGAGCTGGCCGACGAATTCGGCGCCAGCCGGATGACTGTCCATCACGCCGTACGCGACCTGCAAGGCGACGGCTATCTGACCCGCGCCAAGGGCAAGGGCACCTTCGTCGCTCCGGCGCGGGCTCACGTCATGGCGGTCAAATTGCTCGACATCGCCGACGAGATCGCAGCGCGCGGCGGCCGGCACGAGGCGCGTTCCGTCAGCGCCGAGACTCGTCCGGCCACCATGGCCGAGGCGGCGCTGTTCGGCGCCTCCGCCGGGCTTGTACTGTTCCATGCTGTGGTGCTGCACATCGAGGATGGCGCGCCGATCCAGCTGGAGGACCGGCTGGTCAATCCAGCCATAGCGCCGGGCATCGCCGAGGTCGATCTGGGTCGCGAGACCTACTTTGCCCACCTGATGTCGCGCTTCCCCTATCCGGAGGGAGCCGCGGCCATTCGCGCCCTGGTGCCAGATACGCGCGTGCGCGAGCTGCTATCGATGGCGGATGGCGAACCGTGCATCGAGGTCGAGCGTCTGACCCGACTGCAAGGTCAGGTCGTCACTGCCGTGAGGCTGATCTATCCCGCTTCGCGCTATGCCCTGACCGGCGAAATTCTGCGGCCGACGGCTCTGGGCTAGTCTTCCTCCGCCGTCAGTTCGGCTAGGATCTTTTCCAGGCGGACCAGCTTGCGGCTCAGCCGCCGGTCCATCCATGCGCCCCAGGCCACCGCGCCGACAATCGTCAGCAGGCTCAGCCCAATCGCGAAAATCGTATCGTCACTTCTCGCTCGCCCCAGACTCGGGTGCAGCGTGATCGCCGTAAGGATGATGAAGACGATGGCCCCCGCGGACATGTAGTAGCCTGATCGCGCTCGTCGGATGGCGCTGCGGGTTTGGACGATTTCGGACTTCAGGGCTGCATCGACGGTTCCCGCCCGCGTCTCCCAAGGCGCTCTGGCCACCCAGAAGGCGACGGTCAGACCGAAGAGCACGAACGCCAGGCCGCCCAGGCCCATGATCACACCCGCCGCCGTACCCTTGGCTATAGCCGAGATCGCTATGCCCGCGACGGCGAGGCACAGGATCACATCAGCGGCTGCCTTGAAGCGGGCGACCAGCGCCCGGCGCTTCAGCCTCGCCCGCATCCTTGTAAGGTCGAAGGCCTCCGTCGTCGCCGGCTCGTCGCGCCAGGCGTCCGCCAGATGGTTCCATTCGGGATCGGAGGTCATGACCGCTCCTGCCGTTGCATCGCCTCACGCAGGGCCGCCTTGGCCCGGGTGAGACGGATCGAAACCGCGTTGGCCCCCACGCCCAAGACGTCGGCGATCTCGCTGGGGGTGAAGTCTTCCAGGGTCAGGACGGTGACCTGGCGAAGGGGGAGGGGCAGCGCGCGCACCGCCCGCATCAGCCGTTCGCGCTGCTCGCTACGCTCAACCACGTCGTGGGCTGATGGAGCATCTAGCGCCAACTGCTCGTCCAGCTCGACGGTCCTCGGCGCTCGCGCGTGGCGCGCCACGTGATCGACGCCGCGATTGTGCGCCACCCGCGCTGCGAACGTGCGGACCGAGGCCTCGCCTCGCCAACCCGGCAAGGCGCGCCAGACGGCCATCAGGATATCCTGCTGCAGTTCGCGTCGAGCCTCGGGATCAGCTTCATAGCTGGCCGCGATACGGCGGATCATCGGGCCGTGCTGGTCCGCGACCTCGTCGAACAGCGCCTCGATATGGGGAGCGCTCAATATCGCCTCAGGCGCGGCGGAAGGGGCCGGTGACCTTGGCCCAGATCTGTCGGCGCGCCTGGACGACGCTGACGCCGAGCACGGCGGCGACCGACCAGAACAGGGCTTCGGTGGCTATGGCCGCGGCTACGACGAGGCCTAGGCGGAGCGGCCTTTCGACGTCGAGCGCCAGGCCGACGCCCAAGGCGATCCAGGACGCCAGACAAGCGACGCCTACGACCCCCAACAAGATTTTCTTCCAGTTCATGTCGCGCTCCCGATCATGGTCTGATGGGAATAGTCGGGGCGGACACGGATTTCTTTCAGGCGGCGTCTTCGCTGTCGCCGGTTTCATCCGCGGCCATGGCGCGAGCCAGGCGGACGAGGGCGCTGCGGGCCCGGGGCGACTTCAGCTCGGAGAAGCTCTGCAGCAGCTCCATGGCTCCCGTTTCGCCTAGGATGGTCCATTGGTCGGTCGAGGCGCCTTCGTCCTCGCCCACCAGCCATGCGACGCTGGTGCCCAGCAGGCCGGCGATTTGCACCAGCTTGGAGGCCGAGACGCGGTTCACGCCGCGCTCATATTTCTGGATTTGCTGGAACGTCAGACCCAGTTGCTGGGCCACATGGCTCTGGCTCAGGCCCTGCACCTTGCGGCGGGCGCGGATGCGGGCGCCGACGGCGACATCGATCGGGTCGGGGCCAAGCATTTCTTCAGAAACGGACACACACAACTCCAGAAGTCAGATTGTTTCGGAGGGTCGCTAAACGCGTAGCGACCCTATGCCAAAGCTCGACAACGAAAGCGAGCCCCCCTGACTACGGCCCGACTACGCGTGACCTTGTGTCGCTCCGCCGGGTCAGGTCTTAAATCGACCAGCGGAAACCACGGGAGAATCCGATGACGCACGACACGTTGCTGGCGATCGACCAGGGGACCAGTTCGAGTCGGGCCATAGTCTTTTCCACCTCGGGCGAAATCGTGGCGACCGCCCAGCAGCCGTTTGAGCAAATCTTTCCCGCTTCCGGCTGGGTGGAACATGATGCGGAGGTCATCTGGGCCACCACCCTCACGACGGGTCGGCAGGCCTTGCGCAAGGCGGGCGCAGGCCGAACGCCAAAGGCCGTGGGCATCACCAACCAACGCGAGACGACAATCGTCTGGGACCGCCGCACGGGCGCTCCGATCCACAACGCCATTGTCTGGCAGGACCGCCGCACCGCCCAGGTCTGCCGCGACTTGGAGGCGCAAGGTCACGAGGCGATGGTGACCGAGCGCACGGGGCTGCGTCTCGACCCCTATTTTTCCGCCACCAAGCTGGCCTGGATTCTCGATCACGTTGACGGCGCAAGGGAAGCGGCCGAGGCGGGGCGCCTGGCGTTCGGCACTGTGGACTGCTTCCTGATCTGGCGTCTGACAGGCGGCAAGGTCCACGCCACCGACGCCACCAACGCCAGCCGCACGGCCCTATACGACATCCGCAAGGGATGCTGGGATGCCGACCTCTGCGCTCTGTTCAGGGTGCCCATGAGCGTACTGCCCGAAGTGCGCGACAGCGCCGGCGATTTCGGTGTCACAGACGAGGACGTCCTGGGTGTCGCCCTGCCGATCCGCGGCGTGGCGGGTGATCAGCAGGCGGCCCTGGTCGGTCAGGCCTGCTTCTCTGCAGGAGAGGTCAAGAGCACTTACGGCACAGGCGCCTTTCTGGTCCTCAACACCGGCGAGGAACTGGTGCGTTCGCAAAACCGCCTGCTGACCACGATCGCCTATCAGGTCGGGGGCAAGGCGACCTACGCGCTCGAGGGCTCCATCCTATCGGCGGGCTCCACCATCCAGTGGCTGCGCGACGGGCTGGGCCTGTTCTCGCGCGCGTCCGAGGTCGAGTCCCTGGCGCGGTCGGTCGGCGATACGGGCGGGGTCTATCTGCTGCCGGCCTTCACGGGCCTCGGCGCGCCTTACTGGGATCCTGACGCTCGCGGCGGCATCGTCGGTCTCACCCGCGCCAGCGGCAGGGCCGAGATCGCCCGGGCTGGGCTGGACAGCGCCGTCTATCAGACCCGCGACCTGCTCGACGCCATGGCGGCCGATGGCGTCGCGCCGACCCGTTTGCGCGTGGATGGCGGCATGGCCGAGAACGGCTTCTTCCTGCAGCGTCTGGCCGACATCCTCAACTTGACCGTGATCCGCCCAAAGGTGACCGAGACCACGGCCTTTGGCGCTGCCGCCCTGGCAGGGCTGGGCGCCGGGCTGTTCGGATCACTCGACGACATCGCCGCGCTCTGGAAGAGCGATGTCGAGTGCGGTCCGCAGATGAAGGACCAGGCCCGAGACGCCGAGATCGCCGGCTGGCGCGCCGCCCTGGCGCGGGTTCGCACCTAGGGCTCCAGGCGACTAGGCTTGCACGTTCTCCAGCCAGGCCGGCAGATCGGCCAGGGTTTCGAGCTGGGCGAAGCGCGGGTGATCGTTCGGCGTTTCCGCGGCCTCGTGCGCCCAGACGAGCGGGTAGGGGATCAGGGCGGCGAAGGCGCCGGCCTCAAGCGCGGGTAGGATGTCCGAGCGCACCGAGTTGCCGGCCATGGCGGCCTCCTCCGGTCCGGTGCCATGACGGGTGAAAACCCGGCGATAGGTGTCGGCGTCCTTCTCGCTGACGATCTCGACGGCCGAGAAGTGGTCGCCCAGGCCGGACGCGGCCAGCTTCTGCTCCTGGTGCAGCAGGTCGCCCTTGGTGATCAGCACCAGGCGATATTGCTCGGTCAGGGCGGCCAGGGCGTCTTCCACGCCTGAGAGCGGCTCCATGGGATGGGCCAGCAGGTCGCGGCCAGCGGCCAGGATTTCGCTGATCGTGCGGGTGGAGACCTTGCCTTCGGTCAGTTCCAGGGCGGTTTCGATCATCGACAGGGTGAAGCCCTTGGCCCCGTAGCCGTAGAGACGCAGGTTGCGCTTTTCGACCTCGGCCAGGCGGCTCTCCAGGGCGGCCTCTTCGGCGCAATCCGAAAGCAGCTCGACGAACCGCTTATGGGTCAGGCGAAACAGCGTCTCGTTGTGCCAGAGGGTGTCGTCGGCATCGAGGCCGATGGTTGTGATGGGCATGCCCGCTAAATACCTCCGCGGCGGGGCGAGGCAAATCCCCTCGTACTCGTCCGTCTTGCAGCCCGGACCGTTCGTCGCTTGAGCCTTGAACGGCGGCCCTATCGGGCTTCCGTCCTCTCACGAGGACGGCGCCCGCATCGCGCCGAGGGTGAGGATTTGATTGGACGCAAGACGATCACGGTCGCGGCGATGGCTGCGGGGCTGACTGGACAGGCGTGGGCCCAGGCGCCGGCCGCCGAGCCGTTCCAGGTCATTCGGCCAGGCGATCGCCAGATGAGCTGCGAAGTCCTGATCGCGGAGATCAACGGGACGAACGCCCAGATGGCGTCGCGTCGCGTAGCCGCCATGGAGCAGATGATGGGCGCGGCCAATCGCATGGTGACCAGCACCATGGCCACCAGCGCCGCCACCAGCCTGGTCGGCGGCGTGGCGTCGATGGTCCCCATGGGATCGACCCTGCTGAACGCTGCCGTGAAGGCCAAGCAGGCCGCTGACGTCAACAACCTGACCAGCCAGACCATGGACGCCCAGCGCGACTTGATGTCGGAAGGCGATGTCCAAGCGCGGCTCGACCACCTCAACCGCCTGTACGAGTCAAAGCAATGCTGAGCCGTGTCCTGCTGGTTTCGGCGATCCTCGCCACGCCCGCCCTGGCTCAGGTCGAGATCGACGTTCCGACCGCCGGCGCGCCCTATGCGGTGGTCCGTGCGGGCGACAGCCGCAAGGACTGCGGCCAGCTCAAGTCCGAGATCGACGCCCTGAACGCGCGCGCGGACGAACCGCAAAAGAAGCTCGACGCCATGGTCGACGGCTACGCGACCAAGGGTCTGCCGGGCGATTCCCGAAACCTGATCGGCAATCCCGCCACCGCCATGATCGTCGGCAGCGGCATGGTCCCAGGCAAGGCGGTGCAGGCGGCGGCCATCGCGTCGATGATGACTTCGTTCGCGGTCGAAACCCGAAAGCAGGACGCCTTGCGGGCGGAATCGGTCGCTCTGCAGCCGCTGCGCGATCGGGCCAGGCACCTGTGGAATCTGGGCCAGGGCAAGACGTGCGGTCTTCCCGTCTTGCCGGAGGACGATTTCACGATCGTCGAGGACGTCCCTGACTGACTGACGAGTCGCCCCGCGGGGCGACTGGAGCGGCCGTAAAAGGGACCATTGATCGGCCCTGCGGTGTTGACCGCGCCGGCCCCAGACCGTAATGACCCGCGCGTTTGCCGGCGGGCGAGGGGTAGCCCTTCGCCCGCCGTTTTGCGACCATGCCCCCACAGGAGAATGTCCCATGTCCGTCGAGCTGCTGCCTGGGGTTACGGGGGTTCTGGTTCTGGCTGACGGCACGGTCCTGCAAGGGATCGGGGTCGGCGCGGTGGGCGAGGCCCTGGGCGAGGTCTGCTTCAACACCGCCATGTCGGGCTATCAGGAGATCCTGACCGACCCGTCCTACATGTCGCAGATCGTCGCCTTCACCTTCCCCCACATCGGCAATGTCGGGACCAACAGCGAAGACATCGAGCAGATCGGCGGCTCGTCCGACACCTCGGCCCGTGGCGCGATCTTCCGCGACACGCCGACCGATCCGGCCAACTGGCGCTCTAACTCGACCCTGGCCGGCTGGATGGAGCGCCGCGGCGTCGTCGGCCTGGCCGGCGTCGACACCCGCGCCCTGACCCGCATCATCCGCGAGAAGGGCATGCCGCACGGCGTCATCGCCCACAGCCCGACGGGCGAGTTCGATATCCCCGCCCTACAGAAGAAGGCCGCCGAATGGACCGGCCTGGTGGGCCTGGACCTGGCCAAGGACGCCTCGACCCGCCAGTCGTTCGAATGGACCGAGACCGAATGGTCGTGGCCGGAAGGCTACGGCAAGCTTGAGGCGCCGAAGTACGACGTCGTGGTCATGGACTTTGGCGTCAAACGCAACATCCTTCGCTCCCTGGCCCAGGTCGGGGCCCGCGTGACCGTGGTTCCGGCCGACACCTCGGCCGAGGACATTCTGGCCCGGAACCCGGACGGCGTGCTGCTGTCCAACGGTCCGGGCGATCCGGCGGCCACGGGCGAGTACGCGGTGCCGCAGATTCGCAAGCTGGTCGAGAGCGGCAAGCCTGTGTTCGGCATCTGCCTGGGCCACCAGATGCTGGCGCTCGCGCTTGGCGCCAAGACGGTGAAGATGGAGCAGGGGCACCACGGGGCCAATCACCCGGTGAAGGACCTGACCACGGGCAAGGTCGAGATCGTCTCGATGAACCACGGCTTTACCGTGGAGCGCGAGACCCTGCCGTCGCCGGTCAAGGAAACCCACGTCTCGCTCTTCGACGGCACCAACGCCGGCATCGAGCTGTCGGGCAAGCCGGTGTTCAGCGTCCAGCACCACCCGGAAGCCAGCCCCGGGCCCACCGACAGCCTGTACCTGTTTGAGCGGTTCGCCGAGAACATGGGCAAGGCTAAGGCGTAGGGTCCTAATGGTTCAAGGTCTCGTAGAGGTCGCGCCAGGTCGGGTTAGTCTCTTCGATCAGCCGCAGCTTCCAGGCCCGCCGCCACTCCTTGATCTGGCGTTCACGAGAGAATGCGCTCTCGCGCGCAGCGTGCGGCTCCATCCACACGAGGATCGAGCAGCCGTACTTGGCGGTGAAGCCGGGGCGGACCTTTTCGCGGTGCTCCCAGGCGCGTTGCGCGATGTCGTCAGTTGAGCCGACGTAGAGCGTGCCGTTGCGGCGGCTGGCCATGATGTACGCATAGAACGCCATAGCTCAGCTTAGCCACGCCCGCTCACCCCGGCGAAGGCCGGGGCCCAGGTGAAGCCCTGCTGACGCTCTGGATGGATCTGGGTCCCGGCCTTCGCCGGGATGAGCGGCTTTAGAAGGCATAGCTATTCGCTATGCCTCTGAGTTCCCATAAAGAGAACTCATGCGCTTCGACGACCGCTTCCTTGAGGAGATAAAGTCGCGCGTCCGTTTGTCGGACGTGATCGGCAAGTCCGTGAAACTCAAGCGCCAGGGCCGCGAGTTCGTCGGCCTGTCGCCGTTCTCCAAGGAAAAGAGCCCGTCGTTTTTCGTCAACGATGACAAGGGCTTCTTTCACGATTTCAGCTCCGGCAAGCACGGCGACCTGATCGCCTTCTTCCAGGAGACCGAGCGCCTGACCTTCGTCGAGGCGGTGGAGCGGCTGGCGGCCGAGGCGGGCATGGCCCTGCCGGAGCCGGACGCGCACTCGGCCGAGCAGGAAGAGAAGCGAAAGAGCCTCACCGACTGGATGGATCAGGCCGCCAAGTGGTTCGAGGCCGAACTGCGCCGCCCCGTGGGGGCCGCCGCCCGCGCCTATCTGGAAAAGCGCGGTCTGCCCGAGGACCAGTGGAAGCGGTTTGGCCTAGGTTTCTCGCCTTCAGGCCGCACCGCCCTGAAGGACTATCTGATCGCCAAGGGCGCCAAGCCGGCCGAACTGGTTGAGGCGGGCCTGCTGATCGCGCCAGAGGACGGCGGCGCGCCCTATGACCGGTTCCGCGACCGCATCATCTTCCCCATCGCCGACGCGCGGGGAAAGATCGTCAGCTTCGGCGGTCGGGCCATGGATCCGGAGGCGCGGGCCAAGTACCTGAACGGGCCGGAGACCAGCCTCTTTCACAAGGGTCGCCTGCTGTACGGCCTGCCCGAGGCCCGAAAGATCCTGCACGCCGGCCAAGCCGGAGGCGGGGAGGCCGCCCTGGTGGTGGTCGAGGGCTATATGGACGTGATCGCCTGCCAGCGGGCAGGGATCGCGGCGGTGGCGCCCCTGGGCACGGCTCTGACCGAGGAGCAGATGGAGGTGCTGTGGCGCCTGCATCCCGAACCCACCCTGTCCTTCGACGGCGACAAGGCCGGCCAGCGGGCCGCCAGCCGGGCCATCGACCGCGCCCTGCCGCTGCTCAAGCCCGGCAGAAGCTTCAAGTTCTCGGTGGTCGAGGGCGGCAAGGACCCCGACGACGTCCTGCGCGACCAGGGGCCGGTGGCCCTGCGGACGCAGCTGTCGAACACCATTCCCTTCGTTGAGGCGCTGTTCACCCGCGAGAAGGATGCCGAGCCCCTCGACACGCCGGAACGCAAGGCGGGCCTGAAGCAGCGCCTGCGCGCCGCCGCACAGAGCATCGCCGACAAGGATCTGGCCCAAGCCTATCGCGACGACCTGCTGGCGCGGCTCGATACGCTGCTAGGGCGTGACATGCCCCAGGCCCGGCCGGCTTGGCAGCCACGTGCGCCCTATGAGCCTGGGCGCGGCGGAGGCGCCTGGCGCAAAGGCCCGCCGCCGCCCATGCCGCCGACCGCTGCGGGCAAGGCGGCGGCCGAACGGCTGGCTAATTCTCTTGATCCCCTGGCCGCCGCACTGGCCAAGGGCGCCCTCGAAGACCCGCATCGGTTGGACGACCATTTGGAGGATTTGCCGAGCAAAGGGTTCGGCGATCCGAACCTAAAAGCCCTCGCAAACGAGCTCGCGTCGATCCGACTTGAAGCAGAAACCCTTGACTCAGAGGGACTCGCACGCCATCTGCGCTCTCGTGGGTTTGCCGCGCTTTTGACTGACATCGACCGGGCCGCCGCCGCATCGAGCGCGCCCTTCCTGAAACAGGATGTCACGCTCGAGGCCGCCAGGTCCCAGTGGTCGCACGCTTTGTCGGTCCTAAACCGTCTGGCTGCGCTCGAGGAAGCCGTCACGTCCGCCAAGGGTCACCTTGGGGGGCGTTCTGACATGGAGGCTT
The DNA here is from genome assembly GCF_027474405.1 of Caulobacter sp. NIBR2454. Lineage (GTDB taxonomy): Bacteria > Pseudomonadota > Alphaproteobacteria > Caulobacterales > Caulobacteraceae > Caulobacter. The sequence continues at coordinate 935,955 of NZ_CP114871.1, forward strand.
TCGAGCGCTTGAAGACGGAACGGGATACGCTCAAGCGCGCTGTCCGCTCGGGAACTCTGTGGTCTGACGCGATCTAGCCCGGAACGAAGCGACCAAACGCCTCATAAAGATTTTTTCGGCGCCGCAATTGCACATATGCGCGGCGACGAATTCGGAGACTTAGATGACTGCTCAAACGGCCGAGACGGAAACCGCGGACGCCCCTGAAAAAGACGGCCCGCTGCTCGACCTCACGGACGCCGGCGTAAAGAAGTTCATCAAGCAGGCGAAAGCCCGCGGCTACGTCACGATGGACGAGCTGAACAAGGTGCTGCCGTCCGAAGAGGTCACCTCGGAAGCCATCGAAGACACCCTCGCCATGCTGAGCGAGATGGGCGTCAACGTGGTCGAAGCCGAGGAGGACGCCGAGGGCCAGGAAGGCGGCGAAGTCGCCAACCGCGAGGAAAGCGCCGTCGTCACCACCGACGACAAGCCCGCCTACGACCGCACCGACGACCCCGTGCGCATGTACCTGCGCGAAATGGGCTCGGTGGAGCTGCTGTCGCGCGAGGGCGAAATCGCCATCGCCAAGCGCATCGAAGCCGGCCGCGACACCATGATCCGCGGCCTGTGCGAAAGCGCCCTGACCTTCGAAGCCATCATGGTTTGGCGCGAGGAACTGGGCAGCGGCCGCATCCTGCTGCGTGAAGTCATCGACCTGGACGGCACCTATGTCGCCCTGAACGGCGGCCCGCCCGAGGGCGCGCCGGCCGTCGGCGAGGCGGCCGAACCCGCCGAACCCGCCGAGGAAGGCGCCGAGCCGGCGGCCGAGGGGGCCGAGGATGAGGATGACTTCGACGATGGCGCCGGCCCCACGGTCAGCGCCATGGAAGGCGAGCTGCGCGAGGGGGTCATGGCGACCCTGGACGCCATCGCCGCCGACTTCGACGGTTTCCGCCGCCTGCAGGAGAAGCTGGTCGAACAGCGCCTGCGCGGCGAGGACCTGACCACCGCCGACCGCAAGGCCTATGAGGCCGCCAACAGCGCCATCGTCGGCAAGCTGAAGACGCTGAAGCTCAACAACAACCGCATCGAGGCCCTGGTCGACCAGCTCTATGCGATCAACAAGCGCCTGGTGGGCCTGGAAGGCCGCCTGCTGCGCCTGGCCGACAGCTACGGCATCAGCCGCAGCGAGTTCCTGAAAGCCTATTTCGGCCAGGAACTGAACCCCAACTGGTCCGAGACCGTCAAGACCATGGGCGTGCGCTGGACCAAGTTCAGCGAGAACGACGGCAGCCAGATCGGCGACATCCGCCAGGAGATCGCCGCCCTGGCCACCGAAACCGGCGTGCCGATCGACGACTATCGCCGCATCGTCCAGACCGTCCAGAAGGGCGAGCGCGAGGCCCGTCAGGCCAAGAAGGAAATGGTCGAGGCCAATCTGCGCCTCGTGATCTCCATCGCCAAGAAATACACCAACCGCGGCCTGCAGTTCCTGGACCTGATCCAGGAAGGCAACATCGGCCTGATGAAGGCCGTCGATAAGTTCGAATACCGCCGCGGCTACAAGTTCTCGACCTACGCCACCTGGTGGATCCGTCAGGCGATCACCCGCAGCATCGCTGACCAAGCAAGAACCATCCGCATCCCGGTGCACATGATCGAGACGATCAACAAGATCGTCCGCACCAGCCGCCAGATGCTGCACGAGATCGGCCGCGAGCCGACCCCGGAAGAACTGGCCGAAAAGCTGGCCATGCCGCTGGAAAAGGTGCGCAAGGTCCTGAAGATCGCCAAGGAGCCGATCTCGCTCGAAACCCCCATCGGGGACGAGGAGGATTCGCACCTAGGCGACTTCATCGAGGACAAGAACGCCGTCCTGCCCATCGACGCGGCGATCCAGTCCAACCTGCGCGAGACCACCACCCGCGTCCTCGCCTCGCTCACCCCGCGTGAGGAACGCGTGCTGCGCATGCGTTTCGGCATCGGCATGAACACCGACCACACCCTCGAGGAAGTGGGCCAGCAGTTCAGCGTGACCCGCGAACGCATCCGTCAGATCGAGGCGAAAGCCCTGCGGAAGCTGAAGCACCCGTCCAGAAGCCGGAAGCTGCGCAGCTTCCTGGACTCCTAAGCAACAAAGGGCGGCTCGAAAGGGCCGCCCTTTTTCTTATCGGTCCTCCCCCAAAAGGGAGGGTCGAGGGAGAATTGCGCGACCTATCCACCGCTACTGGCGGATACGAACGGCTACTGGCGGATACGAACGGCTACTGGCGGTGACGGACGGATACTTCGCGGCCTCTAATCCCCGCCCTCCAGAGCGGCCGTATCCTTGCGGCATGGAACATTATCGACTTCGCAAATATCGCGGCCCCGAGGTCTGGGCCCGGGTCCGGGAATGCTACATCGCCGGAGAGAGCGCCCCCGTCCTGGCCAAGCGCTTTGACGTGGGCCTGGCCAATATCCGCAAGAAGGCCCGGCTGGAGGGCTGGACCCGCAGCCACATCGCCGAGCAACTGGACGCGTCCCTGCCGCCCGATCTCGAACGGCGCGATCAGGCGGGCGACGCCGAGCCCCCCGCCCCGGTGGCGCCCAAACAGGCGGTGGCCGACGCCACGGCCCGCGCCAGCGCCCTGCTGGCCCAGGGACGGGCGGGCGAAGCCCAGGCCCTGATCCGCTCGGCCGAGGCCCTGGCCAAGCTGGCCGGCGTCGATCCCGAGGCCGACGAGCCCGCCGAGACGGACGAGCCGGCGTGGGACGACACGGTCGCCCGCTATGACGACTTCGTGCTCAGTAAGGCCAAGTCCCTGGCCTACGCCATGCTGGCCGACCCGCCCTATGGCGCCACGGCGCACCACATGTGGTTCCTGTACCACTGGCGGGCCCTGCACTTCGGCCCCAAGGTCGTGGCCCGCGACTTCGCCCATGCGGTCGATAGCGGCTGCGCCGCTAAGTACTTCACCGCCGACGGCGCCCTGCGCCCGATCCCCGAGCCGGCGTCGCCCAGCGACCTGATGATCCGCCAGCACCTGAGGACGTGCGAGTGGATGGAGGGGGCGGAGCGGTTGGGGGAGGTCTAGAGGGCGGCCAGGGCCGCCTCGTCGAGGGCGACCTGGGGCACCATCTCGACCTTCACGCCGATGCGGTGCTCGCGCAGCAGGTCGCAGAGGGCCTCGCCCCTCAATCCTTCGGCAAGAGCGAGTGCAGTTACCCGGCGATCTCCGCATCCGGCTGGCCGGCCATTAGCGCGTTGATCCACGCCAGTGCCATGTCACGACTGCGATAGCTACCCCACCGTGCGACCTCCTCGCGCTCAACAATCGGGAAGGTCGAATAGATGTAGCGGATGTCATCCCGGCTTTGGGTGGGGTTTGCCGGGTCGAATACGCCATAGAGGATGAAGTAGAGCGCATCGAGCTTGGCGCGCAGGTTCAGGCGTCGGGCTTCGTCCCACACAAACGGGGGGGGCACTTTGCCGTCCGCACCCACATGATTCATGTCGCGGGCAAATGGTTCCATGTCATGTGAAGTATAGGTGAGCTCCAGAACAGCTCTGCGAACGATATCGGCGGCCGACTTTTCACCAAAAGACCTAGCGTAACCTGATGGTGGAATGACGGGGAGCTGATCTAGTAAATACCAAGATAGGTGAGTGCTATGTACTTTCTGACGAGCAAGGTAGTCGAAAATGAGACTGTTGAACTTGCCGAGAAGAAGCGGCGCTTCGTCCACATATGCAGCCTGCGCGCCTTCGTCGGGAAATGCGACTGGCAATGTGTGCCCGGCGCCGGCTCTCGGAATTATGGCGGCAATCGAAGTCCGCATATTCGTGGAGGCTGTGATGTCCTTGAACGCCATGCACCACTCGTGCGCTCCCTCCCAAGGGGTGTCCGATGACTTGATCCAGTATCGAGGCACCGCAACCCGATCAGGGTCGGCATGGTCACCAGAGGTAAGGCTTTCGCCCTGGCCTGGCCGAAATAGGTTTTCGCCTTCGATCACAATATCTGCGGCGCGATGATCATAGGCTTGAACCATCTTGCCTTCGAAGACCGGCAGCCACTCCCCGTCGCCCGACTTGTACCGGTTGCCCCTAACACGCCAAGCGCCCTGCACTCCTTCCAGTTCGGCGAGCTCGACAAACTTGTCGGAGTCTGCGGACATGTTGAGCATTTGTGCGAAGTGGATGGAGTACTGCTTCGTCGGTGTCAGTCCATTCAGTGCAAGCACAGGCAAGCGCGCATATATGGCGGTCGTGATTTCCATATCGCGGCGCGAGCGAAATGTTGGAGCGGTACCTGTGTTCGGGTTGACTTGCGCAAAGTCGTCCGGACGTAGGGCGAAAGTTCGCTGGGGATCAGCGATTTCGTCTACAGAATGCAGGAAAAATCCGCATTTCGCTGCCTCGAAAGTGCGTTCCGGACTGAAGGCCAATGCACAGAATTTGAAGCTCGCGTGGACGTCTGGGAAAAAGACCTTCTTGTTCTCAAAATCATAGAGTGCCTTCAGATTGCCGCCCGTCGCCACTTCTCTGAAGAAGGCGCTGGCAGAAAGATCTGAGGCAATGCCGCTGGGAGTTAGTAGCCCCACCATGCCATTCGGCTTCACAAGGGTACGCGCACGTTCGACGAACAGTTTAAAGAGGTTGATGCGGCCCCGGTTGAGCTTCGAATAAATGGCGCTGCTTCGCGCCATACGAGTGGCGTCAGCGGCTCGTTTCGTTGCTTTCTTATAGTCGAGCCACAGGGGGGCTTCACTTGCCTTGAGGGCGGCGATGCGGCGGCCGCGCGCGGCGCGATTCGTTTCGAAAGCGATGCCGCGATCGCGAGCTTCAAACCAGGGGACTTCCTCAAACTCCATCATATCCCAAGGCGGGTTTCCCACTACTGCATCAAACCCACCCGTACGGGCCTTGCTGGCCCAGTGGTCCCAAACGCCAGGAAAGGTGATTTGCCAGTTGAGGAAACGCTCTTCGGTGATCAAGGAGCGCGTACGCCGCCAGATTTCGGTAAACGCCTCTACGTCTTCAGCGCGCGCCTTACCGGATTCAGGGGGCTTCCGGCCGCGTGCAATAGGAATGGGGTCGCCAAACTGGCCATCCAGCCACAAACGCACCAGCGCCTTGCCCGCACGGTCTAGGTTGAGCCAATCGAGTGCGTGGACGAAGCTGACAAAACCGTCGAGTTCCCCCGTCATCAGTTCCACGTCTTCGTACATAGCGGCCGAACGGTGTGCTTCGCCGATTTCGATATCGGTTAGCGCCTCGATCGTCTTCATCGCCTCTGCTGAGCGTTGGGCGTTACGCAGCGCAGCATTCCACAACAATTCGCCACCCTGTGCGCTCGCCTTGTCGATGGCGTCGCGAACCCAGAGCCCGAACAGGCTGTCGCCAGCATGTAGATGATGGTCAATGAAGGAGAGCGGGGCTCCGACGGTGAAAGTGTGCAGCCACAGCGCCACTTTGGCCAATTCGACCGCCATGGGATTCTTGTCGACACCGTAAACGCAGCGTTTGAGCACCATGCGGCGAACGATGTGCCGATCGTCGAGTTGCTTCTCGTCTATTGTCCAGTTCGCAGTCTTGGCGTTCTTCAAAATCGTGGCGCGGATCGTCTCGATCTTGTCGGCCAGCGGCGAGACATATGCGATATCTTTGCCGAGGGCGGCGGCTTCTGCCATTGCCTCCAAAACGTGGTCTGCCAGAGTATCGACTAAGCTGACCAGAAAGTGGCCGGAGCCCATAGCGGGGTCGCAGACACGTAGCGACAGAATGGCCTCTGCCGGATCAACGTCCCGCAATATCCTTCGTTGTAAGTCCTCTCCATCCTTCGAGTTCAATGCGGCTAACGCTAAACGGAAGGCTTCATGACACTCGGTGACCAAGGGCTCGAGCGTCTCATTAAGGAGAAGGCCGACCAACTCGTCCGGTGTGTAGTAGCTACCGGAGTTTTTACGCGCGAATAGATTGGGCCGGATAGTTAGATAGCCTACGTCGCCGATCTCGCCCGGTTCGCGGACAATTTCGAATTCTAGAAGTCGCTCATAGATCGACCCGAGTTGCTGCACCGACAAGTCTCGGTAGTTGATGTAGCGCCGCTGCCCTGAGGCGCGTTCGTATGAAAGGGCATCCAGCGCAGGCGCCATCACGCTGTCCGGAATACGCGCGCCAGCTAACAACGGCGTGCCAACCGTGGAAAATAGTCCACCGTTGTATGGCGGTATCCCTACAGAACCATCACCCTTATCGATGATCCGGGCGAGGTCGGAGATATGCGACCAGACTTTCGCGGCCGTAGCTGAGAATACGTCACCGTCGGTCACTCGCTCGCCTATTTCAAGGCGAAGGGGACGGAGTGCATAATCCTCATAGCGCGGATCGCTGACCGGAAGGAGGTTGCGGTCTTCTGCGTAGAGTAGGAAGAGTAGCCGATACAGCAGGATAAGTGCCGCATTCCGGATTTCGTCTAGCGAAGATTCCGGCGCGGCCACAGCTAAGGCTCGAGCTAGATCAGGGAAAACTTGATCAAAAACTAGACGAGACAGATTGGCTGCAACTCGTTCTTCGTAAAAGGCTGCTTCAGCGCGTGCGCGATCGTGGAATGACTGTTGATCTACGCCTTCGCGTAGAAACGCTTTTCGGCTAAACATGACCGCGAATACGCGAAGCCAATGGTCGCGGGTTTCTTCGTCGGCGAAGAGGTTGTTTTCTTCGAGGCCCAGGGCCTGTCCCAGATCGATCTCAAGGAATTCTTCGGAAATAGAGCGCGCGCCCGCCCAATAAAGCCGCCAGCGATTCCCGTTGGTCAGGACGCCCCAGCGCAGCTTCCCATGTGTAGTATCGTCGATCCTCCGCAGATAGCGTAGCATCTGTGTCGAGGGCGCTGTCGTCTCGTCGCGACCAGTAGCTCGGTCTAGTGGGCGAGCCCAACGCTTGCTTTCGACGACCGCCAGCCCGTACGCGTACCGACGCCACTGTTCGGTCTGTGCGTTAGCGGCGGCCTTTGCGGCGGCGTCCGCGAAAAGCACGCCATCGGGCACATCGTCGCGACCGTTTACCGTCAAGTTTTGCTGTCGTAGCGATTCTGACCAGCCGAGTACCGTCAGGACGGGCCATATGAAATCGTCTTCCGTCTGGCTCTCATTAGTATGAGCGCTCTGGGGAAATGCGGCGGCGATAGCCATCAAGCGCGTTCGAACATCAACGACGTCTATGGCGCGATAGGCTTGCGTGGCCTTAATCGCCTCTTGCAGGTAATCGGTGCTGAACAAGGCACCGGTGCTGAACAGTGTGGAATCAGACAATGCGCGCAGCCCCCTGGATCTAAGGGTCTTAGCTGTCTGATATGCTTATGGCAAAGCGGCCATGCCGCCCCTGCGCGAAACCTGCCTCTCACCACAAAACAATCGGGGATTGTATTTATCCGCAGCTTCGCGCAATCTCGACTCGTCGGAGACTTGTTGAGCTCTTGCAGCAGTTGATCCCCCTACAGCTGCGTGACACCGACGAGGGCGGCGCCGAAAGGCGTCGCCCTTTTCGTATGCGGGTGCGGGGATCGGAGGGCGGCGCTTGGCCGGCCCTCTCTCAGGCTCAGGCGGCAGCTCTTAAGCCGGCTTTTTCTCGCCAGAAAGGGGCGGCTTAAGCCGCCAGGGCCTCGCCGCCGTGGGTGGCGTAGTAGGCTTTGAGCCATTCGGCCGCGTCGGCCGAGGGGGTGGCGATCTGGGCGCCGTCGAGGCGGACGCGCAGTTCGGCGCCGGCTTTCATCGGGGCGGGCAGGCCTTCGAAGGCCTGGCGGGCGGCGGCCGCATCGTTGAGTTCGAGCACGAAGGCGCCGAGAAGGTGACGCTGTTGCATAGGGGTCCAATGCCCTGTTGTTGCACTTACCGGACCGACTTTACGACAGCATGATGAACGCAAGATGAGCGAAACCGCCGCACCCCGGCGGCTAGGCGCCGCAGTCCGGCGGGTGGATAATCGCCGGGTCCTTCCTTTGTGATTTTCCGGACCGCCATGCGCCCCTTGGACCTGCTCTATGTCGATGATGACCCGGACATGCACGAGCTGGCCGACATCGCCCTGTCGCTGGACCCGCAGATTTCGGTGACCTTCGCCGCGTCGGGCGAGGAGGCGCTGTCGATCCTGGAGCGGTTCCATCCGGACGGCGTGCTGCTGGATGTGGTGATGCCGGGCCTGGACGGGCCGGCGGTGCTGGAGCGGATGCGCCAGATTCCGGGGCATGAGGAGACGCCGGTGGTGTTCGTCACCGGCCACACCCACGCGGTCACCCTGCAGGAGCTGCGGGCCATGGGCGGCAAGGGGGCGGTGACCAAGCCGTTCGACCCGAAGTTCCTGGCCAAGAACGTGCGGATGTTCCTGGGGGCGGGTTGATCCTTCTCCTCCCTTGCGGTGGGAGGCGCCTTGGCCCCCTAAACTCCGCTCATCCCGGCCTGCGCCGGGATGAGCGGTGAAGGGTTGGGCCGGCGGGATAGCTACCCCAGGGCCACGATCTCCACCTCGGCGCCCGCCACCACGGCCTCTTCGCCCACGGCCTTGCCCAGCACGGCCTGGGCCAGGGGCGAGACGTAGGAGACCGCGCCCTGGGCGGGGTCGGCCTCGTCCTCGCCGACGATGCGGAAGGTCTGGCGGCGGCCGTCCTCGCGATCGAAGGTGACGCTGCCGCCGAAGGTCACCACCTGGGGATCGGGGGTCGGCTCGACCAACTGGGCGCTGCCCCGGCGGGCCGACCAGTAGCGCAGGTCTCGGGTGGCGCGGGCCATGGCGGTGCGGTCGCTGCTGACCTCTCCGGCTGACTGGGCGGCGGTGTAGGCGGCGCGGGCGGCGGCCAGCTCGGCCTCGATCTGGGCCAGGCCTTGCGGCGTGACGAGATTGGGCTGCGCGGAGACCGGGCGGTCGGGCAGGTCTGCCGCCGTGGCCTCGTGATCTTCCTCGCGCGTGAAGGCGACGCTCATGTCCGCTCGCTGTCTGGTTTGGCCGGCCTGACTAGGGGGCGGGGCGGCCTCTGACAAGCCAACGCATGAGGTGGGCTATTGGAGCCGCGGGCGGCTTGGTCCACTGTGCGGCCCCTGTTCAGAGGAGCGCCCATGGCCGCCGTCCGCCCCCTCATCCTGGCCCTGTCCGCCGCTTTCGGCCTCGCCGCCGCGGCCCAGGCCCAGCCTGTCACCAAGATCACGGACCTCAAGCCCGCGGACCTGCCGTCGGCGGTGACCGCCATCGTCAAGGGCACGGCGCCGGGCATCACCATCACCCAGGCGCAGAAGAAGGAACGCGAGGGGCGGGTCTATTTCGACGTGGAGGGGACCACCCCGGACGGCGAGATCGAACTGGACGTCATGCAGACCGGCGACGGCGCCTTCAGCGTGGTGGAGATTCAGCGCGACATCGCCTGGGCGAATGCTCCGGCCGAGGTGCGGGCCGCCGCCGCCAAGTCAGAGAAGAAGGTCGAGCCGGTCCGCGTGATCGAGAGCAAGCAGACCGACGGCTCGGTGATCTATGAACTGTTCGCGGCCGGCGCGCCCAAGGACCCCTCGCTGGAGATCATGGTCAAGAACGGCCAGGTCTCGGTGCTGAAAGAGGTCTGGCCGCACTAGGCGGCGGCCGCCAGCTCCGCCCACGGATGGTCCGGGTAGTGCCGGGCCATCATGCGGTCCACATAGGCGACCAGGTTTCCATAACGCTCGGCCCGGCGGCGCAGGGGGCTGTCGAAGAAGGGCGTCATCACGCTGGCCAGCATGGCGAAGGCGACGGCGTCCACGCCGGCCGGGCGATCCCCCATCAGATACGGCTTGCAGTCGAGCAGGGCTGACAGCGACTGGAGCGTCCAGTCGCCCATAGCCAGGATCTCGTGCGGCTGGTGGCGGCCGACGCCCACGGACATGAGGTTGGCCTGCACCTTGTCCAGGACCACGGCGCGCATCTCCTCGGCCTGCTGGGCGGGCAGGTGGTCGAACCAGCGGGCGGGGCCCTTCTCGTAGTTCTCGGGGATCATGAAGCGGGTCCAGGCGCCGACCCAGCCGAAGTGGTTCTCGACCATCCGCTCGATGGCCCAGGCCTGGGCGCGCTCGGCGTTGGTCAGGCCGGCGTCCAGGTCGACGCCGTAGGTCTCCTCGATGTGGACCCGGATGAAGGTGGAGTCGCCGACGATCCGGCCGCCGTCGTCGATGAAGGGCAACTGGCCCTTGGGCGACAGGTGCGGCGGGGCGCGGTGCTTTTCATAGGCCAGGCCCGCCATCTGCAACTGCACCTCCGTCTTGCAGGCGTAGGGGCTGTATTCGGGCAGGCCGAAGCCTTCGCCGGCGCCATAGAGCTTGATCATCGCGGTCCCTCCATCCGCGGCCACCAGGGGAGCGGGGCCGACGGCCTATTGCTACCGCCACCCTGCTGCCAGCATGCTGTCAGCATGGCTCAGCTAGAGGTCCGCCATGAGACGCGCCGAACGCCTTTTCCAGATCATCCAGATCCTTCGCCGGGCCCGCGGGCCAATCACGGCGGACGCGATCGCGACCGAGCTGGAGACGTCCAAACGCAGCGTCTATCGCGACATCGCCGCCCTGATGGGCCAGCGCGCTCCGATCCGGGGCGAGGCCGGCCTGGGCTACGTGCTGGAGGACGGATACGATATGCCGCCTTTGATGCTGACGCCGGACGAGATCGAGGCCGCCGTCCTGGGCGCCCAGTGGGTGGCCGGGCGCGGCGATCCCGCCCTGGCCCGCGCGGCCGAGGACCTGATCGCCAAGATCGCCAGCGCCGTGCCCGAGACCCTGCGCCCCCACGTTCTGGAGCCGGCGGGGCGGGCGTTCAATTCCTGGAACGTGCAGGCCGACGCCATCGACATGACCCAGGTGCGCACCTCGATCCGCACGGGCTGCAAGATCGTGCTCGACTATTGCGACGAGCAGGGGCGCTCGACCCAACGCACCATCTGGCCGGTGACCGTCGGCTACATGGAGACGGTGCGGCTGCTGATCGCCTGGTGCGAGCTGCGCGCTGATTTCCGCACCTTCCGTACCGATCGGGTGGCGGGGGCGCAGTTCCTGACCGAGCGCTTTCCCGAACGTCCCGCCGTGCTGCGCACCAAGTGGCGGCGGTACATGGAGACCGAGCGGCGGCGGCGTGACTGTTGAAGCAGGAGGCGATGCGCACATTTTGAGTAACACGGCGCCCAGGCCGCCCGCGGGCGTCAAGATGGAAGTGCGCCCTATTTACTAGATTGAATATTCAGTTCTTTTTCATCGTTCGAGATGAGCGCCGCTGACCATGTCGCTACTTGTAGTGACGACTCATGTCTTGCTGGTCAGGCCGGAACCAAGGGAAGGCGTGCTTGTAGCTGACAACAAGCGGCCTCTTCTCCGTGAACAAGAACATGCTGACCCTGCAGAAGGCGACGAGCCTTCAGACCTTTCTGGAAGGCCTCGGAAGCGTTCCGAAGAATGCAGCGATCGGGCAGGAAAAGCCTCGTACCGCGCAGTGCGACTTGTCCGACGCCTGCGCCAACGCAGAGCAAATCATAAGCCCCCAGCACCTGGATTTCTTCCGGCGCCACACGAGCGACAGCCCGGTGCTGGCGGTCAGCCTAGAGACGATCCGGGCCAAATTCCGGAAGATGAAGGCGGTGATGCCGCGGGGCGTGCGCATCATGTACGCCATGAAGGCCAATGATCACCCGGACATCTTGGACTTGATCATCCAGGAGGGCGGTCAGTTTGACTGCGCGTCGGACAGAGAGATCTTAAAGGTCCATGAGGCGGCCGCGCGCGTGGGCTTCAAGGGTGACCTGGGCGCGCTCTGCTCCTTTGGAAACACCAACAAGCGCGAAGCGCAGATTGCGGCCTCGTTTGCTCGCGGAGTCCGGCTGTTCGTGGCCGACTATGAAGACGAGATCGAGAAGATCGCCCGCGCGGCGCCAGGCTCGAAGGTGTTCATCCGCATTTCGCTTCTGGAGACAGCCGACACCGCCGCCAAGGCGTTTTCCAACAAGTTCGGCTGCTCGCCAGAAAAGGCCGTCGTCCTGACCGCTCTCGCCAAGGAAAGGGGGCTCGTTCCCATCGGCTTCTCCGTCCACGTCGGGGGGCAGCAGCGCGACGTCAGCGCCTTCGCCAATGCCGTCAAGGTCATCGCCCAACTGTTCAGGGCCGCGGAGGCGCAGGGCGTTGAGACGATGTCGTTCGTCAATCTCGGCGGCGGCTTTCCCGGCGCCTACAACGAGACCGTGCCGAACATAGAAGCCTATGGCCAGATGATCCGCGAGGCGTGTCGCGAACACTTTGGAGGCCGTAGGATCACCGTCGCCATCGAGCCCGGCCGGGGAATGGTCGCTGACGCCGGGGTCATCCGCTGCACGGTGGTCAACTTCAAGACGCCTGAAAAGCCAGGCGACAAGCACATGCTGATCACCGACGTGGGCAAGTTCAGTGGCCTCTACGAGGTCACCGATGAGAAAATCCACTATCGCTTCGCCACAGATAGGGCGGTCGGGAACATGGTCGAGTGCGAGTGGCTGGACGACAGCTGCGACAGCAGCGGCGTGAACTACAAGACCCGGTCGATCTGGATGCCCCAGGACACTCGGCCTGGCGACGCCCTCTATATCGCCAGCACCGGCGCCTACACCGTCGCCTACAGCATGCCCGGCTTCAACAGCCTGCCGCCGGTGGTCTGCAAGGTTTTCTGACTGGCGACCGCGGCTGCTGACATCAGCTGACAGCAGGAGCGGATAGGACATACCCCATCCATCCGGGGGGCCGTTCCATGACATCCGATTTCGACTTCCTGTTCGGCCGTTGGGAGGTGAGCCACCGACGCCTGAAGCAGCGCCATGTGGGGGCCGACGACTGGAGCGGCTTCGACACCGTCGTCACCTGCGAGCCGCGCCTGGACGGACTGGTCAATGTGGAGGAGCACCGCAAGGACGGTGCGCCGTTCGGCTTCGCCCTGCGCACCTTCGATCCGGCGACGGGGCGTGGTCGATCTATTGGGTCAGCCCGGCGGACGGGCTGCTGCAGCCGCCGGTGCATGGGCGGTTCGAGGACGGGATCGGCGTCTTCGAAGGCGAGGATGTGGATGAGGGACGGCCGATCCGCGCCCGCTACACCTGGTCAGACATCGCCGCCGACAGCGCCCGCTGGAGTCAGGCTTATTCTTTGGACGGCGGCGAGACCTGGGAGACCAACTGGGTGATGGCGTTCGTGCGAAGCTGAGCGATCCGGGTTCGCCTTCCCGCTCCGCGCGTTTAAGCTGCTCAGGGACGCCAGGGAGGCTTTGCGTATGACCGATGTCATGATCGGGTTTTCGGACAAGCCGGAGGGCCTGAGGCTTGATCGCGCCAACCGGCACGGGATCGTGGCGGGCGCGACGGGGACGGGCAAGACCGTCACCCTGCAGGTGCTGGCCCAGGGCTTCTCCGACGCCGGGGTGCCGGTGTTCACCGCCGATGTGAAGGGCGATCTGTCGGGTGTGTGCGTGGCGGGCGCTCCTAATGAAAAGCTGCTGGCGCGCGCCGCCGAGATGGGGGTGACCCTGACGCCATCCGGGGCGCCGGTGGTGTTCTGGGACCTGTTCGCCGAGAAGGGCCACCCGATCCGGGCGACTGTGTCGGAGATGGGGCCGGTGCTGCTGTCGCGCCTGTTCGATCTGAACGAGGTGCAGGAAGGCGTGATGCACATCGCCTTCGAGGTGGCGGACCGCGAGGGGCTGCTGCTGCTGGATCTGGACGATCTGCAGTCGGTGCTGGCCTATCTGTCGGAGAACGCCAAGGAGATCGGCCAGGTCTATGGCAACGTCGCCCCGGCCACGGTCGGCGCGCTGCAACGACAGTTGCTGACCCTGCGCAGCCAGGGGGGCGAGGCGTTCTTTGGCGAACCGGCCCTGCGGTTGGCGGACCTGATGCGGACGGACGCGCAGGGGCGCGGCTATGTGAACGTGCTGGCCGCCGACAAGCTGATCGCCAGTCCGCAGCTCTACGCCACCTTCCTGCTGTGGCTGATGAGCGAGCTGTTCGAGGAGCTTCCGGAGGTGGGCGATCCGGACAAGCCCAAGCTGGTGTTCTTTTTCGATGAAGCGCACCTGCTGTTTCGCGACGCGCCCAAGCCGCTGCTGCAGAAGATCGAGCAGGTGGTGCGCCTGATCCGGTCCAAGGGCGTGGGCATCTATTTCGTCACCCAGAACCCGGCGGACGTGCCCGACAGCGTTCTGGCCCAGCTGGGCAACCGCATCCAGCACGCCCTGCGCGCCTATACGCCCGGCGAGCAGAAGGGGCTTAAGGCGGCGGCCGAAAGCTTCCGCGCTAATCCGGCCTTTGACACGGCCGAGGCGATCCAGGCCCTAGGCGTGGGCGAGGCGCTGGTCTCGGTGCTGGACGAGAAGGGCGCGCCGACCGTGGTGGCGCGGACGAAGGTGCGGCCGCCCAATTCGCGCATCGGGCCCGCGACGCCGTTTGAACGCGATGCTGTGCAGGCGCAAAGTCCGGTACGGGGGCTCTATGACACGCCCCTGAACCGCAAATCCGCGCATGAGATGCTGCAGGACCGCGCGGGGGCGGCCGCCAAGAGCCAGAAACCGAAATCCGAGCCAAGGTTCGAACAGCGGGAGGAAGCTCCTTCACGCCCCGCCCCGCGCCGCTCCAACCGCCAGTCAGCGGGCGAGGCCTTCACCAAGTCGATGCTGCGGACGATTGGCAGCCAACTGGGGCGCGAGCTGATCCGTGGGGTGCTGGGGGGATTGCGGCGGCGGTAGGCGCGGTGCGTGCTTCGAGACGCGCTTGCGCGCTCCTCAGTATGACGGGCTTTTATCGCAACTACGCGTAATCCTGGGGAGCGGCCCGGCAGGCCGCGTCTCGAAGGGCGACGGCTTTCCCTATCTCCGTCATCATCGCCCTTGTGGCGAGGATCCGGAAGCGGCTGAGGTTCTGGGTTGGTGCTGCGGAACAGCCGCGCTCTTTGCGACCGATGCGGAGTTTCTGGGCCCTAGGCACGAGGCCTAGGGTGCCGGAGCTTTGGTATGGACGCGCATCGCCAGTGCGCGGTCACACGCCGCGTGGGCGTGGATGCCGGTGGTGTCGTAGACGGGGACGGTGCTGTCTTCTTGCCCCACCAGCAGCATGATCTCAGTGCAGCCCAGGATGATAGCTTCCGCGCCGGCCTCGACCAGGCGGGCGATGATCTGGCGGTAGGCTTCGCGCGACGCCGGCTCGATGCGGCCGGAGATCAGCTCTTGATAGATGACGTCGTGGACGACCTTGCGGTCCTCCGGCCAGGGGATGATCACCTCCAGGCCGAAGCGTTCGGCCAGGCGGCCCTTGTAGAAGTCCTGCTCCATGGTGAAGGCGGTGCCCAGCAGGCCCACGCGCTTGATGCCGGCGGCGGCGATCTGCTCGCCGGTGGCGTCGGCGATGTGCAGCAGGGGCGCCTTGACCGCCGCCTCGATGGCCGGGGCCATGCGGTGCATGGTGTTGGTGCAGATGACCAGGAAGTCGGCGCCGCCGGCCTCCAGCCGCCTGGCGGCGTCGATCATCAGGTCGGTCAGTTCGTCCCAGCGGCCGTCATGCTGCAGGGCCTCGATCCGCGAAAAGTCGAACGACCACATCAGGCACTGGGCGGACGCCGTCTGGCCCAGGGCGTCGCGGGTGCGTTGGTTGATGATGCGGTAGTACTCGGCCGAGCTCTCCCAGCTCATGCCGCCGATCAGGCCGATGGTCGGCAGGGCGCTGTTGGAGGCGGTGGTCA
Organism: Caulobacter sp. NIBR2454; assembly: GCF_027474405.1. Classification (GTDB taxonomy): domain Bacteria; phylum Pseudomonadota; class Alphaproteobacteria; order Caulobacterales; family Caulobacteraceae; genus Caulobacter. The sequence continues at coordinate 951,669 of NZ_CP114871.1, forward strand.
TGGGTGCGTCTTGCCGATCGGTGGTTGATGTCCGATCCTCTCCTAAACAAGACCGAGGAAACGATCCATGGGCGTGGCCCCAACCCCCGCCGACGGCGAGCGCTATCGCAGCTTTGGCGAGTTCTACCCCTTTTATGTGCATGAGCACTCCAACCGCACCAGCCGGCGGCTGCACATCATCGGCACGAGCTGTTCTATCGCTTTGGCGATTTCGGCGGTGGTCTTGCGCGACTGGCGGCTGGGGCTGGCGGCGCTGATCTGCGGGTATGCCTTCGCTTGGGTGGGTCACTTCTTCTTCGAGAAGAACAAGCCGGCCACCTTCACCTATCCCCTGTGGTCGCTGATGGGCGATTTTCGGCTGTTCTTCGAGACGGTGAGCGGCAAGCGCAAGTTCTGAGGCCGTGCGGATGGTGCTCTTCTAGGGCAATTTTCACGCTCTTTCACGCCCCTTGGCTTCACATGTAAAGTTTTTCCTCGGCGAGGCCTTGCTGGTTCTCGGGAGGGAGGACGGCGCGATGGCCGACAAGCCGGTTTGGTCGCTGGAGCAGGTGATCGCGAACCTGATCCGAATGGGAGCGAAGTGGCCATCCGAAATTCCCTATTCGTTTGTGCTGCCTGAGCCTGCGAAGACGAGTCAGACAGGGTTCACCGAGCTCGAACGGGCTTGGGCGCGCGAGGCCTTGGCGCTCATCAGCGACATTGTAGAGGCGCGGTTCGTGGAGGTCGAAGGGGAAGGCCAGTCATCACAGCCGACGATGCGTATTGGCTGGGACGCTCAAATGAACGCCGCCGGGATCGCCATGATCAGCGCCGTTCGCCCACCGGTTGGCGTCGGGGAGATCGTGCAAGCCGACATCTGGATTTATCCAGCAACTTCCCAGGTCTCCATGGGGCCGAGAGGGGGTGGCTTTGCAACCTTGCTGCATGAAGTCTTGCATGGCTTGGGAATTTCACATCCTGGGCAATACCGAAGCGCGGGCCCGATCTACAGCGAGGATGCGCAGTATCTTCAGGACAGCAGGCAATACACGCTGATGTCCTACTTCGAGGCGGGCTTCACGGGAGCCCATCATTTCGGAGATGGAGGCGCCGTCGCCCGGGCCGCGCACCCGTTGCTGCATGACATCGCCGCATTGCAGGCGCTCTACGGCGCGAACAACGCCACGCGGGCGGACGATACGGTCTACGGCTTCAACAGCACAGCGGGGCGTGAATCATTTGATTTCTCCCGCCTTCCTAATCCGGTCATCGCGATCTGGGACGCCGGCGGGAACGACACGCTCGATCTCTCTGGTACGAACGTCCCCACCTACCTCGATCTCAACGCGGGCGCTTTCAGCAACGCCCTGTCGATGACCAAGAACATCTCGATCGCCTATGGCGTTACGATCGAGAACGCTCGGGGTGGGAGCGGGGCCGACAGCATTGTCGGCAATGCGGTCGGCAACCGCCTGGAGGGCGGCGCGGGAGACGACGTCCTCGACGGGCGGGGCGGCTGGGACACGGCGGTCTATTCCGGCCGGAAGGACGACTATGGTGTGGTCCGCAACGACGACGGGACCTACGCCGTGACGGACAAGCGGGCAGGGGCTCCCGACGGTCAAGATCGGCTGACCGACATCGAGAAGCTTCAGTTCGCCGACGGGGCGACCGTTCTTAACCCCGCGTCCGTGCCAGCCGTCATCGTCACGGCCACCGAGGCGGTGCTGCGCGGCGGCGAAGACTTCCAGCAGGCGCTTGCCGTTCAAGTTTCGGAAGGCGTTCTGACCGAGGCTGAAGCGGTCGAGATGGTCATTGAAGCGGCCGACGGGACGACGTCGGTGGCGTCGCTGGCCTATCAGTTCTTCACCGGAAAGACGCCAAGCGGCGGAGGTCTGGACTATCTGGTGGCGGCGGACGGCCCCAATCCACAAAGCCTCGACAGCACCTACTACGGGGCCTTCAATCTTGAGAACCGCTACATCAACTTCGCGGTGAACCTGGGCCGGGACGGGGAGGGGAAGGCCGCCTTCGCGCAAAAGTACGGTTCGCTGAATCTGATGGACGCCGGGCGCGAGGCTTACCGGGCCATCTTCGGCGCGGCGCCGACCGACTCAAAGCTGCATGACCTGATCGATAGTCGCGCGGGCTATTTCGAAAGTCTCGGCGGCGCGGGCATCGGCGCAAAAGCCGCAATGGTGGGCTGGCTGTTGGCGGAGGCGGTGAAAGCCGATGTCGGCGTCATGGCGCGGTCGAACGCCGCATGGCTGGCCGATCTGGCGGACGGGGCGCCGTCCCGGGGCTATGCCGTGGACCTGCTGGACCCCGCAAACGGTTACTACAGAACGGATTTCATCTTCGGCGGATAGCGAGGTTGTGTTGTCGAGGGCGGCAACCGAAGCGATAGTATTTTTGCTGTAGCAACTACAACTACTCTTAGTAGACCACTACATGTGCTACATCCTGTCGCTGTGAAACCTTGTGCAAACCTTGCTATGGCACGCTCCATTGTCGGCGGAGGCCTTTTGGGTCACGCTTGGTGTGTCCGGGGGGCTTGAGTGGCTTTCGATCAAGAGTGGGAAACCTGCGGGTGCGCGGCCTGCACGGCTGGCCTGGCGCATGAGCAGGCGGCCGGCGATGGTGTGCTGTCCGCCGCGGCGTCCGCCAAGCCCACGCTGTCGCTGAACGACATCATCAGGAACTACGACCGCAACGACCTGAGCTGGTCGACGGGCACGGTCCTGTACAGCTTCATGAGCTCCGCCCCCAGCTCGGTGGGCGCCGACTTCCAGGCCTTCACCGCCGAAGAGCGCAACTTCACCCGCGCGGCGTTCGACCTCATCGCCGACGTGATCAATCTGAAGTTCGTGGAGATGACGGACGACGGCACGACCAACGGCCGCATCCGCTTGGGCTCGGACAAGGGCGCCGAAGAGTTCGAGTGGGGTCACGCCAGCTGGCGCAGCTCGGGCGGCAGCCTGCGCTCGGTCGAGGTGTGGCTGAACCCCGATGCGGTTGACGACCGCAAGTGGTTCTCGGGCGGCTACAACTTCATGGCCCTGATGCACGAGATCGTCCACGGGCTGGGGGTGCTGCATCCTGGCGACTACAACGCCAACGGCGGGACGATCACCTACGCCGCCGACGCCACCTTCATGCAGGACAGCCGGCAGTACACGATCATGTCGTACTTCGCCGGGTCCGAGACCGGCGCCGACTTCCTGTTCGACGCCGAGAACGCGATCTTCTCCGGCTCGACCCTGCTGCTGCACGACGTGGCGGGTCTGCAGGCCATGTACGGGGCCAATATGAGCACCCGGGCCGGCGACACGGTCTATGGCTACAACAGCACGGCGGGCCGCGCGGCCTACGACTTCACGGTCACCAAGCAGCCTGTCCTGACCATCTGGGACGGAGGCGGAAACGACACCCTGGACCTGTCGGGCTCCAATCTCACGACCCGTCTGGACCTCAACGCTGGAGCGTTCAGCGACGCCCTGAGCATGACCAAGAACATCTCCATCGCCTACGGCGTGACGGTGGAGAACGCGCGAGGCGGATCGGCCGCCGACAGCATCACGGGCAATGCGGTCGACAACCGGATCGAGGGCCGTGGCGGCAACGACACCATCGACGGCGGCGCGGGGACGGACACGGCCGTCTATTCCGGCGCGCGGGCCAACTATAGCTGGACCACCAACGCCGACGGCACGATCACCATCCGCGACCTGCGCGGCGGCTCGCCGGACGGAACCGACACGCTCAAATCCATCGAGAAGCTGCAGTTCAGCGACACCGCGATCACCCTGTCCGGGGGCGCGGCTTCGGCGGGGGCCACCCTGGAGACGGCGTTCCTGAACATCATGCGCCGCAGCCCGGTATCGGCTTCGGATACGGCTCTGATCAGCAGCCTGAACGCCCAGGTCGCCAATGGCTCGATCACCCAGCTTCAGGCCTATGAAAAGATCGTCGATGCGGCGGCGGCGACCACCAAGGTGGCGGCCCTGGCCTATCAGTTCTTCGTCGGGACGGTCCCGACCGAGGGCGGGTTCGACTATCTGCTGACCAGCGCCAGCGGCAACGCCAACAACCTGAACAGCGCCTATTACACCGGCTTCAATGTCGAAAACCGCTACATCAATTTCGCCGTGAACCTGGGCAAGCTGGGCGAAGGCAAGACCGCATTCGAGCAGGCCTATGGTGGCAAGACCTTCGAGGCGGCGGTGTCGGACGCCTACCGGACGATTTTCGGCTCGACGCCCAGCGCGACCAAGATCGACCAGATCCTGGACGCAGACATTGGCGGCGGCATGACCCGTCAGGACTACTTCGAATCCTACGGCGGCGATGAGGGCGTGGGGGCCAAGGCGGCTATGGTCGGTTGGCTGCTGACCGAGGCGGAGAAGGCCGGGGTGGGCGTCTATGCCAAGGCCGTCGACGCTTATCTGCTGGATCTGGCGGACGGGGCGTCGTTCGGGGTCAACCTGATCAACGCCTATGGAAGCGCCGCCTTCATCTATTCGGACCTTGGCTGACCCTAGGGGGACGCTCTAGCGTTGCGTCGCAAGAAGACGTGACGAGGAACGCCCATGGTCGAGCCGACCCCCAAGCCCTGCATCCTGCTTTCGCACGAGATGCTGATGCCGCTGCAGGCGATGCTGGAGTCGACCTATGAGGTCGTCCGGCTATGGGATCATCCCGACACGCTGAGCTTCCTGTCGGGGCCGGGGCTTCAGGTCCAGGCCATCGTGCATGCCGGCGAGATGCCGCTGCCCACCGATCTGCTGGCCGAGATGCCGCGCCTGGGCCTGATCGCCTGTGTCAGCGCGGGCTATGACGGCGTGCCCATGGCTTGGTGCAGGGCGCACGGGATCGCGGTGACCCACTCGACGGGCGTCAACGCGGAGGACGTGGCGGACGTAGCCGTCGGCTTGTTGATCGGCGCCTGGCGCGGGATCGTCGAGGGCGACCGTCGGGTGCGCGACGGGCGCTGGGGGCCCGGCGACCGGATGCACTCGCGGCGGTCGCTGCGTGGACGCAAGGCCGGCATCATCGGCCTGGGCCACATCGGCGACGCCACGGCGCGACGGCTGGAAGCGTTCGGCATGACCGTTTCCTGGTGGGGCCCGAACCCCAAGGAGAGCCGCTGGCCACGGGCCGATAGCCTGATGGCTCTGGCCCGCGACAGTGATGTGCTGGTGGTGGCTTGCCGCGCCACGCCCGAGAACAAGGGTCTGGTCTCGGCCGCGGTGATCGAGGCGCTGGGACCGCAAGGCTGCCTGGTCAATGTGGCCCGTGGCTCGGTGATCGACGAGGACGCGATGATCACGGCCCTCAAGGATGGCAAGCTGGGCATGGCGGCGCTCGACGTGTTCGAGACCGAGCCGACGCCGCCCGCCCGATGGGAGGGCGTGCCAAACACCGTGCTGTCGCCGCACCTTGCCGGGGCGACGGTGGATGCGATTCCGCAGATGGTCGGGCTGACGGTGGAGAACCTGCGGGCCTTCTTCCATGGCGAGCCCTTGCCGAGCCCCGTCCAGGACTAGGCGGCGCCAACAAACCGCTTGCCAAAATCACATAAAGATATCTTTATGTCCTTATGTCGATCAGCATGGCCCAGGCAGTGGAGATCTTGCGCGCGGCGGGTGAGGACACCCGCCTGAGGGTTCTGGCCCTGCTCGCCCAGGAGGAGCTTTCCGTCCTGGAGCTGTGCCGCATCCTGGACCAGAGCCAGCCGCGCGTCTCGCGCCACCTGAAGCTTCTGGCCGAAGCCGGGCTGGTCGAGCGGTTTCCTGACGGCGCCTGGGTTTTCTATCGGCTCGCCGCCCATGGGCCGGGCCGCATCATGGTGGACGCCGCCCTGGCGCCCATAGATCCGGCCGATCCCGAGGTTCGCGCAGACGCCGAGCGCCTTGGCGCCGTGCGCGCTGAACGCGCGGCCGAGGCCAGCGCCTATTTCGCCCGCAACGCCGCCCGCTGGGACGAGATTCGGTCGCTCTATGTGGCCGAGGCCGACGTGGAGAAGGCGATCATCGACGCCGCAGGGCCGGGACCGTTCCGCGGGCTGGTCGATCTGGGCGCCGGCACGGGTCGGATGCTGACCCTGCTGGGCCGCAAGGCGTCGAGCGCCCTGGGTTTGGACCTGTCGCAGCACATGCTCAACATCGCCCGGGCCGAAACCGCCAAGGCGGGATTGGACCATTGCGAGCTGCGGCACGGGGACATTTTCTTCACCCGCCTGCCGCCCGCATCGGCCGATCTGGTGACCGTGCATCAGGTGCTGCACTATCTAGGCGATCCCGCCGCCGCCGTGGCCGAGGCCGCGCGTCTGGTGGCACCGGGCGGGCGGCTGCTGATCGTCGACTTCGCGCCGCACCGCCTGGAATTCCTGCGCGAGGCGCACCAGCACCGCCGCCTGGGCTTTTCTGACGCGGAGATGCTGCGCTGGCTGGCGGCGGCCGGCCTGGAAGGTCGCGTCGAAGCCGATCTCCCGCCCGCCAAAGCTGGCGGTCTGACCGTCAAGATCTGGACGGGCCGACGCCCGGCCTCAGTACAGAGGAGCGCCGCATGAGCGCCGCCGAACCCCGCCGCGTCATCGGCCCCGTGGCCCGCGCCGCCGAGCGCGCGCAGTCGCGCCTGAACGTCTCCTTCGAGTTCTTCCCGCCCAAGACCGAGGCGATGGAGGACACGCTCTGGAATTCGATCCGGAGGCTGGAGCCGCTGGGGCCGTCGTTCGTCTCGGTGACCTATGGCGCGGGCGGTTCGACCCGCGAGCGGACCCACCGCACGGTTCGCCGCATCCTGGACGAGACGGGCCTGCTGCCTGCCGCCCACCTGACCTGCGTGGGCGCCAGCCGCGATGAGGTGGACGAGGTGATCCGCGAGTACTGGGCCGCCGGCGTGCGCCATATCGTGGCCCTGCGCGGCGATCCGCCGCCGGACGAGAGCGGCGTCAGCGGCGTAGGCGGTGTCTATGTTCCGCGCCCTGACGGCTATCAAAACGCCACCGAATTGACCGCCGCCATCCGGCGCATCGCCCCGTTCGAGGTGCTGGTCGGCGCGTATCCGGAAAAGCATCCGGAAAGCCCGTCCCTGGCCCACGATATCGACGTCCTCAAGGCCAAGGTAGACGCCGGGGCGACCCAGGCGATCAGCCAGTTCTTCTTCGACATCGACGCCTTCCTGCGCTTCGTGGACAAGGCGCGTGACGCGGGCATCGCCATTCCGATCATCCCGGCGATCATGCCGGTGACCAACTTCAAGGGCCTGAAGCGCATGTCCGGCGCCTGTGGGGCGAGCGTGCCTGGCTGGCTGGCCAATCTGTTCGAGGGGCTGGACGAAGATCCCGACACCCGACGTCTGATCGCCTGTTCGGTGGCCGCGGAGATGTGCGCCAAGCTAGAGGAGCAGGGGTTCAAGGACTTCCACTTCTACACTCTGAACCGGGCCGACCTTGTCTATGCGCTGTGCCGGGTGCTGGGCGTGCGCGAGCCCGCGCCGGCTCCGTCCGAAGCGGCGGCCTGAGGCGATGGGCATGGCTTCGACCCAAATTCAGCTCATGGCTCCGTCGATTTATCGTCGTTTGCGGTCGGGCCTTCGCGCCCCTCATGTCTCCCGTCGAAAGGGAGGACTTCAATGATCAAACTCAGCAAGAAGACGGCGCTGGCGGCGCTGGCGTTCATGGCCGTCGGTTCGACCGCATCGGCTCAAGGCTGGCCGGCGGACTGGACGAAGGCGACCACGCCGTACCGCATCGTAGGCAACGTCTATTACGTGGGCAGCGAGGGCATCGCCTCCTATCTGATCTCGTCCTCGCAAGGACACATCGTCATCGACGGAGGCATGCCGGAGGGCGCGCCTTTGATCGAGGCCAGCATCCGCAAGCTGGGCTTCAAGGTCGAGGACGTGAAGATCCTGCTGAACACCCACGCCCATATCGATCACGCGGGCGGGCTAGCGCAGTTGAAGGCCGACACCAAGGCCAGGCTCTATGCCTCCAAGGCTGACGAGGAGTCGCTGGAGAAGGGCGTCCATGTCGGCGACAACGATAACGGCGCGGTCGCCTATCCGGCGGTGAAGGTCGATCGCACCGTCAAGGACCTGCAGACCGTGAAGCTGGGCGAGGTGGCGATCACCGCCCACCTGACGCCGGGCCATACGACGGGTTGCACGACCTGGACCCTGCCGGTGGTGGAGCGCGAGCGGGCGCTGAACGTGACCTTCTATTGCTCGACCACGGTGGCGGGGAACGTGCTGATCGGCAACCGGGCGCATCCGCGGATCGTGGATGACTATCGCGCCAGCTTCGCCAAGCTGCGGATGATCCCGACGGACGTGTTCCTGCCCAACCACCCGGGTTTTGCGGACCTTGCCGGTAAACGCCAGCGCCTGCTTCGCGGCGAGCCCAATCCTTATATCGATCCCACCGAAATGGCCCGGTTCGTGGACGCCTCCGCCAAGGCGTTCGAGCAGGAACTGGCCAAGCAGGAGAACCGCCGATGACTCGCGCCGAGCGCATCGAGGCCCTGAAGGCCGCCGCCAAGGAACGCATCCTGATCCTCGACGGGTCGTGGGGGGTGATGATCCAGCGGCGGGGTCTGGACGAGGCCGATTTCCGCGGCGACCGCTTCACGACCCACAACGGTCAGATGAAGGGGAACAACGATATCCTCTGCATCACCCGCCCGGACATCATCAGCGACCTGCACGATCAGTATTTCGGGGCGGGCGCGGATATTTCCGAGACCAACACCTTCAGCGCCACGACCATCGCGCAGGAGGACTACAGGCTCGACGCCCAGGCGGTGTGGGACATCAACATCGCGGGCGCCCGTCTGGCCCGCGAAGCCGCCGACCGCTGGACCGCCAAGGAACCTAACAAGCCGCGCTTCGCCGCCGGCTCGATCGGGCCGCTGAACGTCATGCTGTCCATGTCGTCGGACGTGAACGATCCGGGCGCGCGCAAGGTGAACTTCGACCAGGTCTATGAGGCCTATCGCCATCAGGTGGCCGCCCTGTACCAGGGCGGCGTGGACCTGTTCCTGGTGGAGACGATCACCGACACCCTGAACTGCAAGGCGGCGCTGAAGGCGATCAAGGATCTGGAGGACGAGGAAGGGCATGAGGCGCTCCCCATCTGGATCAGCGGGACGATCACCGACCGTTCGGGCCGCACTTTGTCTGGGCAGACAGTCGAGGCGTTCTGGAATTCGGTGAAGCACGTCAAGCCGTTCGCCATAGGCTTCAACTGCGCCCTGGGCGCGGACCTGATGCGGCCGCATATCGCCGAGCTGTCGCGCATCGCCGACACGCTGGTGGGCGCCTATCCGAACGCCGGTCTGCCCAACGCCATGGGCCAGTACGACGAGGAGCCGCATGAGACCTCGCACATGCTGCACGAGTGGGCCAAGGACGGGCTGGTGAACCTGCTGGGCGGGTGCTGCGGCACCACCCCCGATCACATCCGTCATGTGGCCGACGAAGTGCGCAGAATCGCGCCACGCCAGCCTCCGGAACGAGCGAAAGCCCTCCGTCTGGCCGGCCTGGAGCCGTTCGAACTCGCCTGACGGAACCTGCCGGAGTCAGCCTCTCCCCGATCATTCGATCTACAGGGGAAAAGCACCATGGCGACGAGTAGGAGGAGTTTTCTGAAGCGTATCGGCGGCGTCGGGGGAGCCGGGGCCGCGTTCTCGGCGATGACCGCCCTGGGCCTCATGCCCACGGAGACCTTCGCCGGCATGCCCGACCTGCCCAGGACAGCGGGCGCGGGAAAGAAGGTGGTCATTCTGGGCGCGGGGATCACCGGTCTGGTGAGCGCCTATGAGCTTGAAAAGGCCGGTTTTGACGTGGTCGTGCTGGAAGCGCGTGATCGGGTCGGGGGCCGCAACTGGACTGTGCGCGGAGGCGACAAGATCGAGATGGTGGGGGAGGAGACGCAAGTCTGCAGCTTCTCGGACGGGTTGTATCTCAACGCCGGTCCCGCGCGCCTGCCCAGCCATCACAAGGCGATCCTAAGCTATTGCCAACAGTTGGGCGTGCCGCTGGAGGTCGAGGTCAATTCCAGCCGCAGCGCCTATATCTGGTCCGAGAAGGGCTGCGGCGGAAAGCCGGTTGAGATGCGCCAGGGCCTCAACGACACGCGCGGCTATGTGGCCGAGATGCTGGCCAAGGCGGTCAACCGCGGCGCGCTCGATCAGGAACTGACGCTCGACGACAAGGAGCGGCTGATGCCGTTCCTGAAGATGTACGGCGACCTGTCCGAGGACATGACCTTCAAGGGCACGGAGCGGTCGGGCTTCGAGACCTTTCCCGGCGCGGCCGACCAGTTCGGCAAGCACCGCGCGCCGCTGCCGATGAAGGACCTGCTGGCCCACGAGCAGATGCGCGCCACCCTATTCGAAGAAAACATCCACCAGCAGGCGGCCATGTTCCAGCCGGTGGGCGGCATGGATCAGATCCCCAAGGCCTTCGCCAAGGCGATCCGCAGCCCTATCGTGCGCGGTGCCGAGGTTGTGGAGATCAAGAGCCGCCAGGGCGTTCAGGTTGTCTACAAGGACACCAAGACGGGTGCGATGAAGACGGTGGCGGCCGACTACTGCATCGTCACCATCCCCCTGGCCCTGGTCGCCAAGATCAAGACGGACTTCGATCCGCAGGTGACCAAGGCCGTCGCCAGCGTGCCCAACGACTTCTCCAACAAGATCGGCTTCGACGCCCCGCGCTTCTGGGAGAAGCAGGGCATCTATGGTGGCATCTCCTTCGTGGGCGGGGACACGTCGCTGGTCTGGTACCCCAGCGCGCAGATCTTCTCAGAACGCGGCATGCTGCTGGCCTGCTACGGCTCGGGCCCGCGCGCGGCGGAGTTCGCCAAGCGGCCCCTGGCCGAGCAGATCGCCATCGCCCGCGCAACGGTCGGCAAACTGCATCCCGGACACGAGTCGTCGCTCTCACGCGGGGTCGTCGTGAACTGGAGCAAGATTCCCTACAACATGGGTCCCTGGCCCCGCTGGGGAGGACAGCAGGGGCAGGAGGGCCATATCGACGGGCCAGAATTCCGCCTGCTCAACCAGCCCGCCGGCAGCGTCTATTTCGCGGGCGGGCATCTGTCGCAGACTCCCGGATGGCAGGAGGGGGCGATCCTGTCGGCCCACCGCACCATCCGCGCCCTAGCCGAACGTGAAAAGCACGCCGCACTCGTCAACACCGCCGCCGTCGCGGCCTGAGCCAGAACTGGAAATCCCATGATCCGCAAGCTTCTGACCGCCGCCGCCCTCGGCGCCCTTACGTCCTTCGCCGCCCTGACCGGCGCCCAGGCCGAGATCACCCGGACCTATCCGACCCCGACCTCCTTCATCGCCCAGGTGATCCGGGTGCCGGCGGGGTCGGAGACGATCTACCTGTCGGGCCAGCTTCCGGCGGTGGCCGACCCCGCAGCGGCGCCCAACACCATCGCCGCCTTCGGCAACACCGAGGTTCAGGCCGCCAGCACCTTCGCCAAGATCGAGGGCATCCTGAAGAGCCAGGGCCTGGGCATGGGCGACGTGGTGTCCATGACCATCTACCTGGTCGGCGATCCGGCCATGGGCGGCAAGATGGACTTCGCCGGCATGATGAAGTCCTACAACAAGTACTTCGGCACCCCTGAGCAGCCCAACCGTCCGACCCGTTCGACGGTGCAGGTCTCGGCCCTGGCCGGGCCGGGCTTCCTGATCGAGGTCGAGGTCACGGCCGCCAAGGCCCCCAAGTAGCGTCCAGTGTTTCAGCTCCGCTCATGCCGGCATCAGCCGGTATGGGCGGACAGAACTGACCAAATCGAGTTATTGCAGCGCGTATGAGACCGACCTTCGTAAACATCGGCGAGCGGACCAACGTCACCGGGTCCGCCAAGTTCAAGAAGCTGATCGTCGAAGGTCAGTACGGCGAAGCCCTGTCCGTCGCCCGTCAGCAGGTCGAGGCCGGCGCTCAGGTCATTGATATCAACATGGACGAAGGCCTGCTGGATTCGCAGGCCGCCATGGTCACCTTCCTGAACCTGATCGCCGCCGAGCCGGATATCGCCCGCGTGCCGATCATGATCGACAGCTCCAAGTGGGAGGTGATCGAGGCGGGTCTGAAGTGTGTTCAGGGCAAGGCGATCGTCAATTCCATCTCGCTGAAGGAAGGCGAGGCCAAGTTCATCGAGCAGGCCACCCTTTGCCTGCGCTATGGCGCGGCGGTGGTGGTCATGGCCTTCGACGAGGTCGGCCAGGCCGACACCGAGGCCCGCAAGGTCGAAATCTGCGAGCGCGCGTACCGCGTGCTGGTCGACAAGGTCGGCTTTCCCCCTGAGGACATCATCTTCGACCCCAACATCTTCGCCGTGGCGACGGGGATCGACGAGCACTGCAACTATGCCGTCGACTTCATCGAGGCGACGCGCCGCATCAAGCAACTGCTGCCCTACGCCCGCGTGTCGGGCGGTGTGTCGAACGTGTCGTTCAGCTTCCGCGGCAACGAGCCGGTACGGCGGGCGATCCACTCGGTATTCCTGTACCATGCGATCAACGCCGGCATGGATATGGGCATCGTCAACGCCGGCGATCTGCCGGTCTATGACGACATCGACGCCGAGCTGCGCGAGGCCGTCGAGGATGTGATCCTCAACCGCAAGCGCGCCGATGGGGCTGACCCGACCGAGCGGCTGGTGGACATGGCGCCCCGCTACAAGGGCGAGAAGGGCGCGGCCAAGGTCGTGGACCTGGCCTGGCGCAACGCCCCGGTGGGCGAGCGCCTGACGCATGCCCTGGTCAACGGCATCACCGAATTCATCGACGCCGACACCGAAGAAGCGCGCCTGCAGGCCGAGCGCCCGCTGCACGTGATCGAAGGGCCGTTGATGGACGGCATGAACGTGGTCGGCGACCTGTTCGGCGCGGGCAAGATGTTCCTGCCGCAGGTGGTCAAGTCCGCCCGGGTGATGAAGCAGGCCGTGGCCTGGCTGATGCCGTTCATGGAGGCCGAGAAGGGCGGCGGCGAGCGTCAGAGCGCCGGCAAGGTCCTGATGGCCACCGTCAAGGGCGACGTCCACGACATCGGCAAGAACATCGTGGGCGTGGTCCTGCAGTGCAACAACTACGAGGTCGTGGATCTGGGCGTGATGGTGCCCGCCGACCGCATCCTGGACGAGGCGCGCGCGCACAAGGTCGACATGATCGGCCTGTCGGGCCTGATCACCCCGTCCCTGGACGAGATGGTGTTCGTGGCGTCGGAGATGGAGCGCCTGGGCTTCGACATCCCGCTGCTGATTGGCGGCGCCACCACCAGCCGCACCCACACGGCGGTGAAGATCGAACCGGCCTATCGCCGAGGGCCGACGACCTATGTGCTGGACGCCTCGCGCGCCGTGGGCGTGGTCTCCAGCCTGATGTCCCCTTCCGAGCGGGATCGGGTGATTGGCGAGACGCGCGACGAGTATGTACGCATCCGCGAGCAGTTCGCGCGCGGCCAGGAGGTCAAGGCCCGCACCTCGATCAAGGACGCCCGCGCCAGGAAGCTGGCCATCGATTGGGATGGCTATACGCCGCCGAAGCCGGGCTTCATCGGCCTGCGCACCTTTGAGCCTAGCCTTGAGGAACTGGTCCCCTTCATCGACTGGTCGCCGTTCTTCGCCAGCTGGGAGCTGGTGGGGCGCTTCCCGATGATCCTGGAGGACGAGGTGGTCGGCGAGGCGGCGACGGACCTCTATCGCGACGCCCGCGCGATGCTGGAGAAGATCACCGCCGAGAAGTGGTTTGGCGCCAAGGGCGTGGTCGGCTTCTGGCCCGCCAACACAGACGGCGACGACATCGTGGTCTATGCCGACGAGAGCCGCACGACGGAGCTGGGCCGCCTGCATACGCTGCGCCAGCAGATGGCCAAGACGGCGGGTAAATCCAATGTCGCCTTGTCGGACTTCGTCGCGCCGGTGGGCGGGGGCGCCGACTATATCGGCGGCTTCGCGGTCACCGCCGGTCATGGCGAAGACGAGATGGTCGCCAGGTTCAAGGCGGCCGGCGATGACTATTCGGCGATCATGGCCTCGGCCCTGGCCGACCGCCTGGCCGAAGCCTTCGCCGAGTGGCTGCACTACAAGACCCGCGTCGAGCTGTGGGGCTATGCGCCCGAAGAGCCCTTGGACGTCGATCAGCTGATCGCCGAGAAGTACCAGGGCATCCGCCCCGCCGCAGGCTATCCGGCCCAGCCGGACCACACCGAAAAGGAGCTGCTGTTCAAGCTGCTGGAAGCCGAGGCTCGGACCGGCATGCAGCTGACGGAGAGCTTCGCCATGATGCCGGGCGCGGCGGTGTCGGGCCTCTATTTCAGCCATCCGCAGGCGCACTATTTCGGCGTCGGCAAGATCGACCGCGACCAGGTCGAGGACTACGCCCGCCGCAAGGGCTGGGAGCTGGCCAAGGCCGAACGCTGGCTGTCGCCGATCCTCAACTACGATCCCAACGCGCGGGCGGCGGCGGCCTAGAAAACCGGAGGCCGCATGGCGCCATCCTCGACCGAGCAAGGCGCGGGCGGCGCTCCCGAAGCGATCTCGCGCCGGTCGATGGCCGTGGCGGCCTTCTCGACCGTGGTCGAATGGTACGACTTCACCCTGTACCTCTATCTGGCGACGGTGATGTCGCGGGTGTTCTTCGGTGGAGGCGAGGCATCGTTGGCCACCGCCCTGGCCGGGTTCGCGGTTGCCTATCTGATGCGGCCCCTGGGTGCGGCGGTGTTCGGCCACATCGGCGACCGTTACGGCCGCCGCAGGATGATGCTGCTGTCCATGCTGGTGATGACGGGCGCCATGCTCGCGACCGCCCTGCTGCCGACCTATGCCCAGATCGGCCCGGCGGCGGGCGTGCTTGTCCTGTTGCTGCGATGCGTGATGGGGTTCTCGGTCGGCGGCGAATATACAGGAGTCGTCGCCTATCTGATGGAAGGCGCGCCGCGGGGTAAGCGGGGTCTCATCGCCTCACTGGCTTCGGCCGCCAGCGAGGTCGGCGCTCTGCTGGCCGTCGCCGTGTCGGCCCTGACGGTGCATCTGATGAGCCAGGCGGATCTCGATGGTTGGGGCTGGCGCATTCCGTTCCTGGTGGGAGCGGGGCTGGCCGCTAGCGTCTGGCTGGCGCGCTCGACGATGCAGGAATCGCCGGACTTCGAACGCCAGCAGGCCTTCGGCACGATCCCCGAGCGGCCTTTGCGGCATACGCTTCGCCACCACAAGGCGGGCATACTGCGGTCGTTCGCGATCTCGGCCCTGGGCTCGATCACCTACTATGTGGGGATCACCTATGTGCCGGCCTTCCTTACATCGGCGGGCGCGATGGGAGAGGGGCTGTCACTGTGGCTGGCGACGGTGGCCGCCGTGGTCGTCATCCTGGTGACGCCCTTCATCGGACTGCTTTCGGACCGATGGGGACGCAAGCCGATGCTGCTGACCCTGGCGGCGCTCAGCGCCATTCTGCCGATGACCATGTTCTCATTGATGGCCACAGGCTCCGCGGCGTCAGCCTTGCTGGGGGCAGTGGTCCTGGCCGCTGCGGCCGGCGGGGTGAGCGCGGTCGGCGCGGTCGCCACGGCCGAACAGTTTCCGGGCGAGGGGCGGCTGAGCGGTCTGGCGCTGGGGGCCACCGTGGCCACCGCGATCTTCGGCGGCCTGACGCCCTATGTCGCCCAGATGCTGACCGACCGCACGGGCTGGCCCATGATTCCGGGGGCCATGATCGCGGTGGTGGCCCTGCTCGTCCTGCCGGTGCTGCTCACCATGCGCGAGACGCGGCCGAAGGATTGAGAATCAGCCTTTGACCACACGGACCTTGTCGGCGGCTTCCTGAGCCCGCTCGCGCGCCTGGTCGATATCGACGCCGGTCGCCACGGCGACACCCATGCGGCGGCGCTCGAAGGCTTCGGGCTTGCCGAACAGACGCAGGTCCGCGCCGGGCACGGCGAGGGCCTCCTCGACGCCTTCATAGGCCACTCCCTGCGCCTCCATGCCGCCATAGATGACGGCGCTGGCGGCGGGCTCGCGAAGGGTGGTGTCGATGGGCAGACCCAGGATGGCGCGGGCGTGCAGGGCGAACTCGCTGAGGCGTTGGCTGCCCAGGGTGACCAGGCCCGTGTCGTGCGGGCGCGGGCTGACTTCCGAGAACCAGACCTCGTCGCCTTTGACGAACAGCTCCACACCGAACAGGCCCAGGCCGCCGAGCGAACCGGTGACTTTGGCGGCGATGTCCTGGGCCTTGGCCAGGGCGGCGGGGCTCATGGCCTGGGGCTGCCAGCTTTCGACATAGTCGCCCTTGACCTGACGGTGGCCGATGGGCGCGCAGAAGGAGGTGATGGTCTGGCCGTCGTGTTTCGAACGGACCGTCAGCAGGGTGATCTCGTAGTCGAAGGCGATGCGGCCCTCGACGATGACCAGCGCCTGTTCGACCCGGCCGGCGGCCAGGGCGTAGTCCCAGGCGGCGGCGATGTCGGCGGCGCTCTCCACATAGCTTTGGCCCTTGCCCGACGAAGACATGACCGGCTTGACGAAGCAGGGGTAGCCGACCTTCTCCGCGCCCGCCGCCAGTTCGTCCGCCGTGGCGGCGAAGGCATAAGGCGAGGTGGGCAAGCCCAGCTCCTCGGCCGCCAGGCGGCGGATGCCTTCGCGGTTCATGGTCAGCTGGGCGGCGCGGGCGGTGGGGATCACCGTGGCCAGGCCTTCAGCCTCGATCCGCGCGAGCTCGTCGGTGGCGATGGCCTCGATTTCCGGCACGATCAGGTGCGGACGTTCCTGCTCCACCAGGGCCCGGATCGCGGCCGCGTCGGTCATGGGGACCACGTGACTGCGATGGGCGACCTGATGGGCGGGCGCGTTCGGATAGCGGTCGACGGCGATGACCTCTACGCCGAGCCGCTGCAGTTCGATGGCCACTTCCTTGCCGAGTTCGCCGGAGCCCAGCAGCATCACCCGCGTGGCCGAGGGCGAGAGCGGCGTTCCGATGGTCATTGCGGCTTGGGGTTGTTGGCGTCGAGCGCCTTGCCGAACAGCGACGCCTTGGCTTGCAGACGCTTTGCGGTCGGGGCGCAGCGAGCCGGCGGGGTCCAGCCCATCCAGGCCTGGGCCAGCTTGGCCTTGTCGCTGGTGGCGGCGCCGGTCCAGATGCCGCGGCCCTTGGCGATGCCGGCCTTGCCCTGTTCGGCGATGACCGTCGGGCTGGCGCGCTCGGCGGCCTCGATGGCGCTGGCGAACAGCTTCAGGTCGCCTTTGCCCTGGTCGCGCAGCTGCGGATAGACCTTCAGCGAGGCGTCGACGCCGCTGGGCGAGGGCCAAGTGCGTTCGATGCGCTCAACCTCGGGCATGACCTTGTCGTACAGGTCGATGTAGCCGCCCACGGCGCCGTAGCACCAGGCGGTGAAGCCGTAGTCGTCGGTCGGCGCGCCGACGGGGAAGGGCGCTTCGGCCGGGGTCACGGCCGCGGCGGGCGCGCCCTGTGCGAAGAGCGAGAGAGCAAGCAAAAAGGCAGGCGCCATAAGGGGTCCCTTGGACAAAATCTAAATCGCGGGGGCGACGCCGGGCGCCGGACCGTATCCCCCGCCCCCAGGGGTTTCGATCTCGATGGCGTCGCCAGGCTTGACCATAACGGAGAAACAGCCGGAAAGCTCCCTCACGGTTCCATCTGATTGCAGCAAACGTTGGGCGCCGGGTTTTCCAGGCGATCCGCCAGCCAGTCCCTGAGGGGCGTGATCGCGGCGGGTGGACAGCAGGGCGGCCTCCATCTCGGCGAGAAAGCGCACCCGTCGGATGGCCCCGTCACCGCCCGGCATGGCGCCGGCCCCGCCCGAACCCTGGCGCACGCCGAAAGCTTCAAGCCGCACGGGATAACGCCGTTCCAGGATCTCGGGATCGGTGAGGCGGGAGTTGGTCATGTGGGTGTGGATGGCGCTGGTCCCTGGCGTCTTGGCAGTAGCGCCCGAGCCGCCGCATAGGGTCTCGTAGTACTGCCGCGTCTCGTCCCCGAAGGTGAAGTTGTTCATGGAGCCCTGGCTGTTGGCCATGACCCCACACGCGGCGTAGAGCGCGTCCACGACGTGCTGGCTGGTCTCCACATTGCCGGCGACCACGGCGGCGGGCGGCGCGGGGTCGAGCATCGAGCCCGGCGTGGTGGTGATGTTCAGCGGGTGCAGGCATCCGGCGTTCAACGGAATCTCGTCATCCACCAGGCTGCGGAAGACATAGAGCGCGGCGGCGTCGACGATGGCGGCGGGGGCGTTGAAGTTGCTGGGTAACTGGCTGGCGGACGCGGTGAAGTCGAGCGCCGCCTCGCCCTTGGCCTGATCGACGGTGACCTTCACGACGATCTCGCCGCCGCCGTCCATGGGCACGCGGGCCTCGCCGTCCCTCAGCTTGCCGACGGCGCGTTTGACGGCGGCCTCGGCGTTCTGTTGCACGAAGATCATGTAGCGGCCGACGGTCTCGCCACCATAGGCCTCGATCATTCCCGAAACAGCCGCTGCGCCGGCCTGGCACGCGGCGATCTGGGCCTTGAGGTCGGCCAGGTTCTGGTCAGGCCGGCGTGCCGGGTGCTCGCCGGCCAGCAGTACGGCGCGAACGTCGGCTTCGAGGAAGACCCCGCCCCGCATGATCGGCAGGGCGTCGAGCATGACGCCTTCTTCGTCGATGGTCCTGGAGAAGGGCGGCATAGAGCCCGGCTGCACCCCGCCGACGTCGGCATGGTGGCCGCGTGCGGCGACGTAGAAGGTCGGCCTGTCCGCTTCGCCCACAAAGATCGGCATGACGACCGTGATGTCCGGCAGATGCGTGCCGCCGGCATAGGGGTTGTTCAGGGCGAAGGCGTCGCCGGGCTTCAGCACGGGGTGGCGGTCGCGGACCGCCCGCACGCTGGCGCCCATGGAGCCCAGGTGGACTGGCATGTGCGGGGCGTTGGCGACGAGGCCGCCATCGGTGTCGAACAGGGCGCAGGAGAAGTCGAGCCGCTCCTTGATGTTCACCGACTGGGCCGTTCGCTCCAGGGCCGCGCCCATGGCCTCTGCCACGCCCATGAAGCGGCGGTTGAACAGCTCCAGGGTCACGGGATCAGGCTTGTCGATGGCGAGTTGGGCGACCTTGGCCGCGCCCGTTCGGGTGAGGCGGACGAGGCCGTCAGCCTCGGCCTTGGCGGTCCAGCCTTCGAGCACGGCGATCTGGGTGTCGCCGCGGACGATGAGGCAGGGACCTTGGGCCGTGGTCAGATCGCTAGCCATGATCACGGCCGGGTCGTCGGAGGTCGCCGAAGGGCGCGCCGCATCGCCTTTGGAGGCGGCTTCCGATCCGGCCTGTTCGATCTCCACCTCAACGCTGGCGATGATCACGGCGCGGGTGGGTTCGATGAAGCCGAACAGGCGCTGGTGGGCCTCCTCGAAGGTCTGCTTGGCGGCGGCCGCGTCGGACAGCGCCACGGGCAAGGCTGCGTCGGCGCCTTCATAGCGGAGCAGGAGGCGGCGAACGGCCTGGCCGGTGTCCGCGCCCTGGGCGGCCATGGCGGCCTGGGCCTCGGTCTCCAGTCGGTCGGCGAGAGCTCGCGCGTCCGGAAGGCCGGCCTCCAGCGTCTTCTCGAGCCCGGCTTGGCGCAGCACGCGCACGCGGGCCTGGCCGATGCCCCAGGCGGACAACAGGGAGGCGTATTTGGGACTCAGCACCTCGGTGACCCCCAACGCCTCGGCCACGGCGCAGGCGATCTGGCCGCCGGCGCCGCCAAAGGCTACCAGGGCGTGGTCACGGGGGTCGAAGCCGCGCTCGGTGGAGATGCGGCGCACCGCCTGGGCGGTCTGCTCCACGGCCACGGCGACGAAGCCTTCGGCGGCGGCCTCGGGACTGGCGGCGCCCATGGCCTGGGCCAGTTCCGTCAGCCGCGCGCGGGCGGCGGCGGCGTCCAGCGGCGCGTCACCGTTGGGACCAAACACCGAGGGGAAGAAACGCGGATCAAGGCGGCCCAGCACCAGATTGGCGTCGGTCAGGGCGGCCGGGCCGCCGCGTCCATAGGCGGCCGGGCCGGGCATGGCGCCGGCGCTGTCGGGTCCGACCCGGGCGCGGAAACCGTCGAAGGACAGGATCGACCCGCCGCCGGCGGCCACGGTCTCCACGTCCAGCATGGGCGCGCGTAGCTTGGCGCCAGCCACGGTCGCCTTGTCGCGACGCTCCAGCACGCCGGCGTAGCGGCAGACGTCGGTTGAGGTGCCGCCGACATCGAAGCCCAGCGCCGCCTTGGCTCCCGCGGCCTCAGCCGTGCGGGCGACGCCGACCACGCCACCGGCCGGGCCGCTGACCACCGCGTCCTTGCCCCGGAAGTCAGCGGCGCGGACCAGGCCGCCGGCCGAGGTCATGAACCACAGGGGTGCGCCGTTCACGGCGTCGGCCACCTGTCGGACATAGGCGCGCAGGATGGGGGTCAGATAGGCGTCCGCCACGGCCGTTTCGGCGCGTGGGATGAAGCGGGGGAGGGGCGAGACCTCGTGGCTGAGCGCCACATAGTCGAAGCCGATCTCCTGGGCGATCTGCCCGGCCGCCAGCTCGTGCGCAGGGTCGAGGTCGGAATGCAGGAAGGCGATGGCGACGCTGGTGAAGCCTTCGGCCCTCTTGGCGATGAGGGCTGTCTTCAGGGCCGGCAGATCCAGCGGCTGAACCACGGCGCCGTCCGCGCCGCGCCGCTCGTCGGCCTCGATCACGCCGGCGTAGAGCGGTTCGGGCCGCGTCAGGTCGAGGGCGAAGAGGTCAGGACGTGACTGGTCGCCAATCATCAGGGCGTCGGCGAAGCCCTTGGTGACGACCAGCAGGGTCCTGGCGCCCTTGCGCTCCAGCAAGGCGTTGGTGGCGACCGTGGTGCCCATCTTGATCGCATCGACCCGCTCGGCGGGGAAGGGCTGACCGGGCTGGGCGCCCAGCAGGCGGCGCATGGCCTCGACGGCGGAGTCGGCATAGCTGGGCGAGGCCGACAGCAGTTTTGCGGTGTGTTCGACGCCCTCAGGATCACGCCCGATGACATCGGTGAACGTGCCGCCGCGATCGATCCAGAAAGTCCAGCCGGCCGTATCTGTTGTCATGCGAACGCCACCATCATAAACTTGTAGTTCTCCCATGAGCTTCTGGCGCAACATATCAAGCCTCGCCGCCCGCACGGTGGACGCGGCCGACTGTACGGACTGTCCGACCAGTCGTCCGGGTGAGGACCCCGCATTCTCGACCGCGGTGACCGCCCTGGGCGCCAAGCTGGCCAGCGCCGACGGTCGCGCGGACGGAGACGAATTCGCCATCTTCTCAGAGGTCTTTCAGCCCGATGCGGGCTCGGAACGCAACGTCCATCGTCTCTACGACCTGGCGCGGCAGACCACGCGAGGCTTCGAAAGCTACGCCAAGCGGCTAGCCAAGCGTTACCGGCGCTGCCCCGACCTGCTGGAGAACGTGCTGGACGGCCTGTTCCATATCGCGCGCGCGGATGGCGTGGTGAGCGCCGACGAGTTGGCCTATCTGGAGCAGGTCTCGCGCCTGTTCGGCATGTCGCCCCTGGCGTTCCGCCGGCTGAAAGCCACCCACCTGGGCGCCGGGCCTGACGATCCCTACGAGATCTTGGGCGTGCCCGCGGATGCGCCGGACAATATCGTGCGCGCGGCGTGGAAGGCGGCCCTGACCCTGGCCCATCCCGACAAGATGCAGGGGCGCGGCCTGCCGCAGGAATTCATCGAGGTCGCCCATTCGAAGGCCGCGGCTATCAATGGGGCCTTCGACACTATCATGCGTGAGCGTCGGGAACTGTCCTTGGCCGGCGCCGCTTGATCGGGCGTATTGTGGCCATTGTGCTGAATTACGGCTTGTTCAGTTGACGTGAAGGTACTGTGACCCAAATTATGGGTCGAAGGACGCGGATTGCGTCCGTTTAAGGCGAAGACGATGGAACGGTTGTCTGCAGCGACGGGTAAGGGTTCGGCATTCCGGGGCCTGTTCTGGCTTGCCGGGGCGCTCGCGACCTTGGCCGCGGCTGCTGTCGGCGCCGTGCTCGCCCTGTTCGCCGCCGCCACCGTGGTGGTGATCGCGGTGATGGCCACCGCGCTTCTGACCCTGGCAGGTATGGCCACCCGCGCCCGCCGCACGGCGCGCGCCCGCAAGGTCGCTACGGTCGCCGACGGCCAGATTATCGAGGCGCGACACGCTGGTGGCCATTCGTGGGTCGCCTACGGCTGGAACGAAGGCTCGCGCTAACAGCGCTTTCTCAGGAAGAGCTTTTCAATCGCAACTGACTAAGTCTAACGTGCCGTCAAACAATTGTTTGGAGGCGCGAATGATCGGCGTTGTGGCGACCCTAAAGGTCCAGGACGGCAAGAACGAAGGGTTCGAGAAGGCCTTTCTCGACATGGCGGCCCAGGTGCGCGGCAACGAGCCGGGCAATGTCATCTATCAGCTGACCAAGAGCCGTACCGAACCCAACACCTACAAGGTGCTGGAGCTCTATGCCTCGGAAGAGGCGATGAAGGCCCACGGCGCCAGCGACCATTTCAAGGCCGGCGGCGCCAGCCTAGCGCCCTTCATGGCCGCCCGCCCTGAGATCGAATACCTGGACGTGGTGGAGTAGCGGCATGTCCCTCGACGCACTGTTCCAGCCCTTCTCCGTCAAGTCGCTGACCATCCCCAACCGGGTGGTCATGGCCCCCATGACCCGGTCGTTCTCGCCCGGCGGCGTCGCCACCGAACAGGTGGCCGACTATTATCGCCGCCGTGCCGAGGGCGGGGTCGGCCTGATCGTCACCGAGGGCACGGGCGTGGCCCGGCCCGCCTCGCTGAACGATCCCGCCGTGCCGCGCTTCCACGGCGAGTCGGAGTTGGCGGCCTGGCAGAACGTCGTCAACGCCGTGCATGGCGCGGGGGGCAAGATCGCGCCGCAGCTGTGGCACGTCGGCGCGGTGCGCACCCGCAGCGAAGACTGGACTCCGCCGGGGCCATACGACAGCCCCTCGGGCCTATCGCGCCCGGGCAAGCAGTTCGGCGACCCCATGAGCGACGCCGATGTGGCCGACGCCATCGACGCCTTCGGCCGCGCTGCGGGCGAGGCCAAGCGGATGGGCTTTGACGCCGTCGAGCTACACGGCGCTCATGGCTATCTGATCGACCAGTTCTTCTGGGAAGGCACCAACGTCCGCACTGACGGCTATGGCGGCGCGACCCTGCCCGAGCGAGCGCGCTTCGCCGCCGATATCCTGAAGGCCGTGCGTGCCGCGGTGGGCCCGGACTATCCGGTGATCCTGCGCATTTCGCAGTGGAAGCAGCAGGACTACGACGTGAAGCTGGCCAAGACGCCGGCGGAAATGACCGCCTGGCTGGAGCCCCTGGCCGACGCCGGAGCCGATGTCTTTCACTGCTCGCAGCGCCGCTTCTGGGAGCCGGAATACGAGGGCAGCGACCTGAACTTCGCCGGCTGGGCCAAAAAGCTGACCGGACTGCCGACCATCACCGTGGGATCGGTGGGCCTGTCGGGCGAATTCATCGCCGCCTTCGGTGGCGAGGGTAGCCAGCCAGCCTCCATCGACGGTTTGCTGGAGCGGCTTGAGCGCGGCGAGTTCGACATGGTCGCCGTTGGCCGCGCCCTGCTGCAGGACCCCGAATGGGTGCAGAAGATCCGTGAGGGCCGCACCGCCGAGCTCAAGGCCTTCGAGCGCCAGGCGATGGGCGTTCTCTACTAGCTGAAGTTCAGCTTCAGCCCCGGCCGGGGCCAGCGGGCCTTGTATAGCCTGCCGGTCCCGGACGCGGTGATCCAGGCGTCCTTCATGTCGTCGCCGCCAAAGCAGATGTTGGTGACAATGGGGTCGGGCACGGCGAAGTGCTCGGTCGAGCCGTCCGGGTCGAAGGCGGTGATCCCGCCATTGATGATGGTCGCCACGCAGACCTTGCCGCCTGCCTCCACCGCCAGGCTGTCGAGCAATTGATATCCGGGCAGGGTGCAAACCACACGCGCCGGCTGGAACATCGGCGGCTCGGCCAGCACGCCTGGACCTGTCACGTCGAAGGCCCATAGGCGGCCAAGCGTGGTGTCGGCCATGTAGACCACCGTCTCGTCGGGCGAGAGGCCGACCCCGTTGGGCGAGACGAAATGACCGCGCATCTGCTCGATCTTCGAACCGTCGGCCTTGGCGTAGTAGAGCGCTCCGAACTTGCGGCCTTCGGGCGTAGTGCAGCCATGGTCGGTGAACCAGAAGCCGCCTTGCTTGTCGAAGACCAGGTCGTTGGGGCCGACCAGCCGTACCCCGTCACAGGCGTCGTAGAGCGTCTCCACGCGTCCAGTGTTCAGATCGACGCGCTGGATCGAGCCGCCGCTGTGGGTCGGTGGGGTCGGGCCCGGAATGGTCAGGCCGCTGTTCTCCATGAAGTGGAACGCGCCGCCGTTGTTGGTGATGTAGACGCAGCCGTCGGGGCCCAGGGCCGCGCCGTTGGGGCCGCCGGGCAGCTCGGCCACCGTCTCGCGCTTTCCGTCCGGCGTGATGCGGCTCAGGGTCTGACGCTTGATCTCCACCAGTAGGACCGATCCGTCGGCCATGGCGATTGGGCCTTCGGGAAACTCAAGTCCCTCGGCGACGAGTTGGATGTCCATGATGCGCTCCCTGTCCGCCTCTGCCGGGCGATGGGGAGACTATGAGCGTAGATGGATGGGGATGGCGAGGCTGCCGCCGCGTCAACCGATCAGCGCCGCTCCAGCACCCGAAAAATGAAGGGGTGGTCATCCCCCTCGCCGGCGGGATGCTCCTCGCGGCGAACCTCGGTCCAGGCGCTTTCGTCGAAGGCGGGGAAGAAGACGTCCCCCTCAATCTCGGCGTGCACCTCGGTGACGTATAGGCGGCGGGCCTTGGGCAGGGCCATCTCGAACAGGGCCGCGCCGCCGATGACGCAGACCTCGTCCACGCCATCGTCCTCGGCCTGCTCGCGGGCGATCTGGACGGCTTCCAGGAAGCTCTCGCAGACCAGGGCGCCGTGCGGCTCGAACGAGCCGTCACGGGACAGCACGACATTCATGCGGCCGGGCAGGGGCTTCTTGGGCAGGCTGTCCCAGGTCTTGCGGCCCATGATGATCGGCTTGCCCAGGGTGGTCTGCTTGAAGATCGCCAAGTCCGACTTCAGCCGCCACGGGAGGTCGTTGTCGCGGCCGATCACCCCGTTGAGTGATCGGGCCACCGGGCCGACGGTGAGGATGACGCTCATGCAGGCTCTTTCAGCCAGGCCAGCCATTTGCGGTCGACGGCGGCGTCGAGGTCTATCCCGGCCTGGCGGCAGTAGATCAGAAGCATGCACAGGACATCGGCGGCTTCGGCCGCGCGGTCCGCTTCGGTCGCCTCGCCCCGGCCACGGCCGGTGAGGCGCAGGTGGGCCTGGGACAGTTCGCCCAGCTCTTCCTGCAGCTTGATCAGCGCCCAGTCGCGATCGCGGTCGATGCCGTAGTTGGCGGCATAGATGTCCGAGACCGCCATGACCTTGTCAGTAAGGGCGGCGAGCGGGCTCACACCGCCACCGGGGCCTTGATGTGGGCGTGGGCCTCGTAGCCTTCGAGCTGGAAGTCCTCGTATGTGAAAGCGAACAGGTCGCGCTTGTCGGCCACGGTCATGGTCGGCAGGGGGAGGGGCTCACGCGCCAGCTGAGTGCGAGCCTGCTCCAGGTGGTTCAGGTAAAGGTGCGCGTCGCCCAGGGTGTGTACGAACTCGCCGGGCTGCAGGCCGACCACCTTGGCGACCATCAGGGTCAGCAAGGCGTAGGAGGCGATGTTGAACGGCACGCCCAGGAAGACGTCGGCGCTGCGCTGGTACAGCTGGCAGGACAGCTTGCCGTCCGCCACGAAGAACTGGAACAGGCAGTGGCAGGGCGGCAGGGCCATGTCGTCCACGTCGGCCGGGTTCCAGGCCGAGACGATGTGGCGGCGGCCGTTGGGGTTGGTCTTCAGGCCTTCGATCAGGCGGGCGATCTGGTCGATGCTCTCGCCGTTCGGCGTGGACCACGAGCGCCACTGCTTGCCATAGACCGGGCCCAGTTCGCCGTTCTCGTCCGCCCACTCGTCCCAGATCGAGCAGCCGTTCTCCTTCAGCCACGCGATGTTGGTCTCGCCGCGCAGGAACCACAGCAGCTCCACGATGATCGAGCGCAGGTGCAGCTTCTTGGTGGTCAGGACCGGGAAGCCCTTGGACAGGTCAAAGCGCATCTGTCGGCCGAATACGCCCAGCGTGCCGGTGCCGGTGCGGTCGCCGCGCTGCACCCCGTTGTCGAGGATGTCCTGAAGCAGGTTCAGGTACTGGCGCTCAGGGTGATCCTGGGCGGCCGGCGGATTGGCGAGAATGGCGACGTGGGCGTTCATTGCGAATCACTCCGGGCTGTTTCGGAGGGTCTCGCGTACAACATGGTTTACGCCAGTTAAGGGTTTCTTCCCGTCGCTGTATTCTGTGGATATCAGCCTTTGAAGCCGTCCTCATCGAGGAAGGCCTGTTCTTCCGGCGTGGTCTTGCGGCCCAGCGCCTTGTTGCGGTGGGGGAAGCGGCCGAAGCGGAGGATGACTTCGTGATGATGCCGCGCCCATTTGGCGATTTCCGGATCACCTTGCTCGGCGGCTAGCGCATCGAAATGGGCCAGCGCCTGATCCTGGTCGGCCCGATCCTCGGAATGCTGCAGCGGAAGGTAAAAGAAGGGGCGCAGGGCGGCGTCCACCTGCTTGTCGAAGCCAGCGGCCAAGGCGTCCCGCGAAATCCGCCGCGCCAGCAGGTCGGTGGCGAAGGCGTGGCCGGAGTTGCGGAACAGGTTGCGAGGGAACTGGTCGAGAAGCAGCAGCAGGGCCAGGGCGCCCTCGGCGCTGGCGGCCCAGCTGTCGTATTCCCCTCGCGCTGCGGCGAAGTGGGTGGGTTCAAAGCGCAGACGGATGGCCTGATCGAAGCCGTCGCTTTTGGCGAACCACTTTTCCGGCCCCGCCAGGGTCCAGAAGCCGATCACGTCCTGCGGGGTCGCCATGCCCGATTTCTCCTGCACGTCCTATTCAAGCGCGGTTCATGCGCCCGACCCCATATCAGTGAGCAACGGGCGAGGGCGGCCTTCCGATCTTGGAAACAGCCGTCGCCCCTGGAGTTAGACCATGAAGCGTTTGATGACGACCGCTTTGACCCTCGCCCTGGTGGCGAGCACCGCGTCCGCCGCCTTGGCGCAGGATCGCGGGCGTCAGGAGCGTGGCGGCGGTCCGCGTGAAGATCGCGGCGGCCGCCAGGAACAACAGGACCGCACCCCGCGCGGCCGTCCCGGCATGCCGGTTCAACCGGGCTATACCGCGCCCCAGGCCGCGCCGACCTCTCCGCCGGCCTACACCCCAACTCAAGCCGCGCCGCAGCAGCGCGGCGATGGGCAGCGTGGCGACCGCAATCGTGGCGACAATCGCGGCGGCGACCGCTCCGACTAT
The DNA here is from genome assembly GCF_027474405.1 of Caulobacter sp. NIBR2454. Classification (GTDB taxonomy): domain Bacteria; phylum Pseudomonadota; class Alphaproteobacteria; order Caulobacterales; family Caulobacteraceae; genus Caulobacter. The sequence continues at coordinate 979,100 of NZ_CP114871.1, forward strand.
CGTCGTGACGACAATCGCAATGACCGCGGCCGCAATGACAACGACCGTCGTGGCGAGCAGCGTCAGGACTGGAACCGGGGCGACAATGATCGGCGCAACGACAACGATCGCCGGTGGGACAACAATCGGGGTGGCGACAACCGCTTCGACCGCGACTACCGACGTCCGTCGCAGATGCGCGACCGTGACCGGGGGCGCTCGTACTACAATGATCGCAACTGGCAGCGCAGCTACCACGCGCCCCGCCGCTTCCGTGCTCCCCCCTATCGTCCGCCGTCGGGTTGGTACGCTCGCAGCTGGGGCTATGGCGACTTCTTGCCGCGGACCTGGTTCGGGTCGAGCTACTACCTGAACTGGGGCTCATACGGTTTGCCCCTGCCGCCCATCGGGACCGAATGGGTCCGGGTCGGGCCTGACGCCCTGCTCGTCGATGTCTGGACCGGGCGGGTTCTGACCGTCTACTACGGGCTCTTCTGGTAGGAAGACCATCAACCCCGGCCTCCCAGGCCGGGGTTTTTTCTTTCGCCGGATGACCGCTGGCCTTGACGGCGGCGCAAAAAAACGCTGGATAGCCCCGCTTTCGCCGGATGGACTTTGCGCGCCCGGCTCTAAAATGACCTGTCAGGAGAAACAAACATGCGCGTCTATTATGATCGCGACGCCGACCTCGCCCGCATCCTGGACAGGAAGATCGCGATCGTAGGCTATGGCAGCCAGGGCCACGCCCACGCGCTGAACCTTCGTGATTCAGGCGCCAAGAATGTCGCCGTCGCCCTGCGCGCCGGCTCGCCCACCGCCAAGAAGGCCGAGGGCGAAGGCCTGAAGGTCATGACCGTGGCCGACGCTGCGGCCTGGGCCGACCTGATCATGATCCTGGCTCCCGACGAGCACCAAGCCGCGATCTACAAGAACGACATCGCGCCCAACATCCGCGACGGCGCGGCCCTGCTGTTCGCCCACGGCTTGAACGTCCACTTCGGCCTCATCGAGCCCAAGGACACCATCGACGTGCTGATGGTCGCGCCCAAGGGCCCCGGCCACACCGTGCGCGGCGAGTACCAGAAGGGCGGCGGCGTGCCGTGCCTGATCGCGGTGCATCACAACGCCACCGGCAACGCCCTGGACCTGGGCCTGGCCTACGCCAGCGCCATCGGCGGCGGCCGTTCGGGCATCATCGAGACCAACTTCCGCGAGGAATGCGAAACCGACCTGTTCGGCGAGCAGGCCGTCCTGTGCGGCGGCACGGTCGAGCTGGTCCGCGCCGGCTTCGAAGTGCTGGTGGAAGCCGGCTACGCGCCGGAGATGGCGTATTTCGAGTGCCTGCACGAGCTGAAGCTGATCGTCGACCTCATGTACGAAGGCGGCATCGCCAACATGAACTACTCGATCTCCAACACGGCCGAGTACGGTGAGTACGTCACCGGCCCGCGGATCATCACCCCCGAGACCAAGGCCGAGATGAAGCGCGTGCTGGAGGACATCCAGTCGGGCAAGTTCGTGCGCGACTTCATGCTTGAGAACGCCGTGGGCCAGCCTTCCTTCAAGGCCACCCGTCGCCGTTCGGCCGAGCATCAGATCGAGGAAGTCGGCGGCCGTTTGCGCGACATGATGCCCTGGATCGCCAAGAACAAGCTGGTCGACACCGCCCGCAACTAGGGCGGCGCGACAGCGCAATGAACAGGCCCCCTTCCGTTCGACGGAAGGGGGCTTTTTCTTGCCGCCTTCGCAGGCCTAGATGGCGGATGCGTTCAATCCGATCCCTGTACTTGGCCGGCCCTCAGCCCTGGCTTCCCGACGCTGTGCGCCAAGCAGGGATGCAGCGCGCCCTGTGTGATGCGGCGGGGCTGATCGCCCTGCTGCCGGACGAGGCGAACCTGCTGGCGCAGGAACCATCGGAGATCCTGGCTCGCCAGATCTATGCCGCCCGCATGGCCGCCATGCGCCAGGCCGACGCGGCGGTGATCGACCTCACCCCCTGGCGCGGGCCGACAGCCGATCCTGGCGCGGCCTTCGAGGCGGGCGTGCTGTCGGGCCTGGGCAAGCCGGTGTTCGCCTATATGAACATCACCACAGAGGACGACGCGGACCTCGCAACCCGCCTGTCGGGCTATGTGGGCATAGAGGTCGATGACGAGGGCGTGGTCCATGATCAGGACGGCTGCCTGGTCGAGGACTTCGAACTGCCGGAGACTCTGATGCTGTGGGCTGAGGCGCGGCGGCTGTTCATCGTCGTCACCGAGGACCCGTTGCGCGATCTGACCGGGCTGCAGCTGTGCCTGGAGGCGATCAGGCAATACGCGGGCTAGGTCCAGCCCAGCGCCGCCTCGCCGCGCAGGATGGCCTCGGCCTCGTCCGTGTGTTTGCCGCCTGTCCGGTCATGCATCACCAGAGCGGGCAACAGCACCAGGGGCGCCTTGCCGGTCTTGATCGCCCGCACCAGCACCCGCTTGGCGGGCTGGTCGGCGAAGGGCTGGATGGGGCGGATTCGAAACGACCCGGCCTTGGCGCCCAACAGCGCCAGAATATCGGCCAGACGGTCAGCGCGATGGACGATGGTGATGGTCCCGTTCTCGCGCACGGCCTTGAGCAGGAAAGCCGTCCAGGCCTCCAGCCCCCCATCGGCCATCCAGGCGCCGCTCTTGTCCGCCGCCGGAGCGCGCAGGGCTTTCGGATCGTCGAAGAATGGGGGATTGGCCATCACGGCATCGAAAGGCTCCAGGCCAAGGTCGCGGAAGCCAGCCTGTACGTCGCCCGACAGGATCGTCACACGATCGGAAAGGTCGTTGAGAGCGGCGTTTTGCGTAGCGAGCGCCGCAGCAGCCGGATCGCGCTCCACGCCCGTGAACCGCGCGCCCGACCGCCGCACCGCCGCCGCCAGCAGGGCTCCACCCGCGCCGCAGCCGGCTTCCATAACCCTTGCACCGTCAGGGGCGTCGCAGGCGGCCGCCAGCAAGGCGGCGTCCAGTCCGGCGCGATAGCCGCCCGCCGCCTGTCGCAGGCGGACACGTCCATTCAACACTCGATCTTCCGCAACGTTATCCACGTCGAATTTTCAAGCCTTGCCCTCGGTTCACCCCTGACCTATCCCGACCCATAGGACTCCCGCAAACAGTGACCGCTGTTCGCGGAGATTAGTGGAGCGCTAGTTTTGGACGCAGCCGTCACGGCTCCTGCTCGTCGGCCCGGTTCGGTCGATCCCATTGTCCGCCTGTCGGCGGACGACATGGTGAAGGTGAACGCCCTCATCACCGACCGCATGCAGAGCGACGTCGCGATCATTCCCGCCCTGGCCGATCACCTGATCGCCGCCGGCGGCAAGCGCCTTCGTCCATTGATCACCGTCGCGGCTGCGCGTCTGGCCGGCGCGTCGGACGACAACTGCCTCAAGCTCGCCGCTGCGGTGGAGTTCATCCATACCGCCACCCTTCTGCACGATGACGTTGTGGACGGCAGCCAGCTACGTCGCGGCAAGGTCGCCGCCCACCTGATCTGGGGCGGGGCGCAGAGCGTCCTGGTCGGCGATTTCCTGTTCGCCCGCGCCTTTGAGCTGATGGTTGAAACCGGTTCGATGAAGGCGCTGGAGATCCTGGCCCGCGCTAGCCGGGTCATCGCCGAGGGCGAGGTGCTGCAGCTGACCCGCAGCCATGACCTGAACCTGTCGCAGGACGTCTATATCGAGATCATCGGCGCCAAGACGGCCGAGCTGTTCGCCGCCGCCGCCGAGGCTGGCGCGGTCTCGGCCCGGGTGGAGACGGTGAAGGCTACCGCCTTGCGCGCCTACGGCATGAACCTTGGCCTGGCGTTCCAGTTGGTCGATGACGCCCTCGACTACGGCGGGACGACCGAGACACTCGGCAAGAACGCCGGAGACGACTTCCGCGAAGGCAAGGCGACCCTGCCGCTGCTGCTGGCCATAGCCCGCAGCGGGGCCAAGGAAACCGAGTTCTGGGAGCGTACGGTGGGCCGCCGCGAGCAGACCGACGCCGACTTCGCCCAGGTGCGTGAACTGATGGTCGGCACGGGCGCGCTGGAGGCGACGCTGGACTTGGCCGCCGACTATGCCCAAGCCGCCAAGGCCGCCCTGAAGGGCTTCCCGGCCAACGACTGGCGTGACGCTCTTGAAGAGCTGGCCGACTTCTCCGTCAGCCGACGGGCCTAGAGCTTAAGGTTCAGGTCTGACAGAGTGGCGGGATGATCCGTCTCATCCTCAATCTGCTCTGGTTCTTCTTTGGCGGCTGGCTCGCGGGCCTGCTCTGGCTCTTCGGCGGGCTGATTCTGGCTATCACCATCGTCGGCCTGCCCTATACGGGCGCGGCCTGGCGCATCGCGGGCTTCGCCTTCTGGCCGTTCGGCAAGGATGTCGTCTCGCGCTCGGCGGTCAGCGGCGAGGATGTCGGCACCGGGCCGCTGGGTTTCCTGCTCAATGTGATCTGGTTCGTGCTGGGCGGCTGGTACATCGCCTTGGCGCACTTGGTGATCGCCCTGGCCGAGTTCATCAGCATTATCGGCATCCCCTTCGCCCTGAAGGATCTGCAATTGGCCCGCATCGCCTTCGCGCCGATCGGGACCGCGGTGGTGCGGAAATAGAAAAAGGGGCGGCCCGTGAGAGCCGCCCCTACAATTTTCAATCCTGAAGCCGATCAGCCCGGGCTGACCATCTTCTCCGGGCGAACCAGCTCGTCGAACTCTTCGTTGGTCAGGTAGCCGCCGCCAACGGTCTCTTCACGCAGGGTCGTGCCGTTCTTGTGGGCGGTCTTGGCGATCTTGGCGCAGTTGTCGTAGCCGAGGCGGCCGTTCAGGGCGGTCACCAGCATCAGGCTGTTCTCGACGCCCTTTTTGATGTTGTCGATGCGCGGCTCGATACCGACCACGCAGTTGTCGGTGAAGCTGATCGCCGCGTCGGCCAGCAGGCGGACCGACTGCAGGAAGTTGTAGGCCATCACCGGGTTGAAGACGTTCAGCTCGAAGTGGCCCTGGCTGCCGGCGAAAGTGACGGCGGCGTGGTTGCCGAACACCTGCACGCAAACCTGGGTCAGGGCTTCGCACTGGGTCGGATTGACCTTGCCCGGCATGATCGACGAGCCCGGTTCGTTCTCCGGCAGGGCCAGTTCGCCCAGACCCGCGCGCGGGCCCGAACCCAGGAAGCGGATGTCGTTGGCGATCTTGAACAGGCTGGCGGCGACCGTGTTGATGGCGCCGTGGCTGAAGACCATGGCGTCATGGGCGGCCAGGGCCTCGAACTTGTTCGGAGCGGTGGTGAAGGGCAGGCTCGTGATCTTGGCGATCGCTTCAGCCACGCCTTCGGCGAAGCCGATCGGGGCGTTCAGGCCGGTGCCCACGGCGGTGCCGCCCTGCGCCAGCTCCATGAGCTTGGGCAGGGTCTGCTCGATGCGCTCGATGCCGTTGGCGACCTGCTGTGTGTAGCCGCCGAACTCCTGGCCCAGGGTCAGGGGCGTCGCGTCCTGGGTGTGGGTGCGCCCGATCTTGATGATGTCCTTCCACGCGGCGGCCTTGGCGGCCAGGGCGGCGTGCAGGTGCTTGAGGGCCGGCAGCAGGTCGTGGACGATCTGCTCGGCGCACGCCACGTGCATGGCCGTCGGGTAGGTGTCGTTCGACGACTGGCTCATATTGACGTGGTCATTGGGGTGGACGGGCTTCTTCGAGCCCATCTCGCCGCCCAGCATCTCGATAGCGCGGTTCGAGATCACCTCGTTGGCGTTCATGTTCGACTGGGTGCCGGACCCGGTCTGCCAGACCACCAGCGGGAAGTGTTCGTTCAGCTTGCCCTCGATCACCTCGTTCGCCGCGGCGATTATGGCGTCGGCCAGCTTGGCGTCCAGCTTGCCCAGTTTGAGGTTGGTTTCGGCGGCGGCGCGCTTGACCACGCCCAGGGCGCGGACCACGGGCAGGGGCTGCTTTTCCCAGCCGATCTTGAAGTTGCCGAGGCTACGTTGCGCCTGGGCCCCCCAGTAACGGTCGGCGGCGACTTCGATGGGACCGAAGGTGTCGGTCTCGGTGCGGTTGGCGGTCATGCTCAATCCCCTGAACGCGTGTTGCGGGCGGTTTAGCGGCCTGGGGGGCGACTGCAAAGCGCGAAGGCTCTATGGAGCCTCATGGATGACGGCTGGACACATCACGGCAAGGTGCGCGCGCGCGAGGCGGACGGCGTGCTGGAGCTGGTCGTCGACGGTCTGACGACCCAGGCCAAGTACTACAAGCCGCTGATCTATGAGTTCTTCCGCAAGGCCTGGCGCGGCTCGCGGCCGGCCTGGGGCGAGTTCTCGGTGGAGATCGGCATGGACTATGTCGGCGATCCGCCGTGGCTGGATCTCGACAACCTGGCCAAGGCGATCTTGGACTCCATCAAGGGCTACGCCTTCCACGACGACGCCCAGGTCGCCCGCCTGCTGGTCCAGCGCCAGTCAGGCGAGCGCGAGCGCATCACCGTGAAGGTGCGCAAGCTCTCCTAGGCCCGCTAGACGTTCCAGGGGAACAGGGCGCCCCAGTAGGCCAGCATCAGTGAGAAGGCGGCGAAGATCACCGCGGTGATCGAGAAGCGCAGTTTCCGCCAAGGTGTCCAGCTGTCCACACGACGACCGCCGCGCCAGATGATCGGCAGGAACACGATCGTCACCAGCGACAGAATAGCCGCCACCAGGGCGCAGGCCGAGGCGATGGTCACCAGCGGCGATGGCCAGTTGTAGAACACCTTCACCACATCGCTGGCGGTTTGACCCCAGGCGGCGAAGAGGGCGGCGGCGCCGAGCCACAGGATCGACTGGGTGGTCTGCATCAGGCTGGCCTGACGTTGGATCGAGGTCTGCCGCAGTTCGCGGCTGTCGCGGGTGAAGACGCCGATCAGGGTGGCGATGGACGCCAGCAGGGCGATAGCGGCCAGCAGGGCCAGGTTCTGCGTTCGGTTGAACGGTCCGATGCGTTCGAAGGTCGCCACGCCCCTGGACGAGAAGAACCGGGCGGCGCGGCCGTTTTCGACCACGAAGGCGATCGTCTCGGGTCCGTCCATGGCCTGGAATACGCCCTCGCGATCGGTGGCGCGCCAGGTGCGGGCCCCGTCGTCGCCGCTGACGATCAGTTCGCCGCGCTCATTCACGCTGACTTCGGTCTGGCCGATGAGGTGGGAGACGAAGCCTTCCAGTCCGCCATAGGCGCGGCGGCTGGTCAGGTAGCTGCCGGCGTAAACAGCGGGGTCGGCCTTGATGGCCGGCGGTCCTGCGAGGGCGGCGGCCGGCCCGTAGAATCGCTCGACGATCATGCCCGGCAACGCGCCCGACAGCTTGTAGCCGCCGTCGGTGTTGGTGGAGACGAAAACGCCTAGATTCAGTTCGGGCACGATCACCATCATCGAGAAGAAGGACAGGGTCGCGCCGCCGTGGCCGTAGCCGCGCCGACCGCCGGGCAGGGCGATGTCCATGAAGCCGTGGTTCCAGCCCGCCGCCCCGGCCGCGGGCTGCCAGGTCTGGCCGGAGAACTTGGCGCCGGTCGCAGGACTGTAGAGCGGCGCGCGTTCGGCGCCCAAGGCGCCGTTGTTCAGCAGAACGATCATGTACTTGGCCATGTCGCCCGCCGTGGAGGAGGCGCCGCCGGCCGGAGCGATCTGGCCGATGTACTCGTAAGGTCGCGGCTGATAGCCGCCGCCCGCCCAATGGAAGCCCTGCGAGGCGTCTGCGGCCAGGTCAGCCGGCATGGGCAGGGGCAGACCCTCGCGGGCGTCGCGCGGCTCGCGGAAGGTGGTGCGCCACATGCCCAGTGGGCGGAAAATCTCTTCCTCGGTCAGCTGTTCGAAGGGCTTGCCCACGACGTTGGACACCGCCTCGCCGGCCAAGCCGACGGCGTAGTTGGAATAGGACGGAACCTGACCCGGCTCGCGGACGCGGCGGACCCGTTCTTTCTGCAGATAGAGCTCCAGCGGGCGTACGCGGTTAGGATCACGCTCGAACAGCTGGCCCAGCGCGCGGTCTTCGAACCCGGCGGTGTGAGCCATGACGTGACGAAGTTGGATCTGCTGCTTGAAACCCTGGTCACGGATATGCAGGCGCTCGGGCAGATAGAGGTTGAGCGGCGCGTCCAGACGCATGCGGCCGGCCTCGACCTCCTTCATCAGGGCGATCCAGGTGAAGGTCTTGGAGATCGAGCCGACCCGGAACAGGGTCCGGTCGGGATCGACCGGCTTGATCGGATCGAGGCTGGAGACGCCATAGCCCTTTTTCAGAACCACCTGCCCGCCCTGCACCACCGAGACGGTGACGCCGGCCAGGTGGTCGGCGGCCATGGATCGGCCGACTACGCCATCTACGTAGGCTTCAAGCTGGGCGGGCGTCAGGGCCGGTGCGCTCGGCTTTGCCGGCTCTGCAACGGCGGGGACCGGCGCCGTCGGGCGCGACGCGGGGGCGGCAGGGGCGGGCGGCTCAACCTGGGCCAGGGAGACTGGCGCGAAACAGAGCGCGCCGAATGCGGCGGCGAGGAAAACCTTGGCGTTCATGCGCACCGACAACGGCTCGACCTCGTATTGATTCACTGCTGACCTGACCCCTTGATACGGACTGTCGGCGATCATGGGTAGCGGCGCCGCAGGGGGAAACCGCAATGAATGCCGATATGCTCTATGAAGAGCTCGAGGTCGCAACGGCGGCTCGCTCGATAGCCGCCTGCTACTGGCGGTTTCATCTTGGCGCCGGCGCGCCGGAGTCGGTCGAGCACGTGATCGTGCCCGATGGGACGACATCTCTCAGCGTCGCTGTATCCCCGATGGGCGCTTCGCCGCTGCTGTGCGCCGGCCCAACCCGTGCAGCGCATGTCGTTCAGGTACACGCAGGGGTCTTCTACGGCGGGGTGCGGCTGACCCCGGCGGCGGGAGCGGCCTTGTTGGGCGTGGATGGCCCTTCTCTGCGAGGGCGGATAGGGCCGTGGCTCGGCGGCGACAACCAGCTTGGCGGCCTAGCCTGTGCACTGGTCGAGTTGGCCCGGACGGGAGCGACAGGGCCGGCCGACGCCGTACTCTCAGAACTCGCCATCGGGGTCAGGCTCGATCCCGCCGCAGCGTCTGTCGCCCAGGACTTGATCGACAAGGGGGGCCGTGGACGCATCGGCGATCTGGCGGGCGAGACGGGTCTTAGCGAACGTCAGCTTCGCCGTCGGTTCTTCGAGGCGGTCGGCCTGACGCCAAAGGAGTTCGCGGGCATCCGCCGCCTGCGCGAAGCATGCATTCTCGCCGCGGCCGACCATGAGACCTGGGCTACGGCGGCGGCGGCGGCCGACTATGCCGATCAGGCCCATCTGAGCCGCGACGTGCGGACGGCTTTCGCTCAGACGCCCCGCCGGGTGGCCCGCTATCTGCGCCGCATCGAGCATCGGTTCGTGGCCTGATGGCCGAAAGGTTCAAGATCGTGGGAAGCTGGACCGCTAGGGTCGGGCCGACCAAGGGGAGACACAATGCGTCATCTGATCGCCGCCGCCTTTTCGCTGTTCGCCGCAACAGCTGCATACGCCGCCGAGCCGACGACGCCGCAGGAGGCCATGGCCCCGCTCAAGCCGCTGGTCGGCCGTTGGGAGGGCTCCGGTTGGATGAGCACCCCGGCCGCGGGTCGGCAGACCTTCAACTCGCAGGAGATCGTCAGCGAACGGGTCGGCGGGGCCGCGATGCTGGTGGAGGGGCTGCACAAGAACGCGACGTCGCCCAATGATGTGGTCCACGACGCCATGGGCGTGATCGTCTGGTCGCCGCGCGACAAAGCCTATCGTTTCCGCACCAACCTTTCGACGGGGATGTACGGCGATCATCCCATGACCGTTGAGCCCGGCAAGTTCGTCTGGGGGATGACCGTGGGAAATGGCGGCAAGGTCGAATACGTCACCGAATTCTCGGCCGACACCTGGCATGAAACCGGCCGCTACAGCCCAGACGGCAAGACCTGGACCCCGATCTTCGAGATGACCCTCAAGAAGAAGTAGCCGCGTCTCAGGGACTGGCTGGTCCGGTGGTTTGTCTGGGAAACGGATAGAGCGGCAGGACAGGCCGCAGGGCCCCGCCGATCCATACCTGCGGCTCGGACGGCGGCTCGGCTTTGGTCTCGGTTTCCTTGGCGGCGACGCAGGTCTTTGTACCGCTGGCCAAGGCGACAAAGTCGCGGGCGGTTGACGCGGTCTTCAAGAAGCACTCGTCGAAGTAGGGGTACTTGTCGCTCTCACCGCAGCCGAACGACGAACGGTCCGGTCGCGCGGCGGTCATGACCATGCGCTGCGGCCCAGCCAGGGGATCGACGAAGACGCCGGAAAAACAGGCCGAGATCACGGCGATCACCGGCCGCCCGGGACAGGCGCCCTCGATCATCGCGGCGAGCAGGGCGGGCGACAGGCGCCCTTCGCCAAAGGTGATGCCGCGCGGCTCTCCATGCGAGGTGAGGTAAAGCAGGCAGCCCGCCTTGGCCGTTCCGCCGGTGGCTTTCAGCTGTTCGTATACGCCGCGCAAGTCGGCCTTCTGCGGCCGGGGGGCGGGGTATTTTTCCGGCTGGACCGAGAACTGGCTGATGTTGCCGGCGGAAAAGCCCATCGCCACGAGCCGTTCGGAGACATCGCGACGGGCGTTGTCGAAAGCTTCGGTCGAGCCACCCTCATGCGCCCGATTGTCGGCGGCGACAACGACGGCGGCCCAGTTGGAGAAGGGACCTGCTAGGGCCAGGCCCGGCAGGGCCAGTGCGAACGCCACAAAGACACTCGCCAGCCACCGCATGGGCCCTACTTCCTGAACTTCGCGAAGGGGGTGGGCATCGCCGTTCCCGTCGCCTTGGCCACCAGCCGGCCTTCCGCGTCGAACAGCTCGCCCTCGGTGAAGGCGATGGTCTTGCCCCATTTGACCACGCGGCCGACTCCACGAAGCTGGCCCGGCATGGCCGGCCGCAGGAAGCTGGTCTTCATCTCAAGGGTGGGGGCCACACAGGTCATGCCCGAAGTGACAAGGCAGGCCACCGACATGCATTCGTCCAGCATGACACAGACATAGCCGCCCTGGACCTGGCCCATGGGATTAGCCAGCAGGTCGGCGCGGGCGTCGAAGGTCACCTCGACCTCACGGTCGGCCTGGCTGACGCGGATAAGCCTGAAGCCTACCGTCTTCGAGCCCGAAGGCTGGTTGGTCGAGCGCTCGAACCGCTCGAGGATCGCCTCGTCGGTCAGGCTTTCTGGCGTGTCCGAGGCGACGTCGCTCACTTCTTTCGGAACTGGTCCAGGGAGACGACCTTGGGGCCGTCGTCATCGCCGCCGGTGCGGGGGGGCGCGTCGGGCTCGGACTTCGGAGCCTCGGGCACGTCGTCCACCTCGAACTGCAGCACGAACTGGCAGCTGGGGTCGTAGAAACGCGTGACGGCCGCATAGGGGACAACGAGGTTCTTGGGCTGGCCGCCGAACTTCAGCGTCACCGAGAACTGCTCGGGCGTGACTTCGAGGTCCCAATACTGATGCTGCAGGACGATGGTCATCTCGTCCGGGTACTTGCCCAGCAGGTCCTGTGGGCCTTCGACGCCGGGGGCCCGGCTCTTGAAGGTGATGTAGAAATGGTGGTGACCGGGCAGGCCATTGGGGTGGGCGGCGCGCTCCATGGCGCTCCGGATCACGCCGCGCAGCGCCTCCTGGGCCATGGCCTCATAGTGCATGAGGTCTTCGGGCGGCTTTTCCTGGGCCATTCTCGGTCACGATACAGAAGTTGAAAGCAGCGGCGAAACTAGCGCGTCAGTATGGCCGCGCAAGGCCGCTTTGACAAAAGCAGCCATGGCCCGGGAAGTTTCTGAAATCGCGGAAAAAAGGAAAGTGGGGAGGTTCTGTTGGCAGGCCCTCCCCGAGCCCCGCCTAAGGATCTGAACCCCTAGGACTTTAAGGTCGAAATCAACCTAGCGCTTACGCAGCCAGACGGACTTCTTCAGCGAAGTTATCGTTCGCATTTAGAAAATGGCCCGATGCGGCGGAACCATGCCGAGAGAAGGCAATCACCTTTACACGTCTGTCGATGCTGATCGGCCCCATGACATCCGGCGATAACTCCGGAAGGTTTTGGTGGAGCCGCCGGGAATCGCACCCGGGTCCAGTCCGCTTATTACGTGCGCGTTTATCTCCATAGTCAGAGCGAACCCTGACCCCCCCAATATAGGCAATCGCGCCCGCGATTGCACCCCCTTATGGGACTTTGGACGCCTCCAGCCGGCCGCTGGCGGCGATCAGGGCGTCATAGGCGCGGCGATCCGCCTCGAAGTCCGCACCGCGCGGAAACAGCACGTCGATTCGCGGATCACGCCCAAGGGCGGCGGCGACGAGAGGCGTCAGGATGTCTGCGATCTGGCCGATCTCCGCCCCGTCACACGCGCGACGCAGGTGGCGCGTCCGGTCTTGGGTCAGCAGCGTCACGTCCCACGATATTCCGTCGAGGCAGAGGCTGGCGATTGATCCCTGGCCGTCCAGAACCGTTACGCGGCGCGGGGCGTCCCAGGCGGGCAGAGCGGCCAGATTTCTATAGGGTTCGGCGGAAGCCAATTCCGCATCCACGCCTACACGTCGCCCGATCTCCGGCGAGCAGCAGCCCAGTCCCGCGCGCGCCTGGACGAAGGCGCGGCCGTCGCGGCGAACCGTGACGCGGATGACTGCCTGGCGGACGCTAAGGGATGGCCGCCGCCAGAGCTCGACCACCATCTCGCCTCGCTCGACGATCTGGGTCTGCAGGGGCTGCAGGCCCCAAAGGCGGTAGAGCAGGGGATCGACGCCGTTATCGATGGCGGGAAGGCTTTGGCCCTCGTCCAGCCGCCGGCCAGCCAGTGGCTCGCGTTCGGGCGAAGGGCGCTCGACCTTGGCGTTCCACCAGTCATTGGGATCGGGCCCAGGGGCAGGCTGAGCCTGAAGCAGAAGCGCGAGGGCGGCTGCGGTCAGGCTCACGGCGACTACATCCCCTCGGCGCCGCGCTCGATGGAGAGGACGCCGGTGCGCGAGAGTTCGACGAGGCCCAAGGGGCGCATCAGCTCCACGAAGCTGTCGATCTTGGTCGGCGCGCCGGTCAGCTCAAACACGAAGGACTCGGCCGTGGTGTCGATGACCTTGGCGCGGAAGATGTCGGAGACCCGAAGGGCTTCGACGCGCTCAGGTCCCGTGCCGCGCACCTTGACCAAGGCCAGCTCACGCTCGACCCCGTTGGGATCACGGGTCACGTCATGGACGCGGCGGACCGCGACCACCTTCTTCAGCTGCTGCTCGATCTGCTCGATCACGTGGCGCGTGCCGCGGGTCACCACGGTGATGCGGCTGGTGTGGGCCTTGCGGTCCGTCTCGGCGACGGTGAGGCTTTCGATGTTGTAACCCCGGGCGGCGAACAGGCCGACCAAGCGATGCAGCACCCCCGGCTCGTTGTCCACGAGCAGGGCGAAGGTGGCGGTGTACTCGGCCGCGTCGGCGGTCACGAGGTCATAGGCGGAGGCGGGCGTAAGATCGCTTGGCATGCGCTTCCTTAAACCAGACGTCGGCCGGCTTCGTCGATGACCTTGGTCATGTCGAGGTCGGCGTCGTCGGGCAGGATCATTTCATTGTGCGCCTTGCCGGAGGGGATCATCGGCAGGCAGTTCTCATGCTTCTCGACGCGGCAATCGACGATCACCGGGCCGGGCGTGTCGATCATCCGCTGGATCGCGGCGTCCAGATCGGCCGGATCATCGACCCGGATGCCGGTGGCGCCATAGGCTTCCGCCAGCTTCACGAAGTCGGGCAGGCTGTCGGAATAGGAGTGGCTGTACCGCTCGCCGTGCAGCAGTTGCTGCCACTGGCGGACCATGCCCATCCATTCGTTGTTGAGGATGAATATCTTCACCGGCGTGCCGTACTGGATGGCCGTCGACATCTCCTGGATGCACATCTGGATCGAGGCTTCGCCCGCGATGTCGATGACCAGGCTTTCGGGGAAGGCCATTTGCACGCCAATGGCGGCCGGCAGGCCGTAGCCCATGGTGCCCGCGCCGCCAGAGGTCATCCAGCGGTTTGGTTCCTGGAAGCGGAAGTACTGGGCGGCCCACATCTGGTGCTGGCCGACCTCGGTGGTGATGCGCACGTCGCGGCCCTTGGTCAGCTCGTACAGGCGCTCGACGGCCTGCTGCGGCTTGATGACCTTGTCGGAGGCGCGATAGCGCAGGCACTGGCGGGCGCGCCAGCCGTCGATTTGCCGCCACCAGTCATCCAGGGCGTTGCGGTTGGCCTCATGACCGCCCGACTTCCAGGCGGCGATCATGTCCTCGAGAACCGTGGCGCAGTCGCCGATGACCGGGATGTCGACGCGGACGTTCTTGTTGATCGAGGACGGGTCGATATCGATGTGGATCTTCTTGGAGCCAGGCGAGAAGGCGTCCAGCCGCCCGGTGACCCGGTCGTCGAAGCGCGCTCCGACGCAGATCATCACGTCGCAGTCGTGCATGGCGTTGTTGGATTCATAGGTTCCATGCATGCCGACCATGCCCAGCCACGCCGGGTCCGAGGCTGGAAAGGCGCCCAGGCCCATCAGGGTCGATGTGACCGGCGCGCCGGTCAGGGCCGCGAACTCTCGCAGCAGGGCGCTGGCCTTCGGCCCCGAATTGATGACGCCGCCGCCGGTATAGAGGATCGGTTGACGGGCCCCGGCGATCAGGCGAACCGCATCGGCGATGCGGCCGGCGTCGGCGCGGATGCGCGGCTCATAGCCATGGACCGGCTCGACCTCTTCGGGACCATAGTAGTCGGCGCGAGCGAACTGGACGTCCTTGGGGATGTCGATCAGCACCGGGCCCGGCCGGCCCGTGGTGGCGATGGTGAAGGCCTCGTGGATCACGCGCGGCAGTTCCGACGCGCTCTTGACCAGATAGTTGTGCTTGGTGATCGAGCGGGTGATGCCGACGGTGTCGGCTTCCTGGAAGGCGTCGGTGCCGATCAGATGCGTGGGGACCTGGCCGGTGATGATCACCATCGGGATGGAATCCATCAGGGCATCCAGGATGCCGGTCACCGCATTGGTCGCGCCGGGGCCCGAGGTGACAAGGCAAACGCCCGGCTTGCCGGACGAGCGGGCGTAGCCTTCCGCCGCGTGGGTCGCGCCCTGTTCGTGGCGGACCAGCACGTGTTGCAGGCGCGGCTCGTGGAACAGCGCGTCATAGATCGGCAGCACCGCGCCACCGGGATAACCGAACAGGGTCGAAACGCCCTGATCGACCAGGGCGCGGACGACGATCTCGGCGCCGGTCATAGAGCGGTCTGTCGTGTCAGCCGGTTTGGCGGGTTGCAGGGTCTGGGCGGTCATCTTGGCGGTCCGGAAAACGGGGTGACGGATTAGAAAAAGAAAAAGGCCCCAGAGGGGCCCTTGTGCGCGCGACCTAACTTCGTCGCGATCCTTTTGAGGGGATCACGTCGATGTCGGTCGCCTTGTAAGTACGATCTTCAGGTCGCGCACGAGTTGTTGCTCCAAATCCACGACCGAGGAATGCCATGCCCTTTAATGGGCGTCAAGCACGTGTTTGAGCAATAAACTGCCCCCATTGATCATTTTGCGTGACGGCGTCGATGCGGGGCCAGTCGGGGGTCTGGTTCCGGAACCAGGTCAACTGGCGCTTGGCGTAGCGGCGCGTCTCCATCTGCGCGGCCGATAGGGCTTCGGCCAGGGAGATTTCACCCCTCAGATGCGCCGATAGTTCGCGAAAACCGACCGCCTTGAGAGCCGGAAGCGCGGGATCGAGCCCCCGGGCGTCCAGCGCGGCCACCTCATCCAGCGCGCCTTGAGCGACCATCGCCTCAAGTCGCAGGTCGCAGCGAGCGTAGAGCGCTTCGCGGTCGGGTTCGAGAACCACGCCCTGCCAGGCGTCGGCGAGAATCGGCGGGCTGGTGTCCGCCTGCCATTCGGACAGAGGACGGCGGGTGACCGTCGCGACGGCGTGCGCCCGGACCAGGCGCTGGCGGTCAGCGGGGGCGATCCGCGCCTCCGCCACAGGATCTAAGGCGCGCAACTCCGCCCGGAACGCTTCCTCCCCGATGGTGTCGAACCGCTCACCCGCAGCGTCGCGTTCAGCGTCGGGCACAGGCGGGATCTCCGCCAGGCCGTGGGTCAGGGCGCGGAAATAGAGTCCGGTGCCGCCAACGACCACCGCCGGGCGGCCTCGCGCGGCGATATCGGCCAGGACCTTGAGCGCCGTCTCCTGCCAGCGGCCGACTGACCAGCCTTCGGCGGAATCAACCACGCCGAACAGGTGGTGCGGGGCCAGAGCCTCTACCTCTTCGGATGGACGGGCGGTCAGCAGATGCAGGTCGGAATAGATCTGCATGGAGTCGGCGTTGACGATCTCGGCGCCGGTTTCCTGCGCCAGGCGGAGGGCCAGGGCGGACTTGCCGCTTGCGGTGGGTCCGGCGATCAGCCACATGCGGGGCTCCATGCTATTCGCCGTCACGCTCGTCAGCTCCGATCCGGACGCGCTTTCCGCCGGGACCCATGCGGTCGCAGGCCTGAACGCCGTCGTCAAGGAAACCGCACGCCTTGGCCCCCAGGCCGAGGACTTGATCGTGGAGGCGACCGACCGCGTCACGCTCCGCGCCGAGGCGGAGGCGGCCGTGGCTCATCTACCGGTCGATGTCTGCGTCCAGCCGACCGAGGGCCGCCGCAAGCGCCTGCTGGTGGCGGACATGGACTCGACCATCATCGGCTGTGAATGCATCGACGAACTGGCCGACTATGCGGGTGTGAAGGCGCAGATCGCCGAGATCACCGAACGCGCCATGCGCGGCGAGCTGGCCTTCGAGGGCGCGCTGCGCGAACGGGTCAGCATGCTGAAGGGCCTGAACCGCTCGGCCCTTCAGACCTGCTTCGACGAGCGGGTGAGCCTGAACCCCGGCGCCGAGGTGCTGGTGAAGACCATGGCCGCGCACGGCGCGCGCTGCGTACTGGTCTCGGGAGGCTTCACCTTCTTCACCGACCGCGTAGCGATCGCGGCGGGCTTCCATGACAACCGCGCCAACACCCTGCTTGAGGATGGTGATGTGCTGTCGGGTCTGGTGGGCGAGCCGATCCTGGGCCGCCAAGCCAAGCTGACCGCCTTGCGGGAAGAGGCCGCGGCCCTGGGCGTCACCCCCGCAGAAGCCCTGGCCATCGGCGACGGCGCCAACGACCTGGCGATGATCGAGGCCGCGGGCCTGGGCGTCGCCTATCGCGCGAAGCCCGTGGTCGCCGCCCAGGCTGACGCCCGGGTTGATCACGCCGACCTGACCGCCATGCTCTACTTCCAGGGCTACCGCGCCGAGGAGTTCTTCGCCTGATGCCCTTTCCCCGCCGCATCGAAGCTGTCGTTTTCGACATGGACGGCCTGCTGATCGATACCGAGACGGTCTATGCCGCGGGCATGGAGGCGGTGGGCAAGGAGTTTGGCGTCGATATCAACCGCGGCGTCTATTGCTCGATGATCGGCCACACCCACGCGGTATGCACCGACATCCTACGGGATCTGTATGGCCGGGATTTCTCGACCGACGCCTTTTGGGCGCGGGCCTGGAGCGAGATCGAAGGTTTGCTGCAGGTACAGCTTCAGCTGAAGACCGGGGTGATCGAACTTCTCGACCACCTGGACGAACTGAACATGCCGCGCGCTATCGCCACGTCCAACGGACCGTTGCAGGTCGAGGGATATCTGGGCCGGCTGGGTGTGCGTGAACGCTTCCACGCCACAGTGACTGGGCCCGAGGTCGTCAACAAGAAGCCGCATCCGGAGCCGTACCTGACCGCCGCCGCGCGGCTGGGTATCGATCCGCTGCATTGCTTGGCGCTGGAGGACTCGCATGCGGGGGTCACCGCCGCTCACGGGGCGGGGATGATGACCGTGATGGTGCCCGACCTGCTGGACGCCAATGAGGACGCCCGGACCAAGTGCGTCCACATCGCCGACAGCCTGCACCACGTGCTGGACCTGCTGAAGCGGGCGGCCTGACGAAGAAAACCCTCCCCCGCATGGCGGAGGAGGGCTCATCAGGTTGGTCTGCGGGAAGCGGTTATTGGCCGCTCGGACCGCGTTCGAAGTACTTGAAGAAGGCGCTGTCAGGCGACAGCACCAGGGTTGCGTCGCCATTGGCCAGCGACGCTTCATAGGCCTGCATCGACCGGTAGAAGGCCGCGAAGCTGGCGTCTCGGCCGAAGCTGGAGGCGAACAGTTCGGCGCGGCGGGCGTCGCCCTCACCTCGGATCTTTTCGGACTCCTCGGTGGCGGTGGCGATGATCTCGCGCTTCTGCTGTTCGCCGACGGCGCGGATCTGGGCCGCTTCCTGCTGTCGGGCGGTCTGCATGCGTTCATAGACCGCCTTCTGGTTGGCTTCGGGCAGGTCGGCGCGCTTGATACGGACGTCCACCACCTGCAGGCCGAGTTTGGAGGCGGCGGCCTGACGGATCACGACGTCGCGGGTCATGCGGGTCAATTCCGGACGACGGCGGGAGATGATGTCCTCCGACGTGGCCGAGCCCAGAGTCTGGCGCAGGGTGGCGTTGACCAGCCGCTCCAGACGGTCGGCCGCCACGCGTTCATCGCGCAGGGTGCGGTAGAACTGCAGCGGATCGTTGATCTGGTAGCGGATGTAGGCGTCCACGACCAAACGCTCCTGGTTGGCGGTGATGACTTCGCCCTGTTCGGCGTCTAGCGACAGGTTGCGCTTGTCGAACATGACGATGTTCTCAAGGAACGGCGCCTTGAGCTTCAAACCCGGGTCGGTGACCACGCGAACCGGCTCACCAAAGCGGATGACAAGCGCCTGCTGGCGCTGGTCGATCTGGTAGATGCTGTTGCCGAGGACGATGAGAGCGACCACGACGACGGCGGCGATGGCGACGAGATTACGGTTCATTGGCCGCTCCTCGCGGCGGGAGCCGCGGTACGTGGGCGGAAGACGTCAGGCGGCAGGACGACCGGGCCGCTGCCCTTGGTGTCCAGGATGACCTTGTTGGAGTTGGCCAGCACGCGCTGCATGGTTTCGATATAGAGGCGCTCGCGGGTCACGCCCGGGGCCAGGCGGTACTGTTCGTACACCTGGTTGAAGCGGGCGGCCTCACCGGCGGCTTCGCGCACGACTTGCTCGCGATAGCCGATGGCGGCCTGGATCACCTTTGCCGCTTCGCCGCGGGCTACGTTGGCGGCGGATTCGGCGTTCTGGCCGGCGGCGGCCACGTCGCGGAAGGCGTCGATGACGTCGATCGGCGGGTTGGCGTTACGGATCTGTACGCCGTCGATGAACACGCCAGCGTCGTAGCGGTCGAGGACCGACTGCATCAGCTGGGCGGCCTGTTCCTGGACCTGGCCACGGGCGGTGGTCAGGACGGGCTGCAGGGCCGTGCGGCCGACCACTTCGCGCATGGCGCTTTCGGCGACGGCTTTGACCGTGGCGTCGGGGTCGCGGACGTTGAACAGGTACTTGGAGGCGTCGGCGACGCGCCACTGAACCGAGAAGTCCAGATCAACGATGTTCTCGTCGCCGGTCAGCATCAGGCTTTCTTCCGGCACGTCAGCGCCTTCCAGGCCGCCCACGTCGATACGGTTCAGGGTGGTGACGGAGACCTTCTCCACCGCCTCCACCGGCCAGGGCAGGTGATAGCCCGCGCCCGAACCCGTTGTGCGCGAATAGGCGCCGAAGGTGGTCACGACCGCCTGTTCGTCCGGCTGCACGAAATAGACGCCGGTCGCCAGGTAAAGAATCGCTGCGCCCGCTACCACGGTTCCGACCGCGCGTGGGCGAACCTTGCCATTGCGGTCGGTGAAGAATTCCCGCAGGCGAGCGTTCAGCCGATCCAGCGCTTCGCTCAGATCCGGCCCAGGCGGGGGCGGCTTGCGGGGACCCCTGGGTCCCCCGGGTCGACCGCCCGAGGGACGCTGGGCCTTGTCGTCGCGGGTTTCCTTGCCGTCTTCCGGCTGGGGCGCGCCCCAGGGACCTGGCTTGCCGGGCCCGGAGCCCGAACCTGAATTAGAATTGTCGTTCCAAGGCATAAGGTCGCGTCGTCTCTTTCATTAATTCGGCGCGGCCGCTGGTAAGCCCGAGGCGGGCTTGTAAACCGGCGCTGTCCTGCGGATATGAGACCCCCATCGCCGCAAAGCAAGCCGATCAGATATGGATCACTCTCAAACCACCACCCGGGACGCCGCATTTTCGGCGCTGAACGGGATACTCGATCCAAAGACTGGACGTGGTCTGGCCGACGCAGGGCGGGTGCAAGGACTGGTGGTGCGGGACGGTCGCGCCGGCTTTGTGCTGGAGGTTACGGCTGCGGACGCCGCCGCCTACGCTCCGGTGCGCGAGGCGGCCGAGAAGCTGCTGGCGGGCCTTCCGGGGGTCACGACAGCCCAGGTCGTGCTGACCGCTGCGGCTGAAAGCGGAACCGAGCGTGTGCGAAAGGGCGCAGCCCGCGTGGCCGCTGATCCGCAGGCCCAGGCCGCCCCGCCGCCGTCCGCCGAAAAGCCCGCCCATGTCCGCCACGTGATCGCCGTGGCCAGCGGCAAGGGCGGGGTGGGTAAATCCACCGTGTCGGTGAATCTCGCCTGCGCCTTTGCGAAACTGGGCCTGCGCACCGGCCTGCTGGACGCCGATGTCTATGGTCCGTCGGCCCCCACCATGATGGGCGTCGATGGTGAGCCGGTGTTCGTCGACAAGAAGCTGCAACCGTTGGAAGCCCATGGCGTGAAGCTGATGTCGATCGGCTTCATGGTCGATCCCGGCCAGGCGATGATCTGGCGCGGACCCATGGCCTCGTCGGCGGTGCGCCAGATGATCCAGGACGTGGCCTGGGGTTCGGAGGCTGAGCCGCTGGACGTGCTGGTGGTCGACCTGCCGCCGGGCACGGGCGACATCCAGCTGACCCTGATCCAGAAGCTGTCCATTGACGGGGTGGTCATCGTCTCGACCCCGCAGGAGATCGCCCTAATCGATGCGCGGCGCGCGGCCGAGATGTTCCGCAAGACCGCCACCCCGATCCTGGGCGTGGTCGAGAACATGGCGTTCTTCGCCGATCCCTCGACCGGCGCGCCCATTCCCATTTTCGGTACGGGCGGCGGGCAGGCCGAGGCCGATCGCCTGGGCGTGCCGCTGCTGGGCCAGGTCCCCATCGAGATCGCCCTGCGCGAGGCAGGCGACATCGGCGTGCCTCTCACGTCCGGCCAAAACGAAAGCGCCGCCGCCAGGGCTTTCCTGACGGCGGCGCAGACGCTTGCAAAAGGCTTCGGCTAGACGATCAGAACGTCCAGCGAGCGCCGGCTGACATGACCACGCCGCTACCTTCGGCCTTGCCGCGCAGGGCGATCGGGGTCGCCAACGGCGTGCCGCCAAAGACCACGTCGTCGCGTACGATGTCGGCTTCGTCGAAGGCGATATAGGCGCCAGCGATGTCCAGCTTCAGGTTCTCACGCAGGTTGATGGTCGCGCCGGCGGCGTAGAGCCAGCGGTCGCCGTCCGGCACGCGGGCGGTGCGGCCGATGTCCGGGGTAGGGGTCGGGTCGTACTGGACGCCCGCGCGGACGGTCAGCTTCTCGTTGACGTCGTAGTCGAAGCCGACGCCGCCGCTGGTGACGTCCTTGTAGTTCTGTTCGCTGACGAAGCCGCCGCCGGCGTAGGTCACGCGGATGGCGTCGAACTCGCCCCAGCCGATGCGCTGGGCCTGGGCGTTCAGGGTCAGCCGGTCGGTCACGGCCCAGCGGGCGCCCAGGGTGGCGATCCAGGGCGTGGTGATCTTGGCCGTGCCGTCGGCGTCCATATTGGCGGCGCTGGCCGGGGCCAGCAGGCCGCTGACCACCACCGAGCCGTCCAGGCTGTGATCGATTTCCGAACGATACGAAGCGCCCACCGTCAGCTTGTCGCTGGCGTGCAATTGCACACCGGCGTTCCAGCCGAAGTCCCAGCCGTCGCCGGTCAGTTCCGAGCGGCCGTCGGGCTGCAGCGGCGAGACGTTCGGATAGGCCGAGGTCAGGGTGGCGTCGGCATATACGGCGTTGACGCCCACGCCCACGTCCAGCCAGTCGGCGAGGCGATAGGCGGCGGTGCCCTGGATGTTGGCGGTCATCAGGCGCGACTTCAGGGCGTCGTAGCGGGTGAAGCTCGTACCCGAATAGGCGGTGGTGAAGTTGTAGGGCGCATAGGTCGAGACGCCGAGGGCCAGGCGGTCGGTGACGCGGAAGGCGCCCGACAGGTTGGGAACGATGCCGCCCTTGATCGGATCATAGGCGCGCTCGTCACCGCCGACAGGCAGGACCGGAACGCCCGGAGCCACGCGATCGATGGTCGAGCCGGTGTTGGACACTTCGGAATCGACCATGACCAGGCTCATGCCGCCATAGACTTCGTTGTTCTGGATGCCGGCGATGGCGGCGGGGTTCCACCACAGGCTGGCGGCGCCGCGATCGGCCACTTCGCCCGAATAGGCGCGGCCGGTGCCGCGGACCGATTGTTCTTGGAGGTAGAAGCCGGCGGCGGACGCCTGGCTGGCGGCGACGAGGGCGGCGCTGGCGACGCCGAGCGCGAGGATAAGCTTGCGGGAGGACATGGGGGAGAACCTTGAAGACAGCCGTGGGGGAGACGGCGGGACGGCCCTCTAACGTATGTTTGTCCTGACTGTTGCCGTTGAAAGGGGCGCTCCGTCGCCAAGACGACGGAGCGTTGCCTAAACGTCACAAATGCATGGGTGTCAAAAACCCTCGATTTGGCAAATCGAGGGTTTGTCTGGTCAGCCGCCGGCCATTTTGCGGAAGAATTTCTGCCCTTGCTCGCCGCCGGCGAAATAGGGCTTCTGGCCCGTCTCGTCGCTGATCTGGCCCCAACTGTCGCGGACTTCCTCGGCCGAGAGACCATTCTCGCCCAGATAGACGCCTTCGGTCTCGTAGATGCGCGACAGGGCGAAGGCGCCAGCGCCGGCTGTCAGGATCGCGCCGGTCGGCGCTTCGTCGGAAGCCAGATAGATCACGCCGGGGGTGACATATTCGGGCTTCAGCTTCTCCAGCACTTCCGGCGGCATCAGGCCTTCGGTCATGCGGGTAGCCGCCACGGGGCTGATGGCGTTGACGTGGACGCCGTTCTTCTGGCCCTCGAGCTTGATGGTGTTCATGAAGCCGACGATGCCCAGCTTGGCCGCGCCGTAGTTGGACTGCCCGAAGTTGCCGTACAGGCCCGACGACGAGGTGGTGACCACGATACGCCCGTAGTTCTGGGCCTTCATGATCTCCCACACGGCCTTCACCGGCTTGACCGTGCCCATCAGGTGGACGTTCAGCACGAACTCGAAGTCGGGCATGTCCATCTTCGAGAAGGACTTGTCGCGCAGGACTCCGGCGTTGGCGATCAGGATGTCGATGCGGCCCCATTGATCCATGGCCTGCTTGACCATCAGGGCCACGCCCGCGTCGTCGGTGACGGACGAGCCGTTGGCGATGGCCTCGCCGCCCAGCGCCTTGATCTCCTCAACCACCTTCATGGCGGCCTCGGACGAGCCGCCCGAACCGTCCATGGAGCCCCCGAGATCGTTGACCACGACCTTTGCGCCGCGGCGAGCCAGCTCCAGCGCATGCTGGCGGCCCAGACCGCCGCCCGCGCCCGTTACGATCGCCACCTTGCCGTCGAAGCGGATGTCCGCCATGCCCGTCGCTCCTCAAACGCTTGTTTTGTAGAGGGCGTTGTGCGGCGCGGCGCGAGGGTCGTCAAGCGGCGGCTGAACCAAACAAAAACGCCGCCTGGAGGGCCAGGCGGCGTTCGAGATCATGTTTTTGCGGAGCTTCAGCTCTTCTGTTGTGTCTCGGCCGGCGGAGCCGCGCGCTTGGCGCCCGCGACCTGGCCCGGCTTCATGAACTTCACCAGCACGCGCTGACCGATCAGGAAGGGCGCGCCGTCGGCGGTGACCACCGTCTCGACCACGCGCTCGTCGGTGCGCTCGGACGGATCGTCGGACTGCAGTTTGCGTGCGCCGAACATGGCCGAGCGGCGGATGACCTTGCCGGTGAAGACCTTGGTGGGATCTGATTCCAGGCTGATCTCGACCGGCTGGCCGATGAACACGCCCGTGACAGAGGCTTCGGCGATTTCCGCGCGGATGATGCGCGGGCTCTTGGGCTCCAGGTCGAACATCGGGGTGACGTTCAGGGTCGAGGCACCGGCGCCGGGATTGGCGTAGCGGCGCACGATCACGCCGTCGGCCGGGGCCCGGATGTTGGTCATTTCCAGGTTGAATTCGGCCTGACGCAGGGCGGCTTCGGCGGTGGCGATACTGGCGCGCTGGGCGGCCAGGCTCGCCTCGGCCGAGGCGATCGCGTCACGGGCCGTGTCCAGGCGCTGGCCGGCCACGAAGTTGGAGGCGGACAGGTTCTGCAGGCGCTGGGCTTCGCGGCGGGCGGTGCGCAGCTGGACCTCCAAAAGGGCGATCTGGGCGCGGCTCTGGGCGACGTCTGCCCGGGCGCGGTTGACGGCCAGGATGGAGTCCTCGTCCTGCTGGCGAGCGAGGATCTGGCCCTTGGCGACCGTCGCGCCTTCCTGGACCAGGACTTCGCTGACGATGCCCTGACGGCGGGCTGCCACCTGGATGATGCCGCCCTCGACGTCGGCCTTGCCGTTGGCGATCGCGGCGTAGGGGCTTTCCGGAGCCTTCTTGGCTTCAGCGGCGGCCTTTTCCTTCTTGGCGTTGGCGTTGGCCATCATGAAGGCGCCGCCCCCGCCGAGGATGACCACGGCGGCGGTGACGAGCCAGAAGGAACGGCGGCGAAGAAACGCGGGCATGGTCTTAGGCTCCGATCAGGTTGGCGCCGTGGCCGGTCTTCGGCGCTTCGGCATTGGAAGTGCGGCTGTCGCTCAGGATCAGGCCGTCTTCGATGTGGATGATGCGGTCGGCGAAGGCTTCCAGGCGCGGGTCGTGCGTGACGCAGATCACCGCTGCTCCATGTTCCTTGGCCGCCCGTTGCAAAAGCTTGGTGACGATCTGACCGTTCTCGCCGTCGAGGGCGGAGGTGGGTTCGTCGGCGAACAAAAGGCGCGGACGCTTGGCCAGGGCGCGGGCGATGGCCACCCGCTGCTTCTCCCCGCCCGACAGTTCCGACGGACGCTGATTCAGGCGATGGCCAAGACCGACCTCGGTCAGGGCTTCCTTGGCGCGCTCGTGAGCTTCGCCAGGAGGAACACCCTGGTACTTCAGGACCGTGGTCACCTGCTGCAGGGCCGAGAGAGCCGCGAACAGGTTGAAGCCCTGGAAGATGAACCCACAGTTGTCGAGACGGAACTTGTCCAGCTTGGTAGGCGTCAGACCTTTTATGTTGGGCGAGGGACCGTCACGTTCCTCCACCCACTTCTCCGCCGGCCCCCACATGTTGACGCCCAGGGCTTCGACGCGGCCGCCGTCCGGCCGCAGCAGGCCCGACAGGTTGGCCACCAGGGTCGATTTGCCCGAACCCGAGGGGCCCATGACCATGGTCACTTCGCCCAGCAGGGCTTCGAAATCGACACCCTTGAGGACCTCGATGTAGGAGCGGCCGGTCTTGAACCGCTTGCGCAGTCCGCTGGCCTTGACGGCATAGGTTGGCTTGGGCGCGCTCATCGCAGCAGGTCCGCAGGTTGGCTCTTCTTGAGGATGCCCAGGGCCATCAGGCCGGACAGCATCGCGATCGAGACGAGGAAGATGGCGACCATGGTGATCATGCCGATCGGGAAGGACATCGGCAGACCGCCGGCGTTGGCCAGCATGGCCACTCCGAAGGTCATCAGGGCCGTGGCGCCCAGACCGGCGATGCCGACCCAGAACGAGAGCTCCAGGACGATGATCCGGAGCGAGCCCATGGACACACCCAGGGCGCGCAGGGAGGCGAACTCCTTAATGTTGGCCAGGATCGCGCCGCGCAGGGTCTGAGAGGTGATGCCGACCCCGATCAGCAGGCCGACGAACAGCGAGAAAGCCAGCATGATGCCGATGATCTGCTCCTTGAGCAGAGCGCCCTGGTTGGCTTCGCTCAGTTCAGCCCGCGTCCAGACGCGGTAGGCCTCGTTGGCGTTGGCGTTCAACTGGTCCCGGATGGCGATGGCTTGCGCCGGATCGCCGATCCGGACCATCAGCGGGCCGGTGCGATCGGCGCGGCCGCTCATTCCCAGCTTGCGCATCGAGTCGCGGGACATGAACACCATGGGCGAGTTCATGTTGGGATAGTTGTCGAGCACGGCGACGATGCGGACGGTCTGGCCGTTGATCGAGGCCCGGTCGCCGAGTTTGACGCCCAGGCGCGCCAGGGCGCTCTTGTCCACCGCCACGCCCTTGGGCTCCAGCAGCGCGACGCGCAGGTCCTCATCGAAATCGGTGGGCAGGGTGACGGCGTCGGGCCAGGTGTCCACCGCGTAGGTCTGGATGAACTCGCGCTTGCGCTTCTTGCCCGGGCCGGGGTCGTTCTGCCACATGCCGCCGTTGACCATCAGGTCCCCGACATCAACCACGGCCGGATTGGTGTAGAGCGCAGGCTTGATGCGGGCCGGCAGGCCCGCGCCGCCGTTCATCAGGCTTTCGGCCTTGGGGCCGAGCACGATGAGGTCGCCGCGAGAGCGGTCGATGTTGGCTGTGAACGCCTTGCCGATGCCCATGAACATGCCGACCTGGGCAAGCACGAGCAGGCCCGAGAAGGCGAGTGCGATGACCGCCGCCAAGTAGCGCCGCCATTCGTAGATCAAAGTCGCTAGGGCCAGGGACATGGGCCGGCTGAACTCCCCCAAAGATTGCGCCAAGCAATGTGCGCGAGGGGCGTCGGAACCAAGTTAAATCGGGGTAAGGCGAGCGTTGTTCGCCTTACAAATTCGTCATGCAAAACGTGCTTGCGACAAGCGGACCCTTGCCTTGCTGGGCCACGGCGGTGTCAAAAGGGGTCCGAGCGGCCCCAAGGGGGCGGCCGCCAAGGGCCAGTCTCGCTTCATGTTCCGTCCTGAAAACGCCCAGAGCCTTGTCGGCGTGGTCTTCACCATTGGCGTCTGCTGGGCGCTGTCGGAAGACCGCAAGCGCTTTCCGTGGCGTCTGGCCGTAGGCGCCGTCGCTCTTCAGGCTGGCCTGGTGGTCCTGATCTTCGGCCTCCCCGCGGCCCGGGCGATCATCAGCGGAATCAACGGCGTTGTGGACGGCCTGGCCGCCGCGACCGCCCAAGGGACCCAGTTCGTCTTCGGCTACATGGGCGGCGGGGTGCAGCCCTATTCGATCGAGAATCCCAACGCCCTGTTCGTCTTCGCCTTCCAGGTGCTGCCGGTGATCCTGGTGATCTCGTCGCTGTCGGCCCTGCTATGGCACTGGAAGATTCTAAAGTGGATCATCCGCGGCTTTGGCTTCGTCTTCGAAAAGACCATGGGCATGGGCGGCGCTTCGGCGACGGCGACGGCCTCCAACATCTTCCTGGGCATGGTCGAGACCCCGATCATCATTCGGGGTTATCTCGACAAGCTGTCGCGCTCTGAACTGTTCATGATGATGGTCGTCGGTCTGGCCACCGTCGCCGGCTCGACCATGGTCGCCTACGCCACGGTGCTTAAGACCGTCCTGCCGAACGCCGCGGCCCACGTCCTGGCGGCCTCGGTGGTTTCGGCTCCGGCCGGCGTGCTGCTAGCCCGCATCATGATTCCGGAAAAGCCGAACGTCGGCGGGGTGTCGGTCGATTACACCAGCCTGCTGAAATACGACTCCGCGGTCGACGCCATCTCCAAGGGCGTGTCGGACGGCTTGATGGTGGTCCTGAACATTTCGGGCGTGCTGATCGTCTATGTGGCGTTCGTGGCCATCGCCAACGCCTTCCTGGGCTGGGCCCTGCCCGACATGTTCGGCGGTCCGGTGACTATCGAGCGCGTTCTGAGCTTCGCCTTCGCGCCGCTGGCCTGGGCGCTGGGCATCCACTGGGACGAGGCGTTCAAGGCCGGATACTTGCTGGGCGTGAAGCTGATGCTCACCGAGTTCATCGCCTTCATCCAACTGGGCGCCGTTCCGGCGACGGAGATGAGCGAGCGTACTCGCACTATCCTGACCTACGCCCTTTGCGGCTTCGCCAATGTCGGCTCGGTCGGGATCACGGTGTCTGGCATGGGCGTGCTGATGCCCGAACGCCGGGGCGAGGTGATCAATCTCGTCTGGAAGGCTCTGCTGGCCGGCTTCCTGGCCACCTGCCTGACGGCGGCCATCGTCGGCGCCATGCCCAATGAGCTGTTCGCGCTCTAAGGGCCTTTGCATCCCTCGCGTCACCCGTGAAAGGGTGGCGGCGGGAGGAACAAGCGTATGAAACTGTATGATAGCCGCCGCGCGCCCAATCCGCGCCGGGTCCGCTGGTTCATGGCGGAGAAGGGCATCGAGGACATCGAGATCGTCGATGTCGATCTGTTCAAGGGCGAACACCGCACGCCAGACTATCTGACCCGCGCGGGCGCCGCGAACGTGCCGGCCCTGGAGATCGACGACGAGACGACCATCACCGAGTCGGTCGCCATCTGCCGCTATCTGGAGAGCTTGTACCCGGAGCCGAACTTCTTCGGGCGCGATCCCAAGGAGACGGCGGTCATTGAGATGTGGGCGCGGCGCGTCGAGTTGATGGTGGCCATGCCGCTGATGATGGCGGTGCGACATGGGCACCCGCGGCTCGCGGCGCTCGAAACCCAGGTGCCGGAAGTGGCCGCCGCCAACCGCGCCTGGGCCGATCGGGCGATGAAGATGCTGAACCGCCGCCTGGCCCAAAGCGAGTTCATCGCCTGCGACCGCGTGACCATGGCCGATATCCTGGCCGCCACCAGCATCGACTTCGCCCGCATGGTCCAGTTCAAACCGGCCGAGGAGATGGAGCATGTCCACCGCTGGCTGGAGGCGATGATGGTCCGCCCGGCGGCCTCCGCCGGGACCTAGCGCGAGCGGATTTTCTTCACCACGCCCGAGAAGGACAGCATCGCCCGCCCGCCCGTCGACAGCTTGCCCCGCACGAACAGCAGCGAGCCCCCATCGCGGACGATCTCGCCCGTGGCCTCGATCAGGTCGCCGACGGCGGCCGGGCCGACGAACTCGCCGTTCAGGCTGACGGTTACGGCGCGGGTGTCCTTCAGCGCGCTCCAGCCGATGGCGAACAGGCAGAAGTCGGCGAAGGTCATCATGCAACCGCCGTGCATGAAGCCGCCGCCGTTCATATGCTTCTTCTCGGCGCGGAAGGCGCAGCGCACCGTGCCGTCGTCCTCGTCGCGGAAGTAGAAGGGACCGGACTGATCCTCGAACGGGTCCGAGCCGCGCCAGGTGCGCCAGCCGGCCCACTCGCCTTCGGTGACCAATTGTGGGCCGCCCATGTTCTCGCCGCCGCCGTCCATGCCCATCTCCCGAACGATTGTTTGATCGCCACGCTCTCTCTGCCTAACCTGCCGCAAAATGGAAAGTCGGGAGACAGCGATGCAAGGGCGGACAGTCTATCTGTGCAGCGGATTTCGGACGCCCATAGGCCGGTTCGGCGGCGGGCTGTCCAAGGTGCGGGCCGACGATCTGGCCGCTCATCCGCTGAAGGCGTTGATGGCCGCGCATCACAAGGTCGACTGGGATCGCCTGGACGAGGTGATCTACGGCTGCGTCAACCAGGCGGGCGAGGACAACCGCAACGTCGCGCGTATGGCTCTGCTGCTGGCGGGCCTGCCGGTGCGGACCCCGGCTGTGACCGTCAATCGCCTCTGCGCCTCCGGCCTGGAGTCGGTTATCCAGGGTGCGCGGATGATCGCTACCGGCGACGCCGAGTTCGTGGTCGCCGGCGGGGTGGAGCACATGACCCGCTCGCCGTTCGTCATGGGCAAGGCCGAGACCGCCTTCCAGCGCAGCAACGAGATCTTCGACACCACCATCGGCTGGCGCTTCATCAACCCCGCCATGCGTAAGGCCTACGGCGTCGACGCCATGCCGGAGACGGCCGAGAACGTGGCCGAGGACTACCAGATCGCCCGCGCCGACCAGGACGCCTTCGCGTTCCGCAGCCAGCAGCGCGCCGCCGCCGCGATCAAGGCGGGCTACTTCGAGGGCGAGATCGCCCCGATCACGGTGTTCGACAAGAAGAAGGAGACGGTGCTGTCCGCTGACGAACACCCGCGCCCCGACACCACGCTGGAGGCGCTGCAGGCGCTCAAACCCATCGTGCGTGAGGGCGGCACGGTCACGGCCGGCAACGCGTCGGGCATCAATGACGGGGCGGCGGCCATGATCCTGGCCACAGAAGAGATCGCCCGCGAATTCGGCCTGGAGCCCATCGCCCGGGTCGAGGGCGGGGCTGCCGGCGGCGTCGCGCCACGCATCATGGGGGTGGGTCCGATCCCGGCGGTGGAGACCCTGACCAAGCGTCTTGGCATCACCGCCAAGGACTTCGACATCATCGAGCTGAACGAGGCCTTCGCCGCCCAGGCCCTGGCCTGCACGCGCGCCTGGGGTCTGGCCGACGACGCCGAACATGTGAATCCGCATGGCGGCGCCATCGCCCTGGGCCACCCGCTGGGCGCCAGCGGAGCCCGGCTGGCGATCACCGCCGCGCGGGCGATGAAAGCCCGCGGCGGCAAGCGCGCTCTGGCCAGCATGTGCATCGGGGTTGGCCAAGGCGGGGCGCTTGCATTAGCAAGCGTCTGACATGACCTCTCCCATCGAAGACGCCCTGCTTTCCGCCATCGCCCTCTTGCCCGAAGGCAAGTCGGCCGATCCCGTCAAGGTCGCCCAGAGCGTCGAGCCCGAGCGCTGGCGCCGGATTCTGCCGCATGTGCGCAACGTGGCCATCGGCCTCGCCCGCGAGAACAAGCTGGTGATCCTGCGTCACAACAAGCCGGCCGACCCCGGCAAGTTCAAGGGCGTCTGGCGCTACCGCGCCCTGACCGCCGCCGAAGTCGCCGCCGGCGGTCCGACCTTCGTCCAGGCCTACGGAACCGACGAGGACGGCCTCGATTAGGACGGCATGAGTTCGCTCGACGCCGTTCTCGCTGATATCGCCGCCTGCCGCGCCTGCGCTGGCGAGCTCGCGCATGAGCCTCGGCCCGTGGTTCGCGTTTCGCCTCAGACCCGCATCCTGATCTGCGGCCAGGCGCCCGGACGACTGGTGCATGAGACGGGCCTGCCGTTCAACGACCCGTCCGGAAACCGCCTGCGTGGCTGGATGGGTGTCGACCGCGAGACGTTCTACGCGAACCCCGCGATCGGGGTGGCGGCCATGGCCTTCTGCTTTCCAGGCACAAATCCCAAGGGCGGTGACTATCCGCCTCCGACCCGCTGCGCCAAGCTGTGGCGCACAAAGCTGCTCGACAGCCTGCCCAAGATGGAGCTGACCCTTCTGGTTGGTTGGCATGCTCAGGCCTGGGCGTTGGGGCCTCGTTCCATGGAGAACATGACCCAGACCGTGCGGGCCTGGGAACGATACCTGCCGCAGTTCCTGCCCATGCCGCATCCGTCCTGGCGCAACACGTCGTGGCTGAAGAAGAACCCCTGGTTCGACGCCGAGGTGGTTCCCTATCTGCAAGATCGTGTGGCTAAACTGCTCAAGGCATGAACCGGCGCGTCTTCCTCTTCAGTTCGGCGGCGATGACCGCCGCGGCCTGTGCGCCCATGGTGCAGTCGCGGGGCACGCCAGGGCTCGGCTTTTCCGGCCCACACCTGACATCCGACGCCTTCGTCAGCATCGACGGCGCGCGGTTGGGCCTGTCGCACTGGGTTTCGGATGAGGAACCCTGGGCGGTGATCGCCGGCCTGCACGGCATGAACGACTACGCCAACGCCTTCCATTTCTGGGGCGAGTGGGGGCAGGCGAGGGGAATCGCCACCTACGCCATCGACCAGCGTGGTTTCGGCAGGTCTCCCGAACGCGGCGTATGGGGCGGCGACGATCTGATGGTGGACGATGTCCGCGCCCTCTGCGCCGTCCTGCGGGCCAAGCACCCCAAGGCCATCATCGCTATCGCCGGGATCAGCATGGGCGGGGCGGTGGCCATCGACGCCATGGCGTCCGATCCCGCGCCGGACGCCGACCGCACCCTGTTGCTGTCGCCGGCGGTTTGGGGCTGGTCCGAACAGCCCCTGCCAAACCGCGCCATGCTGTGGCTGAGCGCCCATACGATCCGGTCCAAGGTCTGGACGCCGCCGGCTTGGCTGACCCGCAAGGTGCGGCCCACCGACAATATCGACGAACTCTACCGCATGGGCACGGACCGCCAGATGATCTGGGGCGCGAGGTCGGACACCCTTTATGGTCTCGTCGACATGATGGATCGGGGCCAGGAGCGTATCGGCGCGGTAAGGGGGCCGGTAGCCTACTTCTACGGCGCCAACGACGAGATCATCCCCAAGAAGCCGGCGCGCAAGGCGGCGGCCCAACTGCCGCCCGAGGCGCGCAGCGCGTACTATGCCAAGGGCTTCCACCTGCTGCTGGTCGATCACCAGCGCGAGGCGGTCTTCGCCGACATGGTCGCGTTCCTGAAGGACCCCGGCGCTCCGTTCCCATCGGGCGCCCCGCCCATCGTCGCAGCGCCAGAGTCAGGGCTTGTGACTCGCGCCCCGGAGGCGTAGAGGGCGCGCACATAATTTCCGCAACGGGACGGACTTCCAGGCATGACTCTTTTCGATTCCCCGGCCTTCGAGGGCCATGAAGGCGTTCACACCTTCTTCGACGAAAAGACTGGCCTTAAAACCATCATCTCCGTTCACTCCACGGCCCTTGGCCCAGCAGCCGGCGGTTGCCGCATGTGGGCCTATCCGGACGCCGAAGCGGCCCTGACCGACGCCCTGAAGCTGTCGCGCGCCATGTCCTACAAGAACGCCATGGCCGACATCGGCTTGGGCGGCGGCAAGGCCGTGATCATCGGCGACAGCCGCACCCAAAAGACCCCTGAGCTGTTCGAGGCGTTCGGCCGTGCGGTGGACGCCGTCGGCGGCCGCTACTGGACCGCAGAGGACGTCGGCGTCTCGCCGGAAGATCTGCAGAACGCCCGCAAGCAGACCCGCTATGTCGCCGGCCTGGAAGGCCATGCGGCCGCCTCGGGCGATCCCAGCCCGGTGACCGCCGAGGGTGTGTTCCGGGGCGTGAAGCTGTGCGTCGAGCGCGCGTACAATCGAGACCTGAACGGCGTCACCGTCGCGATCCAGGGCGTGGGCCATGTCGGCGCCTATCTGGCCGAAAAGCTGCACGCCGCGGGCGCCAAGCTGGTGATCGCCGACGTTAATCAGACCGCCCTGGATGAAATCGCAGCCAAGACAGGCGCCAAGATCGTCTCGACCGACGCCATCTTCGACGTGGACGCCGAGGTGTTCGCCCCCTGCGCCCTGGGCGGCGCGGTCAACGCCGACACCCTCCCGCGCCTCAAAGGCAAGGTCGTCGCCGGCGGCGCCAACAACCAGCTGGCCACGCCGGAAATCGGCCGCATCCTGTTCGACAAGGGCATGCTGTATGCCCCCGACTACGTCATCAACGGCGGCGGCATCATCAATGTGGCCGGCGAAATCCGCGCCCTGGAAGCCGGAGGCGCGTTCGACCCGGCCTGGGTCGAGGGCAAGCTATCGACCCTGATGTTGACCCTAGGCGAAGTGCTCGATCGTTCGGTCGCCGAAAAGCGTCCGACCCACGAAGTGGCCAACGAAATGGCCAAGGCCCGCATCGCGGCGGGCCGTTCTTAAGCCTCGGCCCTAACCCGCTCCATGTCGTAGGCGGTCGGGTCGACCGCCTTCACACGGCGCCGATAGTCGAAGGTGAAGCCGGGCCAGATGGTCGTATTGCGACCGTCCGCGGTCAGGTACCAGCTCTTGCAGCCGCCGGAATTCCAGACGGTCTTGCCGACCCGTTCCTGGACGAAGGCGTTGAACTGGTTCTGCGCCTCGCGCTTGGGGTCCATCCAGGCCGCCCCGGCGGCCTCCATCCGGCGCAGGCCGTCCATGACGTGCCGGATCTGGCTCTCGATCATGTAGACGATCGAGTTGTGGCCCAGGCCCGTGTTGGGGCCCATCAGCATGAAGAAGTTGGGATAGCCGCTGACCGTCACGCCCAGATAGGCCTGAGCCCCGGCCGCCCATTCGGCGTTCAGGTGCCTGCCGCCGCGTCCATGCACCTGGGTCGGCGACAGGGCGTCGGTGGCCGCGAAGCCCGTCCCATAGATGATGACGTCGGCCTTGTGCTCGATCCCGTCGGTGGTCCGCACGCCGCTGGGCGTGATCTCGGCGATGCCGTCGGTGACCAGCGCCACGTTCTCCCGGTTCAGGGCCGGATAGTAGTCGTTTGAGATCAGGATGCGCTTGCAGCCCATGCGATAGTTGGGCGTCACCTTTTCGCGCAGGGCCGGGTCGGTGATAACCGCGTCGATGTACTGGCGCGCCAGCGCCTCGGACTTGGCCATGGCTTCAGGCTTGAAGACGAAGGCCGCCGCGCGGCTTTCCATGCGGGTGTAGATGAAGCCGCGCAGCAACTTCTGGAACACCGGGGCGGCCTTGAACAAGGCCTTTTCCCAGCCGTGCATCGGTCGGTCCAGCTTGGGCACGATCCAGGGCGGAGTGCGCTGGAACAGGGTTAGCGACTTCACCTTCGGCGCGATCTGCGGGACAAACTGAATGGCGCTGGCGCCCGTGCCGATCACCGCGACCGTCTTGCCGGTCAGGTCCTCGTCATGATCCCACCAGGCCGAGTGAAAGGCCTTTCCCTTGAAGCTGTCCATGCCTTTTATGCTCGGCAGCACAGGGCGCGAAAGCCCGCCGGTCCCCGACACCACCACGCGGGCGGTCAGGGTCTGGCCATCGTCGCTGGTCACTTTCCAGAACCCCCCGGCCTCGTCGAAGGTCAGGTCGGTGACCGTCTTGCCGAACCGCAGATAGGGTCGCAGGTCGTACTTGTCGGCCACCCGCTCCAGATAGGCGCGGATCTCCGGCTGGGTCGGGTACATCCGCGACCATTCCGGGTTCGGCTCGAAGGAGAAGGAATAGAGGTGGCTGGGCACGTCGCAGGCGCACCCCGGATAGGTGTTGTCGCGCCAGGTGCCGCCGACGCTGGCGGCCTTCTCCAGGATGACGAAGTCCCGCCGCCCGTCCTTGAGCAGGGCGATGGCCATGCCTAGCCCGGAGAAACCCGAGCCCAGGATGGCGACGTCCACGTCCGGCTTGGCGGGCGCCTGGCCCGCCGGCTTGAAGGGCGCGTTCATAGTCCACCTAATGAGGCCGCCGTCTGACGCGGCGTGTCCGTCATCCTGAAGGTGAACGGTGATAAGTCAATGCGCTGCTTAGTGCCCCGGCTTCGGCTCGAAGGATCGCGGCGGGTTGATCTTCAATGCGATCTTGCTGGCCTTTTGGCCGTGTTGCGGCTTGGCGACGCTATGGGGAATGACAACGGTCCGCAGAGGGTGATCCTGCTGTTGGAACCCGTGTGGCATGGCCTGGCGCTCCCTGGTTTTGTCCATCCTATCACGCGGCTCCCAGGACAGGTCCGGCGAGTTGGACGTCGACCTTCACGTCCAGGTGAGAATCGCCCGGATCGCCGAAAATCGAGCCTGAAACCGGCGCCGCCTGGGACGGCGTGCGCGCCGAGGCGACGGCGATCAGGTCCGGCGACTCCGCCAGCCCGTTGGTCGGGTCGAACTCCATCCAGCCCAGGCCGGGCAGGAAAACCTCGACCCAGGCGTGGGTCGCGCTCGCGCCCCGCACCTTGCTGGCCTTGGCGCTGTAGAGATAGCCAGTGACGAAGCGCGCCGCGTAGCCGAGACGGCGCAGCCCCTCCACCATCAGCCACGCGAAGTCGCGGCACGTCCCCGACCCCAGACGCAAGGTTTCCGCGGGGCTCTGTGTGCCTTCATCGTGGCGAGCTCCGTAGGCGAACTCCTGATGAATGGCGCTGTTGAGCCTGAGCAGGAAATCAAGAGCGGGTTCATCGGCGCGTCCCATCTGGCTGCGCAGCCACGTCAAAAGGCCCAGCGCCTCGTCGTCCGTAGCAGGCGCCATGAAAGGCTCTAACGCCGTGCGATCCTCGCGGTCATAGACGATGGGCGTGGCGGTGTGCGGATCGCCAATCTCGAAGGGCGACAGGGGAGCGGGAAAGCGCTCGATCAGCAGGTTGCTGACGATGACCAGTTCGGTCGAGGGGGTGTCGGGGGTGTACCAGCACACGCAATTTCCCAGCGCGTCATAGACCCAGCGAACCGCGCCTAGCGGAGACAACTCTAGCGTCGCCTCCACGATGCGGGCGGCATGACTGTCGCGCGGACGCAGCATCAGGCGCTGCGGACCAAACCGCACCGGACGCTCGTAGGTGTAACGGGTCTCGTGGCGAATACGCAGCCGCGTCATGACCGCGTGGAAACGCCACACCCCATCGCGCGTTCCATTCTATCGACAGAACAAAAAGCGAACATTATGGTGGACTCATGGCCGTTCTTGATCTGAAGTCCAAGCTCGCAATCTTGTCCGATGCGGCCAAGTACGACGCGTCCTGCGCTTCTTCAGGCGGCCAGAAACGCAATTCCCTGGGCGGCAAGGGCGTCGGCTCGACCGAGGGCATGGGCATCTGCCACGCCTATGCGCCGGACGGGCGGTGCATAAGCCTACTGAAAATCCTTCTGACCAACTTCTGCATCTACGACTGCGCCTACTGCATCAACCGTTCGTCCTCGAACGTGAAGCGGGCGCGGTTCACGGTGGAGGAGGTTGTCGACCTCACCCTGGGCTTCTACAAGCGCAACTATATCGAGGGGCTTTTCCTCTCATCCGGCATCATCCGCAGCGGCGACTACACCATGGAGGAGATGGTGCGGGTGGCCCGGACGCTGCGCGAGGTCCACGATTTCCGCGGCTACATCCACCTCAAGCTGATCCCGGAGGCCTCGGCGGCCCTAGTGCTGGAGGCGGGGCTCTATGCCGATCGCGTCTCGATCAACATCGAGCTACCCAAGGACGAGAGCCTGACCGCCCTCGCGCCGGAAAAGGATGTCGGGGTCATCAAGAAGGCCATGGGCGGCGTGCGCCTGGCCATCGAGGAGCGCGCGCCGCGGAAGAAGGACCGCGTCCAGCCCAAGAAGTATGTCACCGGCCAGTCGACCCAGCTGATCGTTGGCGCCGATGCCGCCACCGACGGCGACATCCTGGCGCGGAGCGAGAACCTCTACGGTTCCTACAGCCTCAAGCGGGTCTACTACTCGGCATTCAGTCCGATCCCCGACAGCTCCAGCCGCCTGCCGCCGCAAAAGCCGCCGCTGATGCGCGAGCACCGTCTGTATCAGGCCGACTGGCTGATGCGGTTCTATGGCTTTGAGCGGGGCGAGATTGTCGGCGTGGGCCAGAACCTGGATCTGGCCGTCGATCCCAAGCTGGCCTGGGCCTTGGCCAATCGCGACCGTTTCCCCGTGGATGTGAACAAGGCCGATCGGGAGATGCTGCTGCGGATCCCGGGCCTGGGCGTCAAATCTGTGGATGGGCTTGTCGCCTTGCGTCGCCAGAAGCGGGTTCGGCTAGAAGATCTGAAAAAGCTGTGCGGCTCGGAGAAGAAGTTGCGCCCCTTCGTCATCGCCGATGACTGGACCCCCGGCCCATTGAGCGACGCCGACGACCTGACCGCGCACCTGCCGCGCGAAACGCCGCCGCAGCAGTTGAGTCTCTTTTAATGCACGTCGCACGACTGGCGGGTGAGATCGACTTCGATAGCTGGCGCCGAGAGGCGCGCACCCTGCGGGCCCAGGGCGTACCCCCCGAACAGGTCAGCTGGACCGTCGGCGGGGAGGGGGACCTGTTCGCGGACGAGCCAGCCGTCGCGGTAGTCGAACCGGTCTTCACCGTCTCGCGCGAGTTCGTGGAATTGGCGCAGCAGGTGATCCTGCATCGTTCGCCTGACCGGTTGCCGCTGCTCTACCGGTTGCTGTGGCGGCTGCGGGACGAGCCGAACCTGCTGGAGCTGATCACCGATCCCGAAGTGCTACAGGCGCGCCACTTCGCCCAATCGGTCAGCCGCGCAAAGCACAAGATGAAGGCCTTCGTCCGTTTTCGCCTGCTGGAGGATGTCGAGCCCGAAAGCTACGCGGCCTGGTTCGAGCCGCCGCATCGTGTGACCGAGGCGATGGCGCCGTTCTTCGCTCGGCGCTTCGCCGGGATGAATTGGTCGATTCTAACGCCCGACGCCTGCGCCCACTGGGACGGCGTGAGGTTGAGCTTCACGCCCGGAGCGGACGCCTCCCAGGCTCCGTCGGAAGATGCGTTGGAAGGCGCGTGGTCCACCTACTTCGCTTCGATCTTCAATCCGGCCCGGCTGAACACTTCGGCCATGCAGCAGCACATGCCAAAGCGCTACTGGCGCAACCTTCCCGAGGCGCGGCTCATTCCCGACCTGATCGCCACCGCCCAGGAGAGGACCGCGGCCATGGTCCAGAGCGCCCCGACCACGCCCTCCAGACGCACCATGAAGGCGGCTCTGCGCATGGCTCGCGACAGGCCGGCCGAGGGTGGGGCGCCCACCACGCTGGAGGAAGTCGCCGCTGGCGTCGATGTCTGCCGCCGCTGCGACTTGTGGCGCGACGCCACGCAAGGCGTGGCCGGCGAGGGGCCGGGACGGGCCAAGCTGATGTTCGTGGGCGAGCAGCCGGGGGACCAGGAGGATTTGGCCGGCCATCCCTTCGTCGGCCCCGCAGGCAAGGTGCTCGATCGCGCCCTGGCAGAGGCCGGCGTCCCGCGTGCGGAGACCTACGTCACCAACGCCGTGAAGCACTTCAAGCACGAGCCGCGCGGCAAGCGGCGGCTGCATAAGACTCCCGACCGCGGCGAGGTTCAGGCCTGCCGCTGGTGGCTGGACGCCGAGCGCCGCATCGTCCGCCCACGCGTGATCGTCGCCTTGGGCGCCACGGCGGCTCTATCGGTGTTTGGAAAGCCCACGGCCATCGCCGCCAATCGCGGCCAAGCGCTGCAGCTACCGGATCAGGCCCAGGCGGTGGTCACCTACCACCCGTCGTTCCTGCTGCGCGTGCCGGATGAGGCGGCGAAGGCGAAAGCCTATGCCGAGTTCGTGCAGGATCTGAGGTTCGCCTGGAGCCTGGCGGCCTAGCGGTTGAAGCCGACCTCTGCGAAGTCGAGCATGCGCTCGAGCAGGGCGTTGGTGTCGTCCTCGCCCATCCGGCCTTCGGCCAAGGCGTTCATGCGGTCGAACTCGGCGAAACGGTTGTTGTGCAGCATGCCCAGCACAAAGTGCAGCCGCCAGTAGACCTCCACATCCGGCAGATCCGGCCGCGCGCCGGTCAGGGCGTCCGAGAAGCGGCGCAGGTGCGTCACGTCGGTGCGCAGGATGGTGCGGATTTCCTCCGTACCCTCACTGCGCGCGCGGATCAAAAACTGCAGGGAGATGCGGCGGTCGTTCTCCGGCGCCATCCAGCGCAGGGGCGGAATGAATAGGGCGGCCAGGATTTCCCGCACCGGCGGCTTGCCGCCGTGACGGTCATTGGCTTCGTGCAATAGGCGTGCGCGTTCGCGGTTCAGCTCCGTCGTCCGGCGACGGAAGATCTCGAACAGCAGGGCGTCCTTGGAGCCGAAGTGATAGTTCACCGACGCCAGATTCACGCCGGCCTCGGCGGTGATGTCGCGCACCGATACGTTCTGAAAGCCGTGCAGGGCAAACAGCCGCTCGGCGGCCACGAACACCAAATTCTTGGTGACGGCTTCGATCTGCGCCTCGTCGGCGCTTTCAACTTCGAGACTCACGGACAGAGACCCCTATTACCCAGGGTCAGTCTTACGGGCGTATGAAACTGGCGCAAGCGTCCAATAAAACAAGTGGTTGCTGAACGCCGGTAAGTTAGCCCCGCACCAATTCCCGCATGGCCTTGTCCAGCCCCTCGATGGTCAGCGGATACATCCGGTCATTCATCAGCTGCTTCATCACGCCGATGGATTGGGTGTAGTCCCAGTGCCGCTCTGGCGTGGGGTTCAGCCACACGGCACTCTCATAGATGTTGGTCACGCGGTCGATCCACATGGCGCCCGGCTCTTCGTTCCAGTGCTCCACCGAACCGCCGGGATAGGTGATTTCGTAGGGGCTCATGGTCGCGTCGCCCACGAAGATGACCTTGTAGTCGCCGGGGTACTTGTGGAGCACGTCCCAGGTCGACGTCTTCTCGGTCTGGCGACGACGATTGTCCTTCCACACGCTCTCGTAGAGGCAGTTGTGGAAGTAGAAGAACTCCAGGTTCTTGAACTCGGTCTTGGCCGCGCTGAACAGCTCCTCGCAGAGCTTAATGTGGCCGTCCATCGAGCCGCCGATGTCGAAGAACAGCAGCACCTTGATGCTGTTGCGGCGCTCGGGCCGCAGCTGGATGTCCAGATAGCCCTTCTCGGCCGTGCCACGAATGGTGCCGTCCAGGTCCAGCTCGTCCGGCGCGCCCTGACGGGCGAACTTGCGCAGACGGCGCAGGGCGACCTTGATGTTGCGAGTGCCCAGCTCGACGCTGTCGTCGAGGTTCTTGTACTCGCGCTTGTCCCAGACCTTCACCGCCCGGCCGTGGCGGCCCTTGTCCTGGCCGATGCGCACGCCTTCGGGATTGTAGCCATTGGCGCCGAAGGGGCTGGTGCCGCCGGTGCCGATCCACTTGTTGCCGCCCTCGTGGCGCTCCTTCTGCTCCCGCAGACGCTCCTGAAGGGTCTCCATCAGCTTCTCGAAACCACCCAGGGCCTCGATCTCGGCCTTCTCCTCCTCGGTGAGGAATTTCTCCGTCAGGGCCTTCAGCCACTCGGCGGGAATCTCGGCGTTCAGGCCCTCGCCAGTGTTCTCCATGCCCTTGAAGACGTGGCCGAACACCCTGTCGAACTTGTCGAGGTTCTTCTCGTCCTTCACCAAGGCGGCGCGGGACAGATAGTAGAAATCCTCGACCGAGCGATCGATGACGCCCTTGTCCAGCGCCTCCATCAGCAGCAGGTATTCCTTCAGCGTCACCGGCACCTTGGCTTGGCGAAGCTCGGAGAAGAAATTCAGGAACATCGGCGCGCCCAACGGTCGTTTGAAAGCGCAGGATAGGCGCACGCCGCGCCGCCGTCATCCCCGGCTGAGGATGAACTCCAGATCCTGGGTCTGCCCGACCGGAAAGATGTACTCGCCGACCTTTGAAAAGCCCCGCCGCTCAT
This sequence comes from Caulobacter sp. NIBR2454, assembly GCF_027474405.1. GTDB lineage: Bacteria > Pseudomonadota > Alphaproteobacteria > Caulobacterales > Caulobacteraceae > Caulobacter. Next base: position 1,020,198 of record NZ_CP114871.1, read on the forward strand.
AGAATCGCTGGGCGCCGAAGTTCTGGGACCAAACCCCGATCCATAGCCGACGACCGGGCTGTTCGAGCCAAGCGAACACCTCATCCATCAGGCGCGACCCAACCCCGCCGCCTTGGTGGGCTTTCAGGATATAGATGCGTTTGAGCTCGCCACAGTCGGCCGTGACCTCCGCGTGCGGCAGGTCGCTCGGGCCGGCCAGGGCGTAGCCGACGGTTTTGCCGTCGGCTTCCACCACCCACATGGCCTTGTTCGGATCGGCCAGGTCGGCGGTGATGCGCGCCGGCCCGTAGGCGTAGGCCAGATAGTCGGCCAGGTCCTGCGCCGGATAGAGGTGGCCGAAAGTCTCTACAAAAGTGTCGCGGCCGATGGCGCAAAGCGCATCGGCGTCGGCAAGGGTGGCGCGGCGGATGGTCGGGCTCATGTCCCGGCTGATACCCGCCGCGCGGACCTCAAGTCTAGAAGCCTTCCAGAACCACCTTGCCGATGGTGCGCGCGCTTTCGACCTGGGCGTGAGCCTTGATCAGGTCGGCGGCGTTGATGCCACCCACCACCTCTGCCAGCGTGGTGCGGATACGGCCCTCATCGACCAGGTCGGCCACCGCGTTCAGCAGCCTGTGCTGCTCGATCATGTCGGGCGTGCCCATGGGGCGGGCGAACATGAACTCCCAATGCAGCGAGGCCGACTTATGGTGCAAGGGTCGGGGATCGATGGCGCGATCCGCCTCGATCACCCCGATCTTGCCCTGCATGCCGATGGCTGCCGCCACCGCCTCGAAATGGTCCGCCGTATGGGTGAGGGACGCGATGTAGGGCGGGTTTTCCAGGCCCAGGCGCTTCAGCTCGTCCGCCAGGGGTTTGGTATGATCGAACACCTGATGAGCGCCCAGGTCGCGGACCCACTCCTCGGTTTCGGGGCGCGAGGCGCTGGCGGCGATGGTGAACTTCGTCAGCTGCCGGGCGATCTGGATCAGGGCCGATCCGACGCCGCCGGCCCCACCGATGATGACCAGGGCCTGCCCCTCGCCGTCGCCCGGCCTCACGCCAAAGCGGTCGAACAGCAGCTCCCAGGCGGTGATGAAGGTCAGCGGCATGGCCGCCGCCTCGGCGAAGGACAACGTCTCCGGCTTGCGGCCCACGATGCGTTCATCGACCAGATGCAGCTCGGCGTTGGTGCCTGACCGGCCGATGGCGCCAGCGTAGAACACCTCGTCGCCAGCCTTGAACAGGGTGACCTTGTCGCCGACCGCCTCGACCACCCCGGCGGCGTCGTAACCGAGGATGCGCGGCTCGCCTTCGGGCGGCTGGGCGCTGCGGCGCACCTTGGTGTCGACGGGGTTCACCGACACGGCCTTCACCCGCACCAGTATGTCGTGACCCGTCGCGACAGGAGCCGGCAGCTCCAGATCGACCAGGGCGTTGGGTGCATCAATGGCGGCGGGGGTTTGGAAGCCGACGGCTTTCATTTCGTATCTCCTGAGGGCGGCCTCGCGCCGTCGACGGACAGATCGCGCCGCGCTACGCTAAGCGCAAGTACGGTACGTTTGTGTATGTAGTACCCATCTGGATACTATTGGCGCTTGAGCGGACCTATGAACGATCCCAAGGAATGCGGCGTCGAGGCCACCCTCGACCTGATCGGCGGCAAGTGGAAGGGCGTGATCCTGTACCACCTGCTGGGTGGGCGTATGCGGTTCAACGCCCTCAGCCGGCGACTGGGCGCCATCACCCAGCGCATGCTGACCAAGCAGCTTCGCGAACTGGAGCAGGCGGGCCTGATCATCCGCACCGTCTATGCCGAGGTGCCTCCGCGGGTGGAGTATTCCCTGTCGGCGAGGGGGCGCAGCCTTGAGCCAGTGATCATCGCCCTAAAGGCCTGGGGCGACGAGAACGTCCTTGCCGGGCAAAGCCTCAAGCAGGCTGTCTGAGGCCATGACCGTCGCCCTCTTCACTCATTCGGACATGCTCGATCATCAGCCGGGCGCGGGCCATGCGGAACGGCCCGAACGGCTGCGCGCCGTGATCGACGCCCTGCAGGACGACGCCAATCTGGACCTGGAGCTTAACGAGGCGCCGCTAGTCGAGCCGGCGGACCTGAAACGAATCCATCCGCGCCAGTACGTGGACGAAATCTTCGCCGCCGCGCCCAGCACGGGCCAGCGGGCGCTCGACCCGGACACCATCCTGTCGCCCGGCAGCCTGAACGCCGCGCGGCGCGCCGCCGGTGCGGTGGTGGCGGCGGTGCGCGAGGTCGCCGCCGGCAAGATCGACCGCGCTTTCTGCGCTGTGCGTCCGCCGGGCCATCATGCAGAGCCGGACACGGCCATGGGGTTCTGCGTCTTCTCCAATGTCGCGGTCGCCGCGCGCGCGGCCCAGGCGGCGGGCCTGGCGCGTGTGGCGGTCGTCGATTTCGACGTCCATCACGGCAACGGCGCCCAGGCGGCGTTCGAGCACGACCCGAGCCTCTTCCTGGCTTCCATCCACCAGTCACCCCTTTATCCTGGCACAGGCGATCCGTCGGAGCGCGGTCTGGGCAACATCGCCAATGCGACCGTGCCGCCCCACGCCCCGCGTGAGCTTTGGCGTCAACGGTTCGAGGGGCTGATGGACCAGCTCGACGCCTTCGCGCCTGACCTGATCATCGTCTCGGCCGGTTTCGACGCCCATGCGCGCGATCCGCTGGCCAGCCAGTCCCTGGAGGAGGCGGATTTCGCCTGGGCGACGCGGGCCATCGCCTCGGTTGCTGCGAGCCGTTCGCGGGGGCGTATTGTCTCATCGCTCGAGGGCGGTTACGACCTAGAGGCTCTGGGCCGCTCGGCCCTTGCCCATGTGAGGGCGCTTCAGGAGGGGTGAGGAGGGCTCAGGCGCATTCGTGCGCAGGACTTTCCATCAATTATGGCTGACGCTTTCACCGCCGAATCCGGGCCTGTCCCCGCCCGTGCGGGGAGCATCACTCTCGTCCGTCACGGCGAGCCGGCTATTTCACGCAAGGTGCGCTTTAACGCTGAAAGCTACGGCCGTTGGTGGCTGGATCGCTATGAACCCGGCAGCCTGCGCGCCGGCCAGACGCCTCCGCCGGCTTTGATCGACGCCGCCGCCAAGGCCGGGACCCTGATCGCGTCCACCCGCATCCGCTCGATCGAGAGCGCGACTCTGCTGGCGGGCGGCCGCGCCTTTGCTCAGGACCCGCTGTTCATCGAGGCCCCCTTGCCCGCGCCGCCCTGGCCGTCGTGGATCAGGCTGTCGCCCAAGGCTTGGGGCTTCTGGTCGCGGTTCTGGTGGTGGTTTCTGGACTATCACGGGGGCCAGGAAAGCCGAGGGCAGGCTGAACTTCGCGCCGATCAGGCCGCCGCTGTGCTGGAAGGTTTCGCCGACAGCGGCCAGGACGTGATGCTGGTGGCCCACGGCTTCTTCAACGTCATGATCGGCCGCGCCCTGAAGAAACGGCAGTGGCGCAAGGTCAGCGATGGCGGCTTCCGCTATTGGAAGGCCAAGCGCTACGAGCGCTAGAGCGTTGCCCCGCCGGTTCGCCCTGACTAGGGTGGCCGCTTCGATTTTGAGTTTCAGAGCCCACATGACCGACGCTGCAGACCTGTCGGGCCTTTCCTTTGAGCAGGCCCTCGCCGAGCTGGAGAAGATCGTCTCCGAGCTGGAGTCCGGACAGGCCCCGCTGGAGCGCTCCATCGACATCTACGAGCGCGGCGCCGCATTGAAAGCCCACTGCGAGAAGAAGCTGGAGGCCGCACGCCTGCGTGTGGAAAAGGTGGTTCTGGGCGCTGGCGGAGCCACGGGCGTCGAGCCGGCAGAGTTCGCCTGATGCGGCGGCTTCCGCCGAAAGCCCCGTTCAAGGGGGGAGGCCTTTGAGCGCCGCCCAACCCGCCAAGGGCCTAGAACAGCGCCTGGTCGAGGCCGCCGATCTCGTAACCGTAGCGCTGGACGCCCTGCTGCCGCGCGCCGACGGGCCCGAAGCCCGGCTTACCGAAGCCATGCGCTATGCTGCTCTCGGTCCCGGAAAACGCCTGCGGCCGTTCTTCGCGCTCGAAACAGCCAGGATGTTCGACTTGGAGGAGCGGCCGGTGCTTCGCGCGGCCTGCGCCCTGGAATGCATTCACGCCTACAGCCTCGTGCATGACGATCTGCCGTGCATGGACGACGACGACATGCGCCGGGGCCGGCCCACGGTCCACAAGGCCTATGACGAGGCGACCGCCGTGCTGGCGGGTGACTCTCTGCAGACAGCCGCCTTCGAGATTCTGGCGCATCCCGACACCCACGACGACGCCAATATCCGCACCCAGCTGATCACGCGCCTGGCCATCGCCTCGGGCGCCAAGGGCATGTGCGGCGGGCAGATGATCGATCTGCTCGGCGTTCGTGACGACCTGGGCGCGGTGGCCCGCATGCAGCGCCTGAAGACCGGCGCCCTGATCGCCTATTCCTTCGAGATTCCGCTGATTCTGGCGCGGGCCAAGGATGCGGAGCGCTCGGCCCTGATGGCCTTTGCGCAGGACCTCGGCCTGGCCTACCAGATCGTCGACGATCTGCTGGACGTCGAGGGCGACCAGGACCTGCTGGGCAAGGCCGCCGGGGGCAAGGACGCCGCCAAGGGCAAGGCCAATTACGTCACCCTGTTGGGCGTCGACGCCGCCAAGGAGCGGGTGGAGCTATTGGCCGCACAGACCAAGGCGCACCTCGATCCTTTCGGCTCGATGGCCGAAACCTTGCGCGAAAGCGTTGATTTCGTACTGGATCGTCGCCGCTGACGCTGCGTCATGGCTCGCTTCGTGCTTCCGGCGCGCTTCCGGACGGATTAGATAGTCGAAATGTCATCCACGCCGCTCCTCGATCGCGTCTCCTCGCCCGCCGACACCCGGGGGTTCAATCAAGCTGAGCTGAAGCAGCTCGCTGAAGAGGTTCGCAACCAGACCATCGACGCCGTTTCAGTAACCGGTGGCCACCTTGGCGCGGGCCTTGGAGTAGTCGAACTCACCGTGGCCCTGCACCATGTGTTCGAGACCCCCAAGGACATCCTGATCTGGGATGTGGGCCACCAAGCCTATCCGCATAAGATTCTCACGGGGCGCCGCGACCGCATCAAGACTCTGCGCCAGGGAGGCGGCCTTTCGGGCTTCACCAAGCGGGCCGAGAGCGAATACGACCCGTTCGGCGCGGCCCACGCGGCCACCTCCATTTCCGCTGCGCTCGGCTTCTGCGCCGCGCGCGACGCCAAGGGCGAGAATAACAATGTCATCGCCGTGATCGGCGACGGCTCGATGAGCGCTGGCATGGCTTACGAGGCCATGAACGCCGCCTGCGACACCACCAAGCGCCTGATCGTCGTTCTGAACGACAACGACATGTCGATCGCACCGCCAGTCGGGGGCATGAGCTCCTATCTGGCCAAGCTGGTCAGCGGCGGGGCCTATCGCCGGGTGCGTCAGATCGGTAAGAGCATGGCCGAACACCTGCCGCGCCCGCTGCAGTCCGTGGCCCGCAAGGCCGAGGAATACGCCCGGGGCATGGTCACCGGCGGCACCTTCTTCGAAGAGCTGGGCTTCTACTATATCGGCCCGATCGACGGGCATGATCTGGACGCCTTGATCCCCGTCCTGAAGAACGCCAAGGCCTTCGAGGACAAGCCCGTCCTGGTCCACGTGGTCACCCAGAAGGGCAAGGGCTACGCTCCGGCCGAGAACGCCGCCGACAAGTACCACGGCGTCGTCAAATTCGACGTCGTCACCGGCCAACAGGCCAAAGCCCCAGCCGTCGCGCCCAGCTACACCAAAGTGTTCGCCGAGGCGCTGGTGAAGGAAGCGGAGAAGGACGACAAGATCGTCGCCATAACCGCCGCCATGCCGTCTGGCACCGGCCTGGACCTGTTCGGCAAGCACTTCCCACATCGGACATTCGATGTCGGCATCGCCGAGCAGCACGCGGTGACCTTCGCCGCCGGGCTGGCTGCTGACGGCATGAAGCCGTTCGCGGCGATATATTCGACCTTCCTGCAGCGCGGCTATGACCAGGTGGTCCACGACGTGGCCATCCAGCGCCTGCCGGTGCGCTTCGCCATGGACCGCGCCGGTCTGGTGGGCGCTGACGGGCCGACTCACGCGGGCTCGTTCGACGTGGGCTTCATGGGCGCCTTGCCCGGCATGGTGCTGATGGCCGCCGCCGACGAAGTCGAGCTGGCCCGCATGGTCGCCACCGCGGCCGCCATCGACGATCGACCCAGCGCCTTCCGATATCCGCGCGGCGAAGGCCTCGGCCTGGCCATGCCCGACGTGCTGGAGCCCTTGGAGATCGGCAAGGGCCGCATCGTCCGCGAAGGTACGGCGGTGGCCATCCTGTCTTTCGGCACACGCCTGGAGGAATCGCTGAAGGCCGCCGACCTGCTGGCCGCACGCGGCCTGTCGGCTACCGTGGCCGACGCTCGCTTCGCCAAACCCCTCGACATCGACCTGATCCTTCGTCTTGCGCGCGAGCATGAGGCCCTGATCACGGTGGAGGAGGGCGCCATGGGCGGCTTCGGAAGCTTCGTGCTGCAGGCCCTGGCCGAGCACGGCGCTTTTGATCGCGGGCTTAAGGTGCGCACCCTCGTCCTGCCCGACATCTTCCAGGATCAGGACAAGCCGGAGGCGATGTACGCCGAGGCCGGTCTCGACGCCGCCGGCATCGTCGCCGGCGCTCTGGCGGCCCTGGGCGTTAGCAACAGCGCGACGGCCGGCCGCCGGGCTTAGGCCCGACCGCAGCTGCGGAAGAACTGGCTCACCTCAGCGCGGTCATTTTTGCCGGCCTTGAGGTTATAGCGCCGGCCCTGGTTCTGGACGACTAGGTCGCCAGTTCGGTCAAAGACAGCCAGTGCGCCGCCGTCCGCGCGGCTGGACGCTTCGATCAACTGCGCGCCGCTCATCATGTCCGGCGCCGCACGCCCGACGACGCGCTCCTGGGTTTTGCGCGAGATCAGCGTGAATTCGGGCTTGGCTTCGTTGGAGATCAGCGACAGGCCGACGTTCCGCGACCCTGGCTTGCAGGTCATCATAAGGATGACCGCGTCGCTGTTGGGCAGGCCATAGGCAAGCTTGGCGCCTTCACTCTGGTTTTCCAGATAGACCCAGCTGTAGCCGCCCATGACCTCGCCGCGCTCATGCGCGCAGGCGCCCAGGCCAAGGGCTGTCAGGACCGACAATGCGACGAGCGTCCGCTTCATGGCGCGCCTCCCTATGCAGGAAACAACGCACCATGAACCGACCGGTTCTGGCTTGGATCAGAACGGCGAGAATTTCTCGACCAACGCCTGACCGGCGGGCGTGCGCTGGACGCGGCTGATATCGCCCCGACCACCATAGCTGATGCGCGCCTCGGCGATCTGGCTGTGGTTGATGGTGTTGGTGCTGGAGATGTCCTCTGGCCGCACGATGCCCGCGACCGTGAGTTGGCGCAGCTCGGCGTTGGTGCGAACTTCCTGGGTGCCCTGGATCACCATATTGCCGTTAGGCAGCAAGGCGGTGACCACTGCGGCGATCGTCAGGTTGATCTGTTCGGCCCGATTCACGGCGCCCTGGCCCTGGTTGCTGGTGGTGGACTGGGTGTTGATGGCGTTGGCTGGATCGTAACCGCCCGGCAGAATGCGCCCGAGGCTGGACTCGAGACCAAGGAAGTTCGGCACGCCGACGCTGGCGGTCGAGCCGCGCGAGGCTGTGGTCTGGTTCTGGGTACGGGCCGAATCCGCGATCTGGATCTGTACGGTCAGGATGTCGCCGATGCGGCTGGCGCGCTGGTCGTTGAAGAACGTCCGGGCGCCCGCCCGCCACAGTGAATTGGAAGACGCGGCGTTCGGCGCATAGCGCGGCGGGGCCATGGCCATGACGTCCTGCTGCTGCGGCACCAGGGCGGCGGGATAGCCGACCGGACTCATGCTGGGACCCTTCACCGTGTCGATGACGGTGGAGCAGGCGGCCAGGGGCGCGATTAGGGCGAGGGCGGCGAACGGCGACAGACGCATGGAGCGGGCCTCTTTAGCGGGAAGCGTAACGGTTGGCGGGCGAAGCGTTCCGACGGGCGGATGGGCCGATCATGGCCTGACCGGGACCCATGGCCACGGCTTCGATGACCTTCTTGGAGGCCGGGTTCTGCAGCTTCACCCACTGGCCTTCGGTAGCGGCGCCGAGCGCCTTGGTCTGGACCGTCAGGGTGATCTGACCGTCGGACCAGGCCAGGTCGACGACATCTCCGGACCGGATGACCTGCTCGGCGGCGGGCTGGCGCGTGGCGACCCGTGAGACGGTGGCCTGGGCGCCATCCTGGGGTGTTTCAACCACACCGCGAACGATCACTCGACGCAGACGTTGTTCGTTGGCCCATTGAAGGCCGGCCCGGCTGGCCAGCATCTGGACCTGCGACGCCTCGAGCACCACGCTGGGGGCGATACGTTTGGCGATGACGACATCGGCGGCCGACCCGGCGCCGTCAAACAGGTCGCCCAGAGTGACCTGGCCGTCGATATCCGACACGTCGGGGCGAAGCGTGACCGGCGCGGCGGCGGCGGAGCCGGCGATCATGGCGGCGGCGAAGGCGGCGGTGATGAGCTTGCTCATGATCCTACGACTTCAGCTGCGAGGTGGCCTGGAGCATTTCGTCGGCCGCGCTGATGACCTTGGAGTTCATCTCATAGGCGCGCTGGGCGACGATCAGGGCGGTGATCTCGCTGACCGAGTCCACGTTCGAGGCTTCGGTGTAGCCCTGTAGCAGCGAGCCGACGCCGACGGTGTTGGGCTGGCCGACGACCGCCTGGCCCGAGGCCGCCGTCTCCATGAAGAGGTTGTCGCCGATGGCGTCGAGGCCGGCGTCGTTGACGAAGGTGGCCAGCTCAAGCTGGCCCACCACTTCCGGGGCTCCGGTGTTGTCGCCTCGGATCACCTGAACCTGGCCGGACTTGGAGACCTGGATGTCGCTAGCGTCCTCGGGGATGTTGATGCCCGGCTGCACCTCGTAGCCGTCCTCAGTCACTAGACGGCCCTGGTCGTCGGTGGAGAAGTTGCCGGCTCGGGTGTAGGCGGTTTCGCCGGACGGCAGCAGGACCTGGAAGTAGCCCCGGCCCTGGATCGCCATGTCGAGCGGCTTTTGGGTCTGGCTCATCGAGCCCTGCTGGGTGATGCGATAGACCGAGCCGGCCTTCACACCCGCGCCGATCTGGATGCCGGTGGGGACGATGTTGCCCTGGTCGGACGACTGCGTGCCGGCCCGTTCGATGGTCTGGTAGAGCAGGTCCTGAAACTCGGCTCGCTGACGCTTGAAGCCGATCGTGTTCATGTTGGCGATGTTGTTCGAGATGACCTCGACGTTCAGCTGCTGGGCGGCCATGCCCGTCGCGGCGGTGCGGAGCGCTTGCATCTTCGAGGTCCTCTTAGTTCACGCGGCCCAGGCGCTCGATCGAGCGCCGGGAAAGGTCATTGTTGTCGCCGACGAGCTTGGCCGAGCGCTCGTAGGCGCGGGTCAGCTCGATCAGTTTCGTGATTTCAACCACCTGCTGGACGTTTGAGCTTTCCAGGACGCCTTGGTGGATGATGGCGTCGGCCGCAGGCTGGGGCTGGGCGTTGTTGGTGTTGCGGTAGAGATTGTCGCCTTCCTTGGCCAGAGCGCCGCGGTTTTCAAAGCGCACCACCGCCAAGCGTCCGACGACGTTGGCCTGGCCTGTCTGGGCGTCGGTCTGGGTCAGGGTCCCGTCCTTGCCGATGGAGACCTCGCCCTGCGCCGGATCGATGACGATCTGACCGCCGGCGCCCAGGACCGGAACGCCCGATTGGGTGACCAGAACGCCTTCGGGGTTCAGGGTGAAGCGACCGTCACGAGTAAAGCGCTGTTCACCGGGAGGACCCTGGACCGTGAAGAAGCCTTGGCCCTCGATCGCGACGTCGAACACGCCATTGGTCTTGCGCAGCGGGCCCTGCCCGAAATTGCGCATGACGCCGTCGTCGATGACGAACTTGATGGAGCGGGGACCGTCCGCCGTGCGGGCCTCCGAGGAGGCTTCGGTGCGGACCAGCAGGTCCTCGACCTTGAAGCCCGCGGTGTCTGCGTTGGCGATGTTGTTCGCCACGATGTCGAGCTCGCGCCGCAGCGTCATCTGACGCGACAAGCTGATGTACAGCGAGTTGTCCATCTGGGCCTCCAAAACCGGCGCCAACGGGGCGCTTCTTCACGCCGCCATCCATGCAAATGGCGGGCCAGTCTGAAAGCTGAATAAAATCAACGATAAAAATAGTTAACGGCGACGACTGCGACAAACTTGCCGAGTGGATTTTCCAGGCCGGAAAAACAGATCGTTAACCAAGCTGCGTGAATAGAGAGTGGGAAGATCGCAAGGAGCCGCGTGTGGCCAAGGACAAGGGCGCCGAGCCCGAAGACGCCATCGAGGAAGGTGAAGAGGGAGCCGAGGGCGCCAAGCCCAAGAAAAAGCTCCCCCTGTTGATCATCATAATCGTAGCCGCCGTCCTGGTTCTGGGCGTGGGTGGCGCCGCCGCGTTCTTCCTTCTGAAGCCCAAGCCTGAAGGCGAGCACGCCGAGGCCAAGGACAAAAAGAAGGACGAGAAGAAAAAGGAAGAAAAGAAGGGCGAGGGCGAAGAGGGAGCCAAGGCCGAGGGTGGTGAAGGCGGAGCGATCGGCTCAATCCGCGAAGGGCCGAACGGCGTGGTCTATTACACCCTGCCCAATGTCATCGTGAACATGCAGTCGGCCGATGGCCGGCCGTCCTTCCTGAAGCTCAAGCTTACCCTTGAGCTCGCCGACGCCGAGACAGCCGAGACGCTGACGCCGAATCTGCCGAGACTCCAGGACATGTTCCAGTCGTTCCTGCGCGAGTTGCGTCCCGAAGACCTGTCCGGCAGCCAGGGCAGCTACCAGCTCCGCATGGAGATTCAGCGCCGGGTGAATCTGGTCATCGCACCTGCCGAGGTTAAGGCGGTCCTGATCGAGGAGATGCTGATCAACTAGGGTTCGCCCTGGCTGGCATTGACCTGATGGCTGACGAGATCGACGACGACGCCATGGCCCAGTGGGCCGCTGACAACGCCACGGGCGAGCTACCAACCGACGATGGCGGTTGGACGGGCCTCGACGACCTGGGCGGCGGTGGCGGCGACGGCATGATGGGCGCCGAGCGCATCCTGAACCAGGATGAGATCGACAGCCTGCTGGGCTTCGATTTCTCCACCGACAACGACGACGACCGCACCGGCATCCGGGCGATCATCAATTCGGCCTTGGTCTCTTACGAGCGTCTGCCGATGCTGGAGATCGTCTTTGACCGCCTGGTGCGGTTGATGACGACCTCATTGCGCAACTTCACCAGCGACAACGTCGAGGTCAGCCTCGACAACATCAGCTCGATCCGTTTCGGCGATTATCTGAACTCGATCCCGTTGCCGGCCATCCTGTCGGTGTTCCGGGCCGAGGAGCTGGACAACTACGGCCTGCTGACGGTCGATTCCAACCTGATCTACTCGATCGTGGACGTGCTGCTGGGCGGCCGTCGCGGCACCGCCGCCATGCGCATCGAGGGCCGGCCCTACACGACCATCGAGCGGGTGCTGGTCCAGCGGATGGTCGAGGTCGTGCTGCAGGACGCCAAGACCGCGTTCGAGCCGTTGCATCCGGTCAGCTTCACCCTTGACCGTCTGGAGACCAACCCGCGCTTCGCCGCCATCGCACGGCCGGCCAATGCGGCGATCCTGGTCAAGCTGCGCATCGACATGGAAGACCGCGGCGGCCGCATCGAGCTGCTGCTCCCCTACGCCACGCTCGAACCTATCCGGAAGATGCTGCTGCAGCAGTTCATGGGTGAGAAGTTCGGCCGCGACAACATCTGGGAAGGCCACTTGGCCACCGAGCTATGGACCACCCAGATGGAGGTCCGCGCCGTGCTCGACGAGCAGCAGGTGGACCTTCGCAAGGTGCTCGACCTGAAGGTCGGCGATACCATCATGCTCAACGCCACGCCCGACAGCATGGTGGAGCTGCGCTCCGGGTCGATCCCGCTGACGCGCGGCCGCATGGGGCGGCGCAATCACAACATCGCCGTGCGCTGCGAAGCCGCGCTCAGCTCCCAGGCCCGCCGGGCCGTGCAGAAGATCAAGTGAGGGATCACACATGACCCTCGCTGGCATCGCCCTTCAAATACTCCTCGCCGTCCTTCTGGTGGTGGCGCTGGTGTTCGGCATGCGTCTTGAGCGCCGCCTGAAGGCGCTCAAAGACAGCCATGAGGGTTTCGCCAAGGCCGTACTGGACCTGGACAGCGCCGCCCAGCGCGCCGAGCAGGGCTTGGCCGACCTGCGCGCCGCCACGGACGAGGCCGCCGAGCAGCTGGCCGACCGTATCGACAAGGCCCGCGCCCTGACCGCCAAGCTGGACCGAGGCATCGCCCAGGCGTCTCGCGGCGGCGAAAGCGCACGGCCTCAGGCCAACCGACCGCCGGTCGAGCCGCCGGTGACACGGGCCCGCGCGGCTTTCGCCGCCGTGGATCGCCCGCCGCCGCCGCCGGAAACCCTACGTTCACGCCCCCGGGCTGATGATGACGATCTGTTCGACCCGCCGACCGGTTCCGGTGGGTTCGCACCCCGACCTGGAGGCCGGCGATGAAGAACATTCCCCGCATCCTGCCGCTGGTTGGCGTCGCCGCCGTCGGTGTGCTCGCCCTTAACGCCCTTTCGGGGGCGAAAACGTTTTCAGACATGACCTCCGGGGCCCGGGCCTTCGCCGAGGAGGCCGCGGCCAAGGTCGCGCCCAAGGACGACAAGAACGCCGCCGCCGAGACTGAAAAGCCGGCCGAGAAGGCCGCGGCCAAACCCGCGCCGGTCGCCGCCTGCGGACCGAGCGCCGCCGCCCTGGCCAAGGAAGCCGGGCTGTCGCCCGCAGAACTGAACATCTTGCAGAGCCTGCGCGCCCGCAGCGGCCAATTGGACGCCCGCGAGCAGGACATGGATGTGCAACTGAAGCTGCTCGCCGCCGCCGAGGCCAAGCTCGACGCCAAGATCAACACGCTCAACGCCCTGAAGTACAAGATGGAAGACGTCGTAGGCCAGGGCGACAACAAGACCAACGCGGAGGTTGACCGCATGGTGACGGTCTTCTCCTCGATGAAGGCCAAGGATGCGGCGGCCCGTCTGGCCGTGCTGGACGATTCCGTCCGTCTGCCGATCGCCGCCAAGATGAAGGAGCGGGCGCTGTCGATGGTGCTGGCCGCCATGCCGCCCGCCGAAGCCAAGAAGCTAACCGAGAGCCTAGCCAAGCGGTACGCCGACAACGAAGCCATGAAGAAGGGACGCGCGGCCCTGGCCCCTGGCGGCGATCAGGCGGCGGTCGACGCCGCCGCGGCCGAGGAAGCCGCCAAGACCGCGCCGGCCAAGGCGCCAGCCAGGCAACCCCAGCGCCGGCCGGCCAAGGGGTAGATGATGAGCCTGCGCACGGTCCTGCGCGGCGGCGTGGCGGCGGTCTGCATCGCCGCCACAGTCGCGCCAGCGGGCGTCGCGGCGCCCGCCAGGACCGATGCGCGCGGTCCGCTGGATGTGCGGGTGGCGCAAGCCAAGGACTTCACCCGCCTGGAATTCCACTGGACCGGTCGCGCCAGCGTCTCCACCAAGCGTGAAGGCCAGGTGCTGACCTTGCGGTTCAGCAGGGGCGCCAAGCCGGACATCGCCTCGCTGAAAGCCTTTCCGCCCAAGTGGCTGAAAAAGATCGAGAGCCGCGACATCGGCGGTCGGCTTGAGGTCGCCCTGACCCTGGCCGATGACGCCGAGGCCAAGGTCGGCCAGGCGGACGGAACCACCTTCGTCAATCTGTTCGCCGCTCCTCCCAAGGTCGCCGAGGCCGCCAAGCCGGCAGAGCCCAAGAAGGTCGATCCGGTGCCAGCCGGCGGCATCGTACGGGTCCGGTCCGAAACCGCCGGCCTGCAGACGCGCCTGGTGATCGACTGGAACGCCCCGACGCCCGCCGCCGTATTCCGCCGGGGCGATGCGATCTGGGTGGTGTTTGACGCCCCCGCTCGATTGGACGTCTCCGGCGCGGCGCGAAGCACGGCTCAATACACGCGCCTTGAGCCGATCCATGGCGAGGGGTTCGCCGCCCTGCGCATCGTCGCGCCCGCGAAGGTGGCCGCCCAGGCCACGGGGGAGGGGCCCCGCTGGACGGTGGCGCTCGGGCCGCAACGTGGCGCGGGCTCCAGCGGCGTCGCCGTGGAACGCGATCTTGAAGCCGCGCCCGCCGGCCTGAAGGCCGAACTTTCGGGCGCTAGCCGGGCGATCTGGGTCGACGATCCCGCCGTGGGCGACCGTCTGGCCGTCGTCCCGGCTCTGGCGCCGTCAAAGGGCGTGGCCGCCCGCCGGGCCTTCGCCCAGCTGGCGGTGCTGCCGTCCAGCCAGGGTCTGGCGGTCGAGCCCTATGCCGGCGATCTGAACTTCACGGTGGAAGGCGATCTGGTTCGTATCGGCCGACCGCAGGGCCTCGCCCTGTCGGCCACCACCGCCCGGCCGCAAGCCGAGGCGCGGCTCGAAACGCCCCAGCCGGCAGGCATGCCGGCCCTGATCGACGAGACCTGGGGCGCGACCCCCAAGGGCAAGTTCCTGGAGCGTTACAACGCCCTGCAGGACGCCGCCTCCGACGAGGCCGCCCAGGTTCGCGCGCCGGGCAAGGACGCCCCTGTGGCCGCGCGCATGGCCTTGGCGCGTTTCCTGGTGGGCTCCAATCTTGGTTACGAGGCCATCGGCGTACTCAACAACGCGGCCCGCAGCCGCCAGAGCCTGATGGGCGATCCGGAATTCCGCGGTCTGCGCGGCGTGGCTCGCATCTCCGTCGGCCGCTTCGCGGAGGCGGAGGCCGACCTGTCCTCCCCCGTGTTGCTGGGCGAGGCGTCATCGTCCATGTGGCGCGGTTACGCCGCCGCCAAGGCCGGCGACTGGGCGACCGCACGCAAGATGTTCGAGCAGGGCACGCCGGCCTTCGAACACTTTTCACCGGTCTGGAAAGCGCGCTTCGCCGCCGCCGACGCCGAGGCGGCCGTGGAGCAGGGCGATCTGGCGTCAGCCCGCGAAGGGATCGCCACCGCCCTGGCCGGCGCGATCCCCGCAGAGGAGCAATTGAAGGTCCGCCTGATCCAGGCCCGCCTGTTCGAAATGAGCGGCGACCGTCGCCGCGCGCTCAATGTCTTCAAGGCCGTGGCCACCGCACCTCTTGACGGCGTCGCAGCGCCAGCCCTGCTGAACGCCACCCGTATCCAGGTCGAGGACGGCAAGCTGACGCCGGACAAGGCGGCCGCCGTCTATGACCAACTGCGTTATCGCTGGCGGGGCGACGCCACCGAGCTGAAAACTATCCGAACCCTGGGGTCGCTCTATTTGGGCCAGGGCCGCTATCGCGAGGCGCTGGAAGCGCTGCGCTCCGCAGGTCAGCGTCTTCCTGATCATCCGGAAGCGCGCCTGCTGCAGGCCGATCTGTCCGGCGCCTTCCGCGCTCTGTTCCTCGACGGCATGGCCGACGGGTTGCAGCCGATCCAGGCGCTGGCCCTGTTCTACGACTTCAAGGATCTGACCCCCATCGGCGCCGACGGCGACTTGATGGTGCGCAACCTGGTTCGTCGCCTGGTGGACGTGGATCTGCTGGATCAGGCCGCCGACCTGCTGAAGTATCAGGTCGACAATCGCCTGGACGGCGCCGCCAAGTCACAGATCGCCACTGACCTGGCGGTCATCTACCTGATGAACCGCAAGCCTGAGAATGCGCTGCGCGCCATCAATGAGACGCGCACCACCGTCCTGACGCCGGCCCTTAACGCGGACCGCCGGGTGATCACCGCGCGCGCCATGGTCATGCTGGGCCGCACGGACGCGGGCCTTGAGATCATCGAGCAGGACAAGTCGCGCGAGGCCGCCGACATCCGCGCCGAAGCGGCCTGGAAGCAGCGCGACTGGCCGGCCGCCGGACAGATGCTGGAAACCGCCCTGGGCGAGCGCTGGAAGACCAGCCTGGCGCTGGGGCCGGACGAAGAAGGCAAGCTGCTGCGCGCAGGCGTCGCCTATAGTCTGGCTGGCGACGAGGCCGCGCTGGGCCGCCTGCGTGGACGCTACAGCGGCCTGCTGGATCAGGCCCGCAATCCGGACGCCCTGCGCGTGGCCCTTGCCGGCCCGGATGGCGACGTGACCTCGGCCAGCGACTTCACCAGCATCGCGGCCGACAGCGACGCCTTCTCGGGCTGGGTGTCGAAGATGAAGGAGCGCTTCCGCACCAAGCCTGAGGCGCCCAAGGCGCCCCCGGCCAAAAAGGCTTAGCCGCCCGTCGGAGGGCCGCGCTGGAAGCTTTCCACCAGACTGCCGCACACTAGCCGCCAGCCGTCCACCAGTACGAAGAAGATCAGCTTGAACGGCAGCGAGATCGCCGCCGGCGGCAGCATCATCATGCCCATGCTCATCAGCACGCTGGCCACCACCAGGTCGATGACCAGGAAGGGCACGAAAAGCAGAAAGCCGATCTCGAAGGCGCGTTTCAGTTCGCTGATCATAAAGGCCGGCGTGACCACGCGCAGGGGCGTATCCTGGGCGGTCGCGGGCGTCGGAATCTTGGACAGGCGGACAAACAGCCCCAGATCCTCGCGATCGACCTGGCTGAGCATGAAGGTCTTCACCGGATCGGCTGCGGCGTCGAAGGCCTGGGGCAGCTCCATCTGGTTGTCGAGCAGCGGCTTGATGCCCTCCTCATAGGAGCGCTGGAAGGTCGGCTGCATGACGATGGCGGTCAGGAACAGGGCCAGACTGACCAGCACCGAGTTCGGCGGCGCCTGCTGGGTGCCGAGCGCCGTGCGCAGCAGCGACAGGACCACCGTGATCCGAACGAACGAGGTGGTCATGATGACGATGGACGGCGCCAGGGACAGCACCGTCAGCAGACCCATCAGCTGAACGACCCGCTCGGTCAGGCCCGCGCCGGTGCCGAGGTTGACGTTCAGCGCCTGGGCCAAAGCGATGGCTGGCCAGACAAATGAGGCGGCGCCCGCGATGCCCGCCACCAGCAAGGCGCGCTTCAGGTCAGCGCGACTGATGTTCCAAAGGCCGCTCACGCTTCTGGCTCCGGTTCGGGGATGGGCGGCGGGGCGGGCTGGGTGGCCAGCAGGCGGCCTTCGCCGATCATGATCAGCCGTTCCTCATCGTCGAGCCGCACCAGGACAAGCCGGCGGGTTGGATCGAGGGGCAGGGTCTCGACCAGCACCAAGCGGCGCTGCTTCTTCTCCATCTGGATTCGAAGCAGCCATTCCGGGCCGTACTTGCGCATGGCCCAGGCCGCGAGGCCGATCAGACCAAGCGTCAGGCCCAGGGCCGCCACAGCGCGGATGAAGTCGACAAATCCCATCTTCGCTCCATGCGCCGAGTCGGGGCTGTCAGGCGATGGGGGCGGCCCGCGCAGACGTGGTTAATGCGTCGTTAACCTTGTTCTTTCACCCTTTGGAATCATGAACCCGACCGACATTCCCATCTTTGCGATGCTCAAAAGCCGGCTCGGCTATCTGGGCCAGCGCGAGCGTGTGATCTCGGAGAACGTCGCCAACGCCGACACCCCGGGCTACACGCCCCGGGACCTGCGGACCTTCACGTTCAACGTCGCGCTCGGCGCAGACGGCGTGCGTCCGGCGGTCACGCCGGTCCAGACCCAGGGCGCTCACATGATGGGCAAGGCCAGCCAGAGGATTGCGCCCGAGCGCCGCCCGCAGAAGCAGCGCGATACGGTAACAACCCTCGACGGCAATTCGGTCTCGCTGGAAGACCAGATGCTCAAGATGGCGGACGCCAAGATGAACTACGACGCGGCCATCGGCTTCTACCAGAAGTCGCTGGGTCTGCTTCGCATGGCCGCCCAGAAGCCGCGGTAGGGGAACAGGAGCGCTAGATGCCGCAGATCAATTCCCAGTCCGCCACGTCTCAGGCCATCGCCGCCTCGGCCCTTCGCGCCCAGCAGGCGCGCATGCGGATCATCGCGGAAAATATCGCCAACGCCGACTCCACCGCCCGCACCCCGGGCGGCGACCCCTATAGGCGCCAGACCCCGATTTTCGAACCGGCGGCAGTCGGCGGCGGGGCGGGCGTGCGGCTGGCGCGGGTGGAGCCCGACCAGAAGGCGTTCAAGTCCGAATACAACCCGGGCCACCCCGGCGCCGATGAGCAGGGCTACGTGAAGATGCCCAATGTCGAAACCCTGGTGGAATCGCTCGACATGCGCGCGGCCCAGCGCGCCTACGAGGCGAACCTGAACGTCATCGAGACCGCACGCTCGATCGACTCCAAGACGCTCGAAATCCTCAAGCGATAGGCTGAACGATGATCACTCCGCTCGCCGTCGCCAAAGCCTACGCCAGCACGCAAGGCATCTCTCCGATCGGCGGCCTGTCCGAGGGCGTCGCGACCCTGAGCAACAGTCGCCAGAAGACCTTTGGCGACATGCTGGAGTCGGTCATGGGCGACGCCGTGCAGGCCTCGCGCGCCGCTGAAGGCCAGATCGCCAAGCAGGCGGCCGGCAAGGCTGAACTGCTGGATGTGGTGACGGCGATTTCCTCGGCGGAGGCCAGCCTGGAGACGGTGATGGCCGTCCGCGACCAGGTGATCAGCGCCTATCAAGAAATCATGCGCATGCCGATCTGACGGCGGCGGCGACTCTCTCTAAATCTGTCAGCCGACGAAGTTTGCGTGGGGCCTGCCATGAGTGGCGCCGAAGTCATCGATATCGGCCGTGACGCCATCTGGTTGACGCTGCAGCTCTGCGCGCCTGCCTTGATCGTGGGTCTGGTCGTGGGGGTCGGCATCGGTCTGTTGCAGGCGCTCACCCAGATTCAGGAAGCCACGCTGGTCTTCGCCCCGAAGATCGTCGCGGTCTTTCTCACCCTGCTCTTGGCCCTGCCGCTGATGGGGGCCCTCATGGCGGGCTTCATGCGGCAGATCGCCTCGCGCATCGCGGGGATGTAGGCGGCGGTGGAGTACTACGCCACCGCAGCTCAGGTCTATGCCTGCGGTCTGGTCTTCGCCCGGCTTGGGGCGATGGTGATGCTTATTCCGGGCTTTGGCGACGATGCGGTGTCGCCGCGCATCCGCCTGTCTTTCGCTCTCCTGATGGCCTTGCTGATCACGCCCATCGTGGCGAGCAACATCGGCGGCCCACCGGCCTCGGTCAGCGGTCTTGCGGGCGCGGTGATCAAGGAAGTGCTGGTCGGCCTGATGATCGGCACCATTCTGCGCGCCCTGACCGCCGCCCTGAACGTGGCGGGCGAAATCATCGCGATCCAGACCACCCTGTCCTTCGCCCAGACGGTTGATCCCTCACTGGGCACCCAGAGCAACGCCATTGGCAGCTTCCTGGGCCTGTTGGGGGTGATGATCATCATGACCACCGATCTGCATCACCTGTTCCTGGGCGCGATCGTGAGCTCCTACAGTCTATTTCCCTTCACCCAGCCGGTGCCGGTGGATGACGCGGTCACCCTCATGACCCGCACGGTGGCCGATGCGTTCGCTCTTGGGGTGCAGCTGGCCGCGCCGATCATCGTGTTCTCGCTGGTGCTCAATGTCGCCATCGGTTTGATCAGCCGGGTGATGCCGCAGTTCCAGATTTTCTTCGTCACCTCGCCGCTCAGCGTCCTCATGGGCCTGTCGATCCTGGCCCTTGGCCTGGGGATCATCGGCGTCGTCTGGGCCGACCGTTATCGGGCCCTGCTCCAGGTCTTCAACTAGGAGCGGGCGATGGCGGAATCGGACGACAAAACAGAAGAAGCAACACCCCAGAAACTCTCGAAAGCGAGAGAGAAGGGCGACGTTCCCAAATCACAGGACGTCTCCCAACTGGCGACCCTGCTGGGCGGGGTGTCGGTGCTGCTGATCGCCGGCGGCTTCTTCTCGCAACGACTGATGAACGATCTGCTGCCCTTCGTCGCCCATCCCGACGAGTTCAGCATGGACGGCGTCGGCGCCAGGCAGGTGGGCATACAGGCGATCCAGGCCGCCCTACCCATGATCGCCGCCGTCACCCTGACGGCGGCCATCGCCGGGGCGTGCAGCCACCTTTTCCAAGGCGGCTTCATGTTCACGCCCGAAAAGCTGAAACCCGACCTGAAGAAGCTGAACCCGCTGTCGGCGCTCAAGCGCATCTACGGCCCCGACGGGTTTGTTCAGTTCCTCAAGACCCTGGTGAAGCTCGTCGTCACCGGCATCGTCGCTTGGCTTGTGATCGAGCCGCACGTGCCGGAACTGCAGAACCTGGCCTGGCTCAGTCCCAGCGCCATGATGCCGTTGGCGGTGCGGCTGCTGCGGTCGCTGATCATGGCGGTGCTGATCCTGCTGATCGCCACCGCCGCCTTCGACTGGTTCTTTCAGCGCATCCGCTTCGCCAAACGCATGCGGATGTCCAAGGAGGAAGTGAAGGAAGAGCACAAGCAGAGCGACGGCGACCCGCACGTCAAGGCGCGCCAGCGCCAGATCCGCATGCAACAGTCGCGTCGCCGCATGATGCAGAACGTGCCCAAGGCGACGGTCGTGGTGATGAACCCGACTCACTACGCCGTGGCGCTGCGCTACGAGCCCGGCGAGACCGCGGCTCCTATCTGCGTGGCCAAGGGTGTCGACGAACTGGCGCTCAAAATCCGCGCCGTGGCCGAGGAGCATGGGGTGTCGGTGATCGAGGATCCGCCTCTGGCCCGGTCGCTCTACGCCAGCGTCGAGATCGACGACGAGATCCCGCAGCAGCACTTCGAGGCGGTGGCCAAGATCATCAGCTTCATCCTTGGAAACAAGGACAAGAGCAGGCAGCGCGCGCGCCCGCTCTAAACGCGTATCCTGTGCGTTGTCACATGGCTGATTCGGCTCACGATTTCGGGAAACGGCCTCATGTCTGAGAAGACCGAAGCAGCGGCGCGCAAGCGGCGTTTCGATCCGCTGGTGATCATCGCCGGGGCGTTCTTCGCCCTCGCGGTGGGCTTCGCCGCCGTGCCGGCCATGAAAGCGGGGCCAGCCACCCTGGCCGGTCTGCTGCTGCTCGCCGGTCTGGTGGGCGTGGCGTGTCTGGGCCTGGTGGCGTTCCGCAGTTCGGGCCAGCCGGTCACGGACATCGACAGCGATTCCTTCCTGGACGCCCTGCCGGAGGCCGCGGCGACCGCCGCTCCGGACGGCCGAATCCTGGCCTCCAACCTGGCTTGGCGCACCGGTCTGGGCGAATCGCGGCGCTTGCCACGCCATGGCGCCGCGTCCGACCTGTTTACGGCCCTGGTCAAGGCGCGCCGCGGCGAGGCCGCCAGCGCGATGCTGCGCGTCGATGGCGTTGATCGTCCCGCGTCCGTGTCACCACTGGGACGCGGGCGCTTTCTGATCCGCCTGGTTGAACAGGCGGCCGAGCCGCTGCGCCTGCCCGCCGAAGCGGCCGCATCTCTGCCCGCCGCCGCCAGCCTGTTCACCGTCGCCGAGCCGGCCCCGACTGGCCTGGTGGTGCTCGATCCCCTGGCCGCCTCGTCGCCGTTCGGCGCCGCGTTGCTGGAAGGCGCCGATGTCTTCACCGCCAAGATCGTCGAGGCCAACGGCGCGCTCGGCGCCATGACCGCGGGCAAGGCCGCACAGGGCCTGACCTTTGGCGACCTGATTGACAAGAACAGCCATCTGGACGCCGCCCTGGGCGCCGCCGAGGGACGTTCCGGTCCGGTCGAGGTGCGGCTGGCTCACGACCCGGCCCGCATCGCCCACCTCTATATGGCGCGCGTCGGCCAGCGCCTGACCGCCTATCTGGTCGATGTGTCCGAACAGAAGCAGATGGAGCTGCAACTCGCCCAGTCGCAGAAGATGCAGGCTATCGGCCAGCTGGCCGGCGGCGTGGCGCACGACTTCAACAACCTGCTGACCGCCATCCAACTGCGCCTGGACGAGCTGCTGCACCGCCATCCGGTGGGCGATCCGTCCTACGAGGGCCTCAACGAAATCCGCCAGACCGGCGTGCGCGCGGCCGATCTTGTCCGCAAGCTGCTGGCCTTCTCGCGCAAGCAGACGGTCCAGCGCGAAACCCTGGACCTGGGCGAGCTGATCAGCGAGTTCGAGGTTCTGCTGCGCCGGCTGCTGCGCGAAGACGTCAAGCTGGTCACCGACTACGGCCGCGATCTGCCCAAGGTCCGCGCCGACAAGAGCCAGCTTGAAACCGCGGTCATGAACCTGGCCGTCAACGCCCGCGACGCCGTGCGGGCCGCCAAGGGCGGCGGTCTGGTCAAGATTCGCACCGCGCGCCTGGCGCACGCTGACGCGGTCAAGCTGGGCTACAACGGTCCGCCCGCTGAACTCGCCCTGATCGAGGTGTCGGACGACGGGCCGGGTATTCCGCGTGAGGTGATGGGCAAGATCTTCGACCCGTTCTTCACCACCAAGCCGGTGGGCGAGGGGACGGGCCTGGGACTGGCTACTGTTTATGGCATCGTCAAGCAGTCGGATGGCTGGATTCACGTCGAGTCCAAAGCCGGCGCCGGCGCCGCCTTCCGCATCTTCCTGCCGATCTTCAATGCGCCGGAAGTGGTCGCGCCGCCTACGGTGGAGCCGGTAAAGACCCGCACCATCGCCCGTGATCTGTCGGGGGCCGGGCGCATCCTGTTCGTGGAGGACGAGGACGCGGTGCGCGGCGTCGCCGCCCGCCTGCTGCGGGCCCGCGGCTACGAAGTGATCGAAGCCGCCGACGGCGAAGAGGCCCTGGTGTTGGCCGAAGAGCATGCCGGCTCCATCGACCTGCTGATCTCGGACGTCATCATGCCCGGCATGGACGGCCCGACCCTGCTCAAGAAGGCACGCGGCTATCTGGGCAGCGCCCCGGTGATGTTCATCTCCGGCTATGCCGAGGCCGAGTTCTCGGACCTGCTGGAAGGCGAGACGGGCGTGACCTTCCTGCCCAAGCCGCTGGACATCAAGGTCCTGGCCGAGCGGGTCAAGCAGCAGCTTCAGGCGGCGTAGTCTTCGCCGCTCTGCGCGCAGGGCGACTCCCAGGTGTTTATTACGCGGAATTAATCAGGCGCCCGCTCGACGGGGGACACGTAAGTGGTACCGCTTCGTTCCTCAGAAAAACGAACGGAGAGCGGGCCCATGCAAAGCCGCCGTCAACTGCTTCAATTCACCGCCGCCGCCGGCCTCTTCGCCGCGGCTCCTCGCTTCGCTTCCGCCGCCGCCCCGGCCTCGCCCGAAGCAGCGAAGATGAACGTCATGTTCGACGCCTTCATGAAGGAGCAGCTGGAACGCTTCCCCGAGTACTCGTCGTACCTCGGCCTCGACAAGGGCCCGATGGCGTCCCTGAAGAGCCGCATCAGCGATCTGTCTCCCTCGGCCCAGCGTGAGGACGCCCGCCAGAACGCCGAGCGTCTGGCCCGCCTGCGCACCATCGACCGCGCCAAGCTGACGGGCATGGATGTGGTGAACTACGACACGGTTGAGTTCACCCTCAATGTGGCCGACGAAGTCTCCAAAGCCAGCCCCGCCTTGCGTGGCCAGGGTTCGGTCTACGTGCTCAGCCAGTTGAGCGGCCTGTACCAGCAGGCGCCGGACTTCATGGACAACATGCACACCATCGAAAACGCCGCCGACGCGGAGGCGTACCTGTCGCGCCTGTCCGCCCTGGGCAAGGCGCTCGACCAGGAGCTGGAGGTCGCCGTCCATGACGAGAAGCTGGGAATCACCCCGCCGGACTTCGTCATCGACAAGGCGCTGGTGCAGATGAAGTCCCTGCGCGACGAGCCGCTGGAGAAGACCACCCTCGTCGAATCGCTGGTCCGCCGCACCAAGGCCAAGGGGCTGTCGCCCGAGTACGGCGTGCGCGCCGCCAAGATCTACACCGACAGCGTGCTGCCGGCCCTCAACCGCCAGATCGCCCATATGGAGCGCCTGCGCAAAACCGCCCGACATGACGCCGGCATCGGCGGCCTGCCCAATGGTCCGGCGATCTACGCCGCGTCGCTGAAGAGCTACACCACCTCGAAGCTGACCCCCGATGAGATCCACAAGCTGGGCCTCGACCTGGTGGCGAGCCTGTCGGCCGAGACCGACAAGCAGATGCGCAGCCAAGGCCTGACCCAGGGCACGGTCGGCGAGCGCTTCCGCGCGCTCTACAACGACCCGGCCCAGCACTACCCGAACACCGACGAAGGCAAGGTCCAGCTGATCCAGGACCTCAACGCCCAGATCAAGGTGATCGAGGCCAAGCTTCCGGCCTACTTCGGTCAACTGCCTAAGGCGGCCGTTGAAGTCCGGCGCGTTCCGCCGGCGATCGAAGCTGGCGCGCCGGGCGGTTCGTACAACTCGCCGCCGCTCGATAACTCGCGCCCCGGCATCTACTGGATCAACCTGGTCAACACGGCCGCGCAGCCGCGCTTTACCCTGCCGACCCTGACCTATCACGAAGCCCTGCCGGGCCATCACCTCCAGCTAGCCCTGAGCGGCGAGAGCCAGGGCATCCCCCTGATCCGCAAGGCAATCGGCTTCTCGGGCTACAGCGAAGGCTGGGGCCTCTACGCCGAGGAACTGGCCGTCGAGATGGGTATGTACGAGAAGGACCGCATGGGCCAGATCGGCATGCTGCACGACGCCCTGTTCCGCGCCGTGCGTCTGGTGGTCGACACCGGTCTGCACCACAAGGGCTGGAGCCGGGAACAGGCGATCAAGTACTACGTCGCCCAGATCGGCGATGAGGAAGCGGCGGCCACGCGCGAAGTTGAACGCTATTGCGTCTGGCCAGGTCAGGCTTGCAGCTACATGGTGGGCAAGATCACGTGGATGCGCCTGCGCGAAAAGGCCAAGACCGCCTTGGGTTCGAAGTTCGATATCCGCGAGTTCCATGACGCCGGCTTGCTGGCCGGGGGTACGCCCCTGACCACGCTGGAGAACGTCATCGACAACTACATCGCTTCGGCGAAGGCCTAGGAGGGGCCGGGATATGGACCGTAGACACTTTCTGCTAAGCGCGTTGGGGGCTGCGCTCGCCAGCCCCACCCTCGCCAGCGCCCAGGCCGGCTCCGAAGCGGCCAAGATGAACGCCGCCTTCGACCGGGTCATGCAGGAGACCCTGCAGCGTTCTCCGGAATACGCGACGATGCTGGGCCTCGACAAAGGCCCCATGGCGTCGCTGAAGGGCCGCTTTGGTGAAGCGTCCCTGGCCGCCCGCGCCAAGGACAAGGCCGACAACAGCCGCTATCTGGCGGAACTGAGGGCTATCGATCGCTCCAAGCTGACCGGCATGGATGTCATCAACTACGACACGGTCCTGTTCACGCTGGAAACCGCGGAAAAGGGCAACAAGGCTTTCAATTACGGCTCGCCCGGTTCGGGCCAGCCTTACATCATCAGCCAGTTGACCGGTTCCTATCAGCAGATCCCTGACTTCCTCGACGCCCAGCATGGCATCGAGACCGCTGATGACGCCGAGGCCTACCTGTCACGCCTGTCGGCCTTCGCCAAGGTGCTGGATGGCGAGGTCGAGATCGCCCGTCACGACGCCGGCGTCGGGGTCATCCCGCCGGACTTCGCCATCGACCGCGCCCTGACGACCCTGGGCAACATCCACGGCGAGCCGTCGAGCAAGTCCACGCTCGTGCAGTCCGTGGTCCGCCGCACCAAGGCCAAGAGCATCGCTGGCGACTGGGAAGCCCGCGCCACGAAGATTTACGAAGGCGAGGTCCAACCGGCCCTTGGCCGTCAGATCGCGTTCCTGAAGGAAGTCCGCCCCAAAGCCGTCCACGACGCCGGCGTGTGGCGCTTGCCCAAGGGCGGCGAGTACTACGGCGTCTCGCTGCTGAACTACACGACCGCGGCGATCACCCCCGAGGAGATCCACACCACCGGTCTTCGCCTGGTGGACAGCATCTCCAAGGAGATCGACGCGATCTTCAAGTCACAGGGCATGACTGAGGGCTCGGTCGGCGCGCGCCTGCAGCAGCTCTCCAAGCGTCCCGACCAGCTCTACGCCAACACCGACGAGGCCAAGGTCGAGCTGATCAGCGACCTGAACAAGATGGTGAAGGAGATCGAGGCCAAGATCGCCCCGTACTTCGGCCAGCTTCCCAAGGCGGCGCTGGAGATCCGTCGCGTTCCTAAGTCGATCGAGGCCGGCGCGCCGGGCGGCTACTACAACAGCCCGACCCTGGATGGTTCGCGCCCGGGCATCTACTGGATCAACCTGCGCAACAGCGCCGAGGTCCCCAAGTTCGGCCTCAAGACCCTGACCTATCACGAGGGGATTCCGGGCCACCACCTGCAGCTGGCGCTCAACAACGAGAGCCAGGGCATTCCGCTGATCCGAAAGGCCATCGGCTTCTCGGGCTATTCCGAGGGCTGGGCGCTCTATTCCGAAGAGCTGGCCGTCGAGATGGGCATGTACAAGGACGACCCGTTCGGCCACGTCGGCCAGCTTCAGGCCGCCCTGTTCCGCGCCGTCCGCCTCGTGGTCGACAGCGGCATGCACTACAAGAAGTGGAGCCGCGAGCAGGCGATCAAGTACTTCGTCGACAACCTGGGCCAGGAAGAGGCCACGGCGACGACGGAGATCGAACGCTACTGCGTGTGGCCGGGTCAGGCCTGCAGCTACATGGTGGGCAAGCTCATCTGGCTGCGCCTGCGCGACAAGGCCCGCACGGCCTTGGGCGCCAAGTTCGACTACCGCAAGTTCCACGACACGGGCCTTCTGGCCGGCGGCACGCCGCTGACCGTGCTCGAGAACGCCATCGACGGCTACATCGCCAGCGCGAAAGCCGCCTGACGAAGGTGTGTTCCGCCGGCTCGGCCCCGTGTCGGGCCGGCGGAAAAACCCGCTATCTCTCATTGAAAATCAGGTCGGCGCGCGACGCGGGCTCGTGACGCCGATGAAATCAAACTGGCCTGGCTGGCTGCTAAGCAAGCCGTCCGTCCGCGTGACCAAACGGGAGAGTATTTGATGGATCGTCGCGCCTTTCTGGCCAGCGCAGCTGCAACCGCCTTCGCCGGCCCGGCCCTGGCCCAGGCCTCGTCGTCGGGCGAGGCGGCCAAGATGAACGCGCTCTTCGATCGCATCATGCGCGAGCGCTTCCAGAATTCCCCCGGCTTCGCCACGCGCCTAGGCCTCGACAAGGGCGCCATGGCTGGCCTCAAGGGCCGCCTCAGCGAGATCTCGCTGAAGGCCCGCGCTGAAGAAGCGACCCGGACGACCCAACAGCTCCGCGACCTGCGCGCGATCGACCGCAAGACGCTCACGGGCATGGACGCGGTGAACTACGACACCATCGAGTTCACCCTGGCCGTCGACGCCGACGGCTACAACAAGTTCAACTACGGTGCGGGTTCGGCGGGCGAGCCCTATGTGCTCAGCCAGCTGACCGGCTCCTACCAGCAGACGCCGGACTTCCTCGACACCCAGCACTCCATCGAGACCGCGGCCGACGCGGACGCCTATCTGTCGCGCCTGAAGGCCTTCGCCGGCAATCTCGACGGCGAGCTGGAGATCGCGCGCCACGACCTGGGCCTTGGCGTCCTGCCGCCGGACTTCGCCATCGACCGCGCCTTGGCCTCGCTCGGCCAGATCGCCGGGGAGGGGGCCGACAAGTCGGTGCTCGTCCAGTCGGTTGTGCGTCGCACCGCCGCCAAGGGTATCGCTGGCGATTGGGCCGCTCAGGCGACGAAAATTTATGAGGGTGAGGTTGTTCCCGCCCTGAACCGCCAGATCGAGTTCCTGAAGGCCAACCGCGGCAAGGCGACTCACGAGGCCGGCTGCTGGCGCCTGCCCAACGGCGCGGAATACTACGCTGTCTCGCTGAAGGGGGCGACGACGTCAGGCATCACGCCGGAAGACGTCCACCAGACGGGCCTTGATCTGGTCAAGAGCATCTCGGCCGAGATCGATGTGCTTCTGAAGGGCCAGGGCATGACCCAGGGCTCCGTCGGCGAGCGCCTCAAGGCGCTGGGCGATGATCCCAAGCAGCACTACCCCAACACCGACGAGGGCAAGGACCAACTGCTGGCCATGCTGAACGGCAAGGTCGAAGAGATCCGGGGCAAGCTGTCGCCGTATTTTGGCCAATTGCCCAAGGCGCCGGTGGAGATCCGCCGCGTGCCCAAAGCGATCGAGGCTGGTGCGCCGCGCGGCTATTACAACTCGCCGACCCTCGATGGTTCGCGGCCGGGCATTTACTGGATCAACCTGCGCAACACCGCCGAGTCGCCGACCTTCACCCTGACGTCGCTCACCTATCACGAGAGCATTCCGGGCCATCACCTGCAGCTCGCCCTCAGCAATGAGAGCGACGCCATCCCGCTGATCCGCAAGGCCACCGGCTTCTCGGGCTATTCAGAGGGCTGGGCGCTCTATTCGGAGCAACTGGCTGTGGAAATGGGCATGTACGAAAACGACCCGCTGGGTCACGTCGGCCAGCTCCAGGGCGCGCTGTTCCGCGCCGTGCGCATGGTCGTCGACAGCGGCATGCACCACAAGCGCTGGAGCCGCGAGCAGGCGGTGAAGTACTTCGTCGAAACCCTGGGCTGGACCCAGGCGCGGGGCGTCACCGAGATCGAACGCTACGCCGTGTGGCCGGGCCAGGCGTCCAGCTACATGGTGGGCAAGATCATGTGGCTACGCACCCGCGAAAAGGCGAAGGCCGCCCTGGGGTCGAAGTTCGACCTGAAGGCTTTCCACAACGCCGGCCTCCTGTCGGGCAGCACGCCGCTGACCGTGCTTGAGACCGCCATCGACAACTACATCGCCGCGGCCAAGACCGCGTAAGCCAAAGCGTACAAAGGGGGACACATCCATGGACCGCAGAACCTTCCTCGCCACCGCGGCCGCCTCGGCCTTCGCCGCGCCGGCCTTGGCTCAAACCACCGGAGGCGCGGAGGATCAGCGGCTCCATGCGATGCTCGACAAGTTCTTCTATGACGGCGTCGAGAAGAGCCCGACCCGCGCCACCTCCCTTGGTCTCGACAAGGGTGCTCGCGCGCATCTGAAAAGCGAGCTGGGCGACGCCTCCCTCGCTGACCGCGCCCGCCGGCTGGAGGACGCCAAGCAGCGCTTGGTCGATCTGAAAACCATCGACCGCGCCAAGCTCAGCCCCGCCGCCAGCATCGACTACGACGTCATCGCCTATCAGAACGAAGTCTCGGTCACCGCTCTGAGCCGTGTGAAGTTCGGTGAGGGTGGCAATGGCGGCTACTCGCCCTACACCCTGGATCAGCGCTCGGGCGCTTATCAGTCGGTGCCGGACTTCCTGGACAACCAGCACGGCATCGCAAATGCGGCTGACGCAGACGCCTATGTCGCCCGTGTGAGGGCCTTCGCCACGGTCCTCGACCAGGAGACCGACCGGATGAACGCCGAGGCGGCGATGGGCGTCATCGCGCCCAACTTCATCCTAGCCACCACCCTGGACCAGATCCGCGCGCTGCGCGGGCAGGCGACCGCCGACACGGTGCTGGTCAAGTCGATCTCGCGTCGCGCCAAGGCCGCCGGCCTGACCGCCGACTACGCATCCCAGGTCACGGGCGTGGTGGACGCCGACGTGTGGCCCGCCCTTGATCGTCAGATCGCCGCGCTGGAGGCCCTGAAGGCTAAATCCACGGACAAGGCCGGCGCCTGGACCCTGCCAGCCGATGAAGGCTACTACGCCGGCGCCGTACAGGCGGCGACCACCACCAAGATGACGCCTGAAGAGGTGCATCAGATGGGTCTGTCCCAGGCGGCCGAGATCACCGCCCGTATGGACGTGCTGCTCAAGGGCCAGGGCCTGACTCAGGGTTCGGTCGCCGATCGGATGACCGAATTGGCCAAGCGTCCGGGCATGCAGTACCCGAACACCGACGCCGGCAAGGAAGAGATGATCAAGGAGCTGAACGCCCAGATCGCGGCGCTCGGCCCCAAGCTTCCCGCCGTGTTCGGCCGCTTGCCCAAGACCGCCGTGGAGGTTCGCCGCGTGCCGGTGAACATCCAGGACGGCGCCTCGAATGGCTATTACCAGCGCCCGTCGCTGGATGGGTCGCGACCCGGCGCCTTCTACATCAACCTCAAGGACAGCGCCGACTGGCCGAAGTTCAGCCTGGCGACCCTGACCTATCACGAGGCAAGCCCGGGCCATCACCTGCAGATCGGCCTGCAGATGGAGAACGCGGACGTGCCGCTGATCCGCCGCACCGGCGGGTTCTCAGCCTTCTCCGAAGGCTGGGCGCTGTATGCCGAGCAGTTGGCCTACGAGATGGACGTCTACAAGAACGATCCGACCGGCGAGCTTGGCTATCTGCAGTCGTTCCTGTTCCGCGCGGTTCGCCTGGTGGTCGACACCGGCATTCACCACAAGCGTTGGACGCGCGATCAGGCCACCGCCTACATGGTCGGCGCCACCGGCTACACCCATGGCCGCGTCCAGCGCGAGATCGACCGCTACTGCGTGTGGCCGGGCCAGGCGCTCAGCTACAAGGTCGGCCATACCCAGTGGGCGCGCCTGCGCGACGGGGCTAAGGCCAAGCTGGGTTCGAAGTTCGACATCCGCCAGTTCCACGACGCGGCCCTGCTTTCGGGCCCGATGCCGCTGCTGGTTCTGGAAAAGCAGATCGACGCCTACGTGGCGCGCGCAAGCAAAGCCTAGTCCTTCCGGATCAGGCCAGTCTGAGCAGAGGCGGCGCCACCGGCGCCGCCTTTCGCGTTTCCGGGGTCGTGGGTCGCGCCGACGGTTGCCCGTATAGATAGCCCTGGGCGAAATCGACGCCGGCGTGACGCGCGGCTTCCTCGACGCCGACATTCTCGACCATGGCGGCGACGGTACGCAGGCCCAGTTCACTGAAAGCCTGGACCAGATGACGAACCAGGGCCGCTTCCTCGCGTCCGCCCGTCAGCTCGCGCACATAGCGGCCGTCGATCTTGGCTAGGTCCAGTTGCAGCCGTTGCAGGTGCGCCATGGAGTCGGCGCCCGCTCCGAAGTCGCCCAGGCAGACCAGCGAGCCCATGCCGCGCAGGGCCTGGGCGTGACGGTTGGCCAGGACCATGTCGCCGATGGTCTTGCTCTCTACCATCTCGAAGATCAGCCGCCCGCGCGCCGACTCATGACGCTTCAACAGGCGCTCCACGTGCTGCGGATAAGCTTCGTCGCACAGAGTGCGGCCCGTGACCTTCACGGCCAGGCGCAGAGTCGGTGTGTCGGAGGCGAGGCGGCGCACCGCCTGTTCGACCACGGCGTGGTCCAACTCCTCCATCAGATCGAAGGCCTGGGCGGTACGGATCATCTGTAGCGGGTCCGCGCCGTTCTCGAACCGGGCCAGCACCTCGTGGTGATGCACGGTGTCGTCGGCCAGACGCACGACGGGCTGGAACGCGAACTCGAACCGGCGCTGGCTCACCGCCGCCGCCAGGGCCTCAGCGCGGGCCAGGGCGCGGTGCATGGCCCGCGTGTTCTCGGAGATGGTCGTCCGGACGGCGGGATCGACAGGTTCGACAGGCGGCGGAGGCGGAGCCTCGACCACGGGCGGAGGGACCAGGTCGGGCGGCAGGTCGGCTAGCACCGAGGGCGCTGGCGTGACGGGCGCGGGTTGGGGAGCGGGAGCCGGCTGCGCTGACGGCGGGATCGCGAAGGGAGCGACGCTGACCGGCCCGGTCTCGAATCGCGGAAGGGGCGGGGCCTGGGTCAGGGCGCAGCAGATGCGGTTGGCGTTCTCGGCCAGGCGGCGCGCGGAGAGGCTCACGGGCCGCTCCGGATCGCTGGCGGGCGCCAAGACGATCGGCCCATGCCGGCCTCCGTCGGCTAGCCCGAGCAGAAAGCCATGCAGACGCTCGCGCTCGCTCGGCGCGAACAGGTCCAGCAGCATCACCCCGGTGAGCGGGACCAGGTCCGATCCCAGCACGCCATGCTCAGCGCCCGC
This sequence comes from Caulobacter sp. NIBR2454, assembly GCF_027474405.1. GTDB lineage: Bacteria > Pseudomonadota > Alphaproteobacteria > Caulobacterales > Caulobacteraceae > Caulobacter. Next base: position 1,052,084 of record NZ_CP114871.1, read on the forward strand.
CACGAACGTGATGCGTCCGTAGTCGTCCAGCTCCAGAAGGAGGTCGGAGCTGGCGAAGGCCAGGCCGAGCAGCCGATAAGGGTCCAGGGTCAAAGCGCGCGCGGTCCGCCAGTCAATCGGCGAATCCTGCACGCTTATGGTTAAGCAGGTGTTGTCGCGGCCGGCGTCAGGTGGTCGCGGGGGTGTGCGCCGGATGCGCAGGTTCGACCGTATGGAGCACCCTTTTAGGTGTGCGTCAAAATCGGTCGTATCTACGTTCCGCGCCGAAAAGAACATCTTGCGAACATAGAACAAAGCATGCACATTCGCTTTCGAGAGCTGGCGCTGTCGCGGGATCGCAGCGGGGCCAGTTGGGTTGGCGGAATCATGGAATAAGGGACGCCTAGATGAACCAAGCGGCGTTGAGGCTCGTGGCACGCGAAGAAGGCGATAAACAAAAGGCTCTTGAGGCCGCCCTGGCACAGATTGACCGGGCGTTCGGCAAGGGCTCGGTTATGAAACTGGGCGACAAGGGCAAGGTCGAGATGGAGTCGGTTTCGACCGGCTCGCTTGGCCTGGACATCGCCCTGGGGATCGGCGGTCTGCCCAAGGGGCGGATCATCGAGATCTACGGTCCGGAAAGCTCGGGCAAGACGACGCTCGCCCTGCACGTGGTGGCCGAGGTTCAGAAGGCCGGCGGCACCGCCGCCTTCGTGGACGCCGAGCATGCGCTCGACCCGTCCTATGCTCACAAGCTGAAGGTGAACCTGGACGAGCTGCTGGTGTCGCAGCCCGACACCGGCGAGCAGGCGCTTGAGATCACCGACACCCTGGTGCGCTCCGGCGCCGTGGACGTCATCGTCATCGACTCGGTGGCGGCCCTGACGCCGCGCGCCGAAATCGAAGGCGAGATGGGCGACAGCCTGCCGGGCCTCCAGGCCCGTCTGATGAGCCAGGCGCTGCGCAAGCTGACCGCCTCGATCAACAAGGCCAAGACCCTGGTGATCTTCATCAACCAAATCCGCCACAAGATCGGCGTCATGTACGGCTCGCCCGAGACGACCACGGGCGGCAACGCCCTGAAGTTCTATGCCTCGGTCCGCCTGGACATCCGACGCACCGGCTCGGTCAAGGTGCGCGACGAGATCATCGGCAACAATGTCCGGGTCAAGGTGGTCAAGAACAAGGTCGCCCCGCCGTTCCGCGAGGTCGAGTTCGACATCATGTACGGGGAGGGGATCTCCAAACTGGGTGAGATCATCGATCTGGGCGTCAAGGCCGGGATCGTCGAGAAGTCCGGCTCCTGGTTCTCGTACAACAGTCAGCGGATCGGGCAGGGGCGCGACAATGTGCGCGAGTTCCTGAAGCAGAACCCGGACCTCGCAGACAGCATCGAAAAGGCCGTCCGCGCGTCTTCCAGCAAGATTGAGGAAGAATTGCTGGTTGGCGGACCCGACGCTCAGGAAGACACCGAAGGCTAAGGCCCGCAGGGGCAAGCTTTCAAAGGGCTCTCGCGAGGCGGCCTTCGCCGCCGGACACCCCGCCAAACCCTCCGGCGCGCGACCCCCGCCGCGCCGCCTCGCGAGCCGAGGACGTTCGGACCTGCGCCCCAAGCGTTGGACCGGGCGTCCTTTTTCGCGTTCCGAGCGGGCTCGCCGCGCCCGGCCATGCCACGAATTTCCTTGGGAGATCAGGCGCGCTTGGCTAAGGAGCGCTGCACTTCCTATCTCCGCTTTTTGCGCCTTCCAGACCCCGGACGATCATGCCGAGCCTGAACGACATCCGCAGCACCTTCCTCGATTACTTCGGGGGCAATGACCACGCCGTGGTCCCGTCCGCCCCGCTGGTGCCGCAGAACGATCCGACCCTGCTGTTCGTCAACGCCGGCATGGTGCCGTTCAAGAACGCCTTCACCGGCGCGGAGACCCCGCTCGCCCCGCGCGCGACCTCGTCGCAGAAATGCATCCGCGCCGGCGGCAAGCACAACGACCTGGACAATGTCGGCTACACAGCGCGCCACCACACCTTCTTCGAAATGCTGGGGAACTTCTCCTTCGGCGACTATTTCAAGGAACGTGCGATCGAGCTGGCCTGGAACCTGCTGACCAAGGAATACAAGCTTCCGGTCGAGAAGCTGCTGGTCACGGTCTATGCCTCGGACGACGAAGCCGCTGATCTCTGGAAGAAGATCGCGGGCCTGGATGATCGCAAGATCATCCGCATCGGCACCTCCGACAACTTCTGGTCCATGGGCGACACCGGCCCGTGCGGCCCGTGCTCGGAAATCTTCTTCGACCACGGCGACCACATCCCCGGCGGCCCTCCCGGCAGCCCGGACGAGGACGGCGACCGGTTCATCGAGATCTGGAACCTGGTCTTCATGCAATTTGACCAGCAGCCAGGCGGCGAGCGGGTCAACCTGCCCAAGCCGTCGATCGACACCGGCATGGGCCTGGAGCGCATCGCCGCCGTCCTGCAGGGCGTCCACGACAACTACGACGTCGATCTGTTCAAGGCCCTGATCGCCGCCTCGGAAGAGGCTACGGGCGTCAAGGCCGTGGGCGAGAACCAGGCCAGCCACCGGGTCATCGCCGACCACCTGCGCTCGACCTCGTTCCTGCTGGCCGATGGCGTGTCGCCCTCGAACGAAGGACGCGGCTACGTCCTGCGCCGGATCATGCGCCGGGCCATGCGCCACGCTTATCTGCTGGGCGCGCAAGAGCCCCTGATGCACCGCCTGGCCCCGACCTTGATCAACGAGATGGGCGACGCCTACCCCGAGCTGCGCCGCGCCGAGGCCCTCATCACCGAGACCCTGCGCCAGGAAGAGGAACGCTTCCGCCGCACCCTGGGCCGCGGCATGACCCTGCTGGATGAAGCCACGGCCGAACTGGCCGAGGGCGGCGTGCTGGCCGGCGACGTGGCCTTCAAGCTCTACGACACCTACGGCTTCCCTCTCGACCTGACCCAGGACGCCGTGCGCGCCAAGGGCCTGACCGTCGACACCGACGCCTTCGACGTGGCCATGGACAAGCAGCGCCAGATGGCGCGCGAGAACTGGACCGGCTCGGGCCAGCAGGGCACCGGCGCCGAATGGTTCGCCGTCAAGGAGCGCTCGGGCCCCACCGATTTCATCGGCTATGACGTCACCGAAGCCACGGGCGAGGTGAAGGCGATCGTCGCCGACGGCGCCGAGGTCCAGTCGGCCGCGGCCGGGCAGACGGTGCAAGTCGTCCTCGACCGCACGCCCTTCTATGCCGAAAGCGGCGGCCAGGCCGGGGACCAGGGCGTCATCGACGTCAATGGCGGCGCCAGCCGCGTGCTCGACACCCAAAAACAGGCCGGCGAACTGCACGTTCACACGATCGAACTGACCGGCCCGCTGAAGGTGGGCGACAAGGTCGTGGCTTCGGTCGACGCCGAACGCCGCCACACCACGCGCTCCAACCACTCGGCCGCTCACCTGGTCCACGCCGCTTTGCACCACGTGCTGGGCGCCCACGTGGCGCAGAAGGGCCAGCTAGTCGATGGCGACCGCATGCGCTTTGACTTCAGCCATGGCGGCCCGCTGACCCCGGACGAGATCGAGCGCATCGAGGCCGAGGTCAACGCGGTCATTCGCCAAAACGCCCCGGCCGAGATCAAGGTCATGGCTCCGCAGGAGGCCATCGCGGCTGGCGCGGTCGCCCTGTTCGGCGAAAAGTACGGGGACAGCGTCCGCGTCCTGACCCTGGGCAAGGCCCTGACCGGCGAGGACAAGGGTTATTCAGTTGAACTATGCGGCGGCACCCACGTGGCCCGCACCGGCGACATCGCCCTGTTCAAGATCGTGTCCGAGCAGGGCGTCGCCGCTGGCGTGCGCCGTATCGAGGCCCTGACCGGCGAGGCGGCCCGCCGCTTCCTGCTGGATCAAGCCGGTGTCGCCAAGGGTCTGGCCGAGCAGTTCAAGGTTCCGGTCGAGGGCGTCGCCGCCCGCGTCGAGGGTCTGATCGCCGACCGCAAGCGTCTGGAGAAGGAACTGGCAGAGGCCAAGAAGGCCCTCGCCCTGGGCGGCGGCGGTTCGGGCGGCGCATCCGGTCCGGAAGACGTCGCGGGCACCGCCTTCATCGGCCGGGTGCTGGACGGCGTCGGCGGCAAGGACCTGCGCGGCGTGGTCGAAGACTTCAAGAAGTCCATCGGCTCTGGCGTCGTGGCCCTGGTCGGCACGTCCGACGGCAAGGCCGCCGTGGCCGTGGCCGTGACCCCCGACCTGACGGCCAAGTTCAACGCGGCCGACCTGGCCCGCGCCGCCGTGATCGCCATGGGCGGGCAGGGCGCCGGCGGCAAGCCGGACTTCGCGCAAGGTGGCGCGCCGGACGACTCCAAGGCCGCCGAGGGCGTGGCCGCGGTGAAAGCGGCCCTGGCCGGGTGAGCCGCACCCCTGGCGTTGGCTGCGGCGCGGTCCTCATGAAGGACGGCGCCATCCTGCTGATCCAGCGCCTGACGGCGCCGGAAGCTGGTTGCTGGAGCCTGCCGGGCGGCAAGGTCGACTGGGGCGAACTCGCGACCCAATCGGCTGCTCGCGAAATCGAGGAGGAGCTGGGCGTCACCACCCAGGGCCTGGATTTGCTTTGCGTGGTCGATCTGATCGAGGCGGACGCCCACTGGGTGTCGCCGGTCTATCTGGCCCGATCCTTCGTCGGCGAGCCGAAGCTGTTGGAGCCGCAAAAACACGGCGCCTTTGGCTGGTTCACCCTCGACGCCCTGCCGTCGCCCCTGGCGGCCTCGGCGAGGATCGCCGCCGAGGCCCTGGCCGCGCGTTAGCCCTTTGGGCGGCGGAACGCGCTGAGCTTGTTGCCGGTCGGATCGCGGACATAGGCCAGGTAGCCGAACTCGCCACGCTCACCCGGTTCGCCCTCGCAGGTCCCGCCATTGGCCAGGGCCGCGGCGTGGAATGCGTTCACCTGCTCGTCGGTCTCGGCATGGAAGCCGATCATGATGCCATTACCCGCGCGGGCGGGCTGCTCGTCATGGGGCGCGCACAGCAGGACCTTGCCGTGGCTGTCGCCCTCCGGCCCATAGCCGGCCCAGGTCCCTTGCACCCAAAGGCGCTTGTTGCCTAGCGCGCCTAGCACCGGATCGTAGAAGGCCATCGCCTTGTCCAGATCGTCGGCCCCGATGGTGATGTAGCTGATCATGGTCGTCCTCCTTTTGGCCGAGGCTAGCGCACGAATGAGAACGTATGAAGAACAAAGTTCGTTGCTGCAGTCGCTAGAACGAAAAAGCCCGCGCCGTCGGTCTGACGGCGCGGGCTCCAAGGTTTTCGAAGGTGAGGGCCTTACGCCGCCATGGCCTTCTTCAGGTTCTCGTCGATCTTGTCGAGGAAGCCTTCAGTCGTCAGCCAGCCTTGCTTGTCGCCGACCAGCAGGGCCAGATCCTTGGTCATGAAGCCGCTCTCGACGGTGTCGATGCAGACCTTCTCCAGGGTGTTGGCGAAGGCGGCCAGCTCGGCGTTGTTATCCAGCTTGGCGCGGTGGGCCAGGCCACGGGTCCAGGCGAAGATCGACGCGATCGAGTTGGTCGAGGTGCTCTCGCCCTTCTGATGCTGGCGGTAGTGGCGGGTCACGGTGCCGTGGGCGGCTTCGGCTTCCACCGTCTTGCCGTCCGGGGTCATCAGCACCGAGGTCATCAGGCCCAGCGAGCCGAAGCCTTGAGCCACGATGTCGGACTGAACGTCGCCGTCGTAGTTCTTGCAGGCCCAGACGTAACCGCCCGACCACTTCAGCGCCGAGGCGACCATGTCGTCGATCAGGCGGTGCTCATAGTGGATGCCCAGGGCCTTGAACTGGTCGGCGTAGTGGGCGTCGAACACTTCCTGGAACAGGTCCTTGAAGCGGCCGTCATAGGCTTTCAGGATCGTGTTCTTGGTCGACAGGTAGACCGGGTACTTGCGGTTCAGGCCGTAGGCGAACGAGGCGTGGGCGAACTCGCGGATCGACTCGTCGAGGTTGTACATGGCCATGGCCACGCCGGCTCCGGGGGCCTGATAGACTTCATGTTCGATGGTCTTGCCGTCTTCGCCGACGAACTTGATCGACAGCGTGCCCTTGCCCGGGAACAGGAAGTCGGTGGCGCGATACTGGTCGCCGAAGGCGTGGCGGCCGACGATGATCGGCTGGGTCCAGCCGGGGACCAGACGGGGCACGTTCTGGCAGATGATCGGCTCGCGGAAGATCACGCCGCCCAGGATGTTGCGGATCGTACCGTTGGGCGACTTCCACATCTTCTTGAGGTTGAATTCGGTCACCCGGGCTTCGTCCGGGGTGATCGTGGCGCACTTGACCGCCACGCCGTGCTTCTTGGTGGCCTCGGCCGCGTCGATGGTCACCTGGTCGTTGGTGGCGTCGCGATTTTCGACCGACAGGTCGTAATAGTCGAGCTCGAGGTCGAGGTACGGGAAGATCAGCTTATCCTTGATGAGCTTCCAGATGATGCGGGTCATCTCGTCCCCGTCCATGTCGACGACGGGGTTGGCGACTTTGATCTTGGCCATTTTCCGGAGAATTCCTTGGCTTGAGGTGCGCTCGGCAGGACGGCGCACAGGGCCGTTCACGCGTCGCAGGGACGGTTTGAGCCTATAGCGGCTAAGGCGCGGCCACGCCAGCAGGGGAGATAAACCCCCTGTTCAACCTATGGGGCGCATAGTGCGCTCATGGGGGCTCAATAACACGCATGCTGTCGGTCACATCGCCGCTCGCGAGACGGCTTCTGACGATTGTGGCGGTCCTGTCCATTCTGGTGACGGGGGCGGCCACCATGGCCACCTTCGCCTTTGTGCAGAAGGATGTGGCGGCGCGTGAGACCGCGCGCCTGGAAGAATACGTGGCCGAACGGGTCAAGTCCGAGGACCGCCTTTTCTCCGATCTGGTGCTGTTGCACCGAGCCGCCAGCCTGTCCCTGCGCCGTCGCATGGAAAAGATGCCGCAGGACCTGGTCGACGCCGAATTCGAGAAACACTTCCCCATGGCCGCCGACGGCACGCGTCGCACGACCCCGGCCCTGTTCGACGGCACCGCCTGGTCCTACGGCCTGGGCGGCTTTATCGCCAACGGCGCCGATGTGCCGCCCGAAGAGCGCCGCCTGCTGGTGGCGGGCCTGCAGGTCGTCTCGCACACAGGCGAGGCCGAACTGGAGCGCTACGACAACTTCTACATGTTCACGCCGGACACCAACCGCTTCATCGTCTTTGGTCCGCACCGCGACGACCGGCTGATCTATTACCGCCGTGACGCCCCGCCGACCCTGGACTTCCGCGGCGAGGAGATGGTCGAGCTTACTCGACCCGAACATAATCCGCAGCGCGTCATGGCCTGCACCAAGCTGCGCAAGCTGATCTCCGATCCGACAGGTCAGGCCCTGACTTCCGCCTGCATGACCCCGATCGACATCGGCGGCCGTCATGTGGCGTCGTGGGGTACGACGATCACCCTTGATTCCTACCTGCTGCGCGCGGTTCAGGACTCCCTGCCGGGCGGGACCAACATGATCGCCTCGGACGATGGCGAGTTGATCTCCTATCCGGGGATGAGCCGCGACGGGGTGGTCAACAGCGGCGTCCTGAAGAAGGCGCAGGCCGAGCACCGCGTCGCCGAGGTGATCCAGGAGATCCGCAAGCAGAACCAGGACGTCGGCGTCATCCGCAGCCAGATCAACGGCCAGGTCATCGCCTACGGGCTGATGAAGGAGCCGGGCTGGTACTTCCTGATGAGCTTCTCGCCCAGCGACTTCCTGTGGTCGGCGGTCAAGTCGGCCTCGTGGATTCTGCTGTTCGGTCTGGCGGGCGTGATCGCCCAGACCCTGCTTTTGTACCGCTTCACCCGCACCGCCGTGCTCGACCCCCTCGGTCGTCTGGCCCAGGCCGGCTGGAGCGACGGCGGCGACACCGAATATCTGGAGCATCGCCAGGACGAGATCGGCGTCCTGGCCCGCGCCCTCAGCTGGCAAAGGGCCAAGAACGACGACCTGCTGCGCTCGCTTGAAGATCGGGTCGCCGAACGAACGGCCGAGCTGGAGCGCGCCAACACCGCCAAGTCCGTCTTCCTGGCCAATATGAGCCATGAGTTGCGCACGCCCCTGAACGGCGTCATCGCCATCGCCGACCAGCTGGCCGAAGAGCGCGGCCAGGACCGTCGCCGCGAGCTTGCGGGTCTGGTGGCCTCATCCGGTCGTCTGCTGGAGCAGGTGCTCAGCGACATCCTTGACGTCTCCAAGATTGAGGCGGGCCAGTTCAGCCTGACCCCCGCGCCCTTCGACCTGACGTGTGAGGTCGGCGCCATAGCCGAGCTGCATCGCGCCTCGGCCGAAGCCAAGGGTCTGGATTACGGCTGGAATGTCTCGCCTGACGCGGCCGGCGGCTATCTTGGCGACGCGGGGCGGATCGCCCAGGTGCTGTCGAACCTGCTGGCCAACGCGGTGAAGTTCACCGAGACCGGCGGCGTGACCTTGACCGTGGATCGCGCCGCGGATGGCTCTATCGCTTTCTGCGTGCGCGACACCGGCGTCGGTTTCGATGAAGAGACGCGCCAACGTCTGTTCCGCCGGTTCGAGCAGGCCGACGCTTCCATCACCCGTCGCTTTGGTGGCACGGGCCTGGGGCTGTCGATCTGCGCGGCCCTGACCGAAATGATGGGTGGCTGCATCGAGGCCCGATCGGCTCCCGACAAAGGCGCCGTGTTCGAGGTCATCCTGCCCCTGACCCCCGTGGGCATGGCGACCCCCGCCGCCGCGCCCCGAGACGCGGTCGAGCATGGATCGCTGGCCGGGCTTCGGGTTCTGGTGGCCGAGGACCATCCCACCAACCGCAAGGTGGTGCAGATCATCCTCGAACCCTTCGGCATCGACCTGACCGTGGTGGATAACGGCGCCGACGCCGTCGAGGCTTTCGCCAGCGCCAGCTTCGACGTGATCCTGATGGACATGCAGATGCCCGTCATGGACGGCCTGACCGCGACCCGCCTTATCCGCGAGCGGGAAACCCGCGACGGGCGCCCGCGCACCCGCATCGTCATGCTGACGGCCGCCGCCATGGACGAGCATGTGGTCCAGGCCCGCCGGGCCGGCGCCGATCTGCACGTCTCCAAGCCCGTGCGCCCGGCCGAACTGGTCGCTGCGTTGTCGAGCGTTGATCCTGCCCCGGATCAGGACGCCAGCCGCTCGGCCTAACCGCGGGCGGCGAGCGCCGAACGACCCACGTCGGCGATCACCATCGATTGCTGCTCCGTCGCCGCCGACGATCCGGACAGGAACGCGACAACCGCCAGATCGCCGCCGCCGCTGAGGCGATAGAGCCCGATGTCGTTGATCGCTGGCGTCAGGTCCAGGTTCCTGCGCCCGACCCCCGACGCATGCGCCAGATCGACGTCGCGGCGCAGGCCCGCCCGCAACAGGTTCGCCCCCTGGGTCGTGCCGCGCATCAACGCCAGCAGTTGGTTGGTGCTGGGGCGCGAGATCAGTTCGGCGTTGTGCAGGGCCACAAGGAAGTCCATCGCGCCCCTTGGCGTGGCCGTATCGCGGGGATCGCTGAGATAGGCCTCCGCGGCGGCCTTTCGCTGGATCGGCGACACGCCGCTGATCGCCGCGGTGAAGGCCTGCTCGGTCCGCCAGTCGGCGCGGAAGGAGGGCAGGCCGACCCGCTCCACCTCCATCTCCCGGAAGTAGCGATCTACCCGCAGGCCCTTGAGCCGCTTTTGCTGCAGCCAGGCGGTGACCACGCCCGGACCGCCGATGCGCTTCATCAGCAGGTCGGCCGCCGTACGGTCGCCATCGAGGGCGAGGGGCAGCAACTCACGCACGGCATAGCTGTCGCGGCGGGGCCACGCGGCTCCAACGGCTGACGGCGGCGGCGACAGGTCCACGTCTCGCACCGTGATGCGTTCGTCCAGGTCGACACGGTCATAGGCCGCCTCGTCGATGACAGCGGCGACGATCAGAAGCGCGGCGGCTCCATCGAGCGGGAAGGAGCGGTCGCCATTGTGCAACCACACATCGGCGTTGTTCAGGTCGGTGATCGCCACCCCCAGAACACCGGGCCGAACGCGCTGGGCGGCAGCCCCGATCTCGCGATCCAGCTGTTCGATGTCCATGCTGGGACCCGACACTTCGCGGATCACAGACTTGGCGCAGGCGGCGGTCGCCAGCGGCGCGATCAGCATGGCGCGGCGTGAAAAGGTTCTCATCGGGGTTGTCGATCCTGCGCCCTTGTCGCCATAGGACTGTCCCAAGACTTCCGGCCGACGGAAGAAGAGCGGAGAAAAGCGTGACTGGTTCCGAAGGACGGGCGCCCTGCGTCATCCTCAATGCGCCGCAACTGGCCGAAAACATCGGCTCGGTGGCGCGGGTGATGGCCAATTTCGGCCTTTCGGAGCTGCGTCTGGTGGCGCCGCGCGACGGCTGGCCCCAGGAGCGCGCCTGGGCCAGCGCCTCGGGGGCCGACTGGCCGCTGGACAACGCCAAGGTGTTCGACCGTCTGGAAGACGCCATCGCCGACCTGCAGCTGGTCTTCGCCACCACGGCCCGCCCGCGCGAGACGCGGCTGCCGGTGCTGACCCCGCGCGAGGCCGCCGGCCAGCTATCGACCGAGATCGCTCAAGGCCAGGCTGCGGGGCTGCTGTTCGGCGCCGAGCGGGCGGGGCTGGAGACCGAACACATCGCCCTGTGCCAGGCGATCATCTCCATCCCCATCGACGAGCGTTTCCGCTCGCTGAACCTGGCTCAGGCGGTGTCGATCAACGCCTATGAGTGGAAGATGACGGTCGATGACCGCCCCTGGGTGAAGTTCGAGCAGAACGTCGAGGCGCCCGCCGACCAGGCCATGCTGATGGGCCTGTACGAGCATCTGGAGGCCGAACTGGAGACGGCAGGCTTCTATCACCCGCCCGAGAAGAAGCCGTCCATGGTGCGCAACCTGCGCGTCCCCCTGGCTCGCGCCCGACTGACCGACCAGGAGGTCCGCACCTTCCGCGGCGTGATCACCGCCCTGTCCAAGGGGCGCGGCCGGGTGCTGGCCAAGCTGGCGGAGAAGAAGGCGACCGAGAGCGGCGACAAGGGTTGAACCAGGGCATCGCCTCGGCCTAAGCCTTCCTCATCGAGTTGAGGAGCCCGCCCATGAAGACCCGCGCCGCCGTCGCCTTTGAGGCCAAGAAGCCGCTGGAGATCGTGGAGGTGGACCTGGAGGGGCCCAAGGCCTTCGAGGTTCTGGTGGAGATCAAGGCCACCGGCATCTGCCACACCGACGCCTATACGTTGGATGGCCTCGACTCCGAAGGCATCTTCCCCTCGATCCTGGGTCATGAGGGCGCGGGCGTGGTGGTCGAGGTGGGGCCCGGCGTGACCAGCGTCGCCGTGGGCGATCACGTGATCCCGCTCTACACGCCCGAATGCCGCCAGTGCAAAAGCTGTCTGAGCCGCAAGACCAACCTCTGCACCTCGATCCGCGCCACCCAGGGCAAGGGCCTGATGCCGGACGGCACTAGCCGCTTCTCGTACAAGGGCCAGGCCATCGCCCACTACATGGGCTGCTCGACCTTTTCGAACTACACGGTCCTGCCCGAGATCGCCCTGGCCAAGATCCGGCCCGACGCCCCTTTCGACAAGGCCTGCTACATCGGTTGCGGCGTGACCACGGGCGTGGGGGCGGTGACCAACACCGCCAAGGTCGAGCCGGGCGCCAACGCCATCGTCTTTGGCCTGGGCGGCATCGGCCTGAACGTCATCCAGGGCCTGAAGATGGTCGGGGCCGACAAGATCATCGGAGTCGACATCAACGACTCCAAGGAAGAGTGGGGCCGCCGCTTCGGCATGACCCATTTCGTCAACCCGACCAAGGTGGACGGCGATCTGGTCGCCCACCTCGTCGCCCTGACCGACGGCGGCGCCGACTACACCTTCGACTGCACCGGCAACACCGGCGTCATGCGCACCGCGCTGGAAGCCTGCCATCGCGGCTGGGGCGAGAGCATCATCATCGGCGTGGCCGAGGCGGGCCGCGAGATCAGCACCCGCCCGTTCCAGCTGGTCACAGGTCGCGTCTGGAAGGGCAGCGCCTTCGGCGGCGCACGCGGCCGCACCGACGTGCCGAAAATCGTCGACTGGTACATGGACGGCAAGATCGAGATCGACCCGATGATCACCCACGTCCTACCCCTGGACGAGATCAACAAGGCCTTCGACCTGATGCACGCGGGCGAGAGCATCCGCAGCGTCGTGGTGTTTTAGAGACCTCTCTCCCTCCCCCTTGATGGGGGAGGGGCAGGGGTGGGGGTGACCCCCTTTCCGAACCTGGCAAGGCCGCTTTGAAGCCCGCCGCCGCATCACCCCCATCCCCGGCCCTTCCCCCATCAAGGGGGAAGGGGGAGAATGAAGAATGGTCGATATCCTCAACACCCACCGCACCCACGGCGGGACCCTGCGTTACTGCCGGCACGACAGCGCGGCGACGGGCACGCCGATGAAGTTCTCCATCTGGACGCCGGATGGCGAGGGGCCTTTCCCTTATCTGGTCTGGCTGTCGGGCCTGACCTGCACCGAGGACAACTTCACCACCAAGGCCGGCGCTTACGCCCACGCGGCCAAGCATGGCCTGGCCATCGTGGCGCCCGACACCAGCCCGCGCGGCGAGGGCGTCGCCGACGATCCCGCCTATGACCTGGGCCAAGGGGCGGGCTTCTATGTGGACGCCACCCAGGCGCCGTGGGCGCCGCACTTCAACATGTATTCGTACGTGACCAAGGACCTGCTCGCGGCTGTCGACGGCGCGTTTCCGCTGGACCCGTCGCGGCGGGGCGTCTTCGGCCACTCCATGGGCGGCCACGGCGCCCTGACCATCGCCCTGAGGAACCCGGACCTGTTCAAGTCCGTCTCGGCCTTCTCGCCCATCGTCTCGCCGTTGAACTGCCCGTGGGGCGACAAGGCGCTGACCGCCTATCTGGGCGCCGACCGCGCCGCCTGGCGGCCCCATGAAGCCACCGCCCTGATCGAGGACGCGGGCTCGCCCTTCGACGACATCCTGGTGGACCAGGGCCTGGCCGACAATTTTCTGGAGAGCCAGTTGAAGCCGGAGTTGCTGGAAGCCGCCGCCGCCAAGGCCGGCGCCAAGGTCACCGTCCGCCGCCAGCCCGGCTACGACCACAGCTACTTCTTCATCTCGACGTTTGTCGGCGACCACGTGGCCTGGCACTCGGAGCGGGTCTAGGCGACTAGAGGGACCGGCGCAGGGCCTCCCGAACAGCCGCACCGAGCTCGGCGTCGGGGGCCTTGAAGCGCATCACGATGTCCTCGTGGCCTTCGTCGAAGCCGGGTTGGAAGGCTGCGAAGCCGCCGCCGAACTGACGGGCTCGGGATTCTAGCCTTAGTGTTCCAAGGCGCATGCGAACCTCACAGCGTTTCAGACCACTCAGCGCGTTTCGGTTGGATTGCAGGCCGTAACCGATGGCAATGTTCCGGCGAAAGCCCTCTGTTCCCCAATCTACCCGGCCGTTGGGAATTCTAATCCGTGTGGACAGAAGGGTTCTTCTCAACGCTGTTCCTATGTCGGCATCGTCGGCGTCGAAGGGTAAGGTTCTCGTCCGAACCTCTTCATCCAAAATCGCCAGGCCGTGCCAACCATTGCTTTCTCGCCAGCCGGAGATCAGTACTTGCGGAAAAAACAGGAGGGTGTCGCGGCGTAGGAATATGGAAGCCTGCGCCTGCGGCTTCTCGATCAGATGCCATAGAAGATTTTCAAGGTCATGCCACGCTCAATAAAATACTCCTGCGCAGCTTGAAGCTCAAGAATCTGCCCGGGTGTTGGTTTTCCATATGGGAGCAATACGCGCGCCTCTCGCCGCAATATCGGCCCAGGCAGCGCATTTTTTTCATCTTTGAAGCCGGCCATCGCGTCGCCGTAGCCCTTCAATTTCTGAAACGTCTTTCCTTTGTCCGCATCGGTGTACGTCGGCTTGGTCAGATCGAGGGTCTTGTTGCTGACTGCAGTGCCCGTTTTCGGATCAAACTGATCGAAGGTTTTGAAGTTCTTCGTCGTACGCAGGTAACCTGTTCGCCTGTTGTCGAACACTTCCCAGCGTTCACCTCGAACGGTGATGTCCGGGTTGGTCCAGATCGACTTCCCTCCACCAAGAATGTCATCGGGCTTTTGTGCAAGGTGCTTCGCTGCCGCGATTTCAGCGCCGCGCTTGGCGCGTGCCGCAAGCGCCCGTTGCGTCAGTTTCGCGGCGCTCGCGATGCCGCCGGTCGTGACGGCCGCAAACGTGAGTTCGGCCGCATCAGCGTACTGCTGAGGGACGCCGCTGCGGACAAGTAGCTGGTTAAGGCGAGTGTCTTGCGGTTCGCCGGTGACAATCGTCCGCCAGCCCGTCTCTAGGTTGTCGACACCGTTCCCGGCCGCCCAGATTCCGACGGTCATGCCGACCGCGGCGGGGACGGCACCGACACCTGTGGCCGCCCCGGCCGCGCTTACGCCGGTCAGCACGACGCCGCCTACAAGTTGGCCGGCGCCTGACGCCACCTGAACCGCGCCGGCGATCTTCACCGCGACTTCGGGGTTGGCTTCGAGGTAGGCCTTCGCCTTCTCTAAAAGAGGGTCTTTGGGCGCAGGAAAGCCTGGGCGCGGGCGACGCGGATTCCCGCCAAAGCGAGAGTGCTGAAGCGGTCGCCGCGGACTGCCTTGACCAAGACCCGCGATGTCGAAGTTGTCGTCCTCCGAGATCGGCTCATCGAAGACGGATCCGTCGAGTTGGATGTCGACCGTCTCGAGATCGGCGTCGACAGCAGGCGTCTCCTTCAGCGCCTCGACGATTTCTTCAGTACGCGTCGCCGCGCCGGGCCTAGGCGGCTTCTTCTTCCCCGAAGTCGCCGTTCCGCTGCCCCCGCCCGCGTCCACCCACTGACCGCCGTCCGTCCGGCCCTTGGGCGCGCGGGGTTGGTTGGGGTTGAAGGCCTTCACCTCCACCGCCGCCGTCACGGCGATCAGCCGCAGCTTGAAGGCCAGAGCCGCCGTGTCGGCCTTGAGGCGGCCCACTTCCTGGTCGTATTCGTCCCTGGTCACCCGTCGCGCCCCGAAAGCCTGCTCCCTTGCGAGCGCTCTCAAGGCTAGTGTCGGCGGGCATGGGGCGGACTAGATCGGGGCTATGCCCGTTCGACTCTCGAAGATTGTTAACTATTCGGGTCGGGGTATGATGAAGTCATCATCCGGGGGGTGTTAATTGCAAAAGCTGCTCGACAAAGCCGGTAGCGTACTTGCGTCTCATCTGGTGCGAGGAGCTCTAAGCTTTACTCTGCCAATTTTCGTTCCGTTGGGCATTGCCCTTCTAGGCGTCATTCAAAAGACGCCATGGGCTGTGACAGCAGCGGCTACTGTTGCAGCATTTTGGTTTTGCCTGTCGGCTGTCAGTCAATTTGACGGGCTCTATCGCCGCTTCACCGCCAAGTGGAAGCTTACAAACTCAAATACCGAAATAGTTTGGATCCGCGATCCAGAAAGTGGAGCTTGGAAAGGGCTGGCCATAAGGTTGTATTTTCAGAATATCTCTGATTTCCCAATTGAGTATAAAGTTAGCAAAGTTGAGGCGCATGTCGCGGGGCGCATTAATGCGAAGCCAGAATACATTAACAGGGGAGGTATTGTTGATCCCGTTGCCTTTGCTAGTTTCACAACGGCTGCGGTGGCTCTCGATAATCTGACTCCGGGCGACGAAGTGTCGGGTGAGTGGAGCGTGCTGATAGAGTACGGTCGTGTTGGCTCTGCACGCCACAAAATTGAGAAGCGCTTTCACGTGACCGGGCGTGTGGGGGCACAAAGGGAAGCGGAACATCTTCAGTGGTTTTCGCTTCCAATCGAGGCGGCGCGTTGAACTAAGTCGCACCTGTCCTCGCGGTTGACTCTCCGCACCCCCTCCGTCATACACCCCGCTTTCCCGCCACCGGCCTGCCGGATGGTGTGGAGAAACGTATGACGGATGATGCGAAGCCGCCGTTGCGATCGCGCCTTCAATAGTGAAGTGCGCCGGCCCGTGTCGAACTGAAGAGACAAGCATGTCCAAGCGCCATAGCGCCAAGTACAAAATCGACCGCCGTATGGGCGAAAACATCTGGGGCCGTCCGAAGTCCCCGGTGAACCAGCGCCAGTACGGCCCCGGCCAGCACGGCCAGCGTCGTAAGTCCAAGATCTCCGATTTCGGCCTGCAGCTGCGCGCCAAGCAAAAGCTGAAGGGCTACTACGGCAACCTGACTGAAAAGCAGTTCAGCCGCACCTACGAGGAAGCCGCCCGCCGCAAGGGCAACACCTCGGAAAACCTGATCGGCCTGCTGGAATCGCGTCTGGACGCCATCGTCTACCGCTCCAAGTTCGTGCCGACCGTGTTCGCCGCCCGTCAGTTCGTCAACCACGGCCACGTGCTGGTGAACGGCAAGCGCGTCAACATCGCGTCCTACCGCGTGAAGGCCGGCGACGTGGTTTCGGTGCGCGAGCGTTCGCGCAACATGGCCCTGGTGCTGGAAGCCCTGCAGTCGGGCGAGCGCGACACGCCGGACTACATCACCATGGACACCAAGGCGATGTCCGCCACGTTCGTCCGCGCCCCGGAACTGGCCGAAGTGCCGTATCCGGTGAAGATGGAGCCGAACCTCGTGGTCGAATTCTACGCTTCGTAAGAAGCCGACCTCGAACTTCGAATTACGGGAAGGGGCTCCGGGAAACCGGGGCCCCTTTTCCTTTGGCGCCGCGGACCAGCGTTCACACACATTGCCGCTTGTTCATTGGACACAGCAGGCTTTGCGAACGACTCTCGCTACAGTCTTTGGGGATGGACTGTCCGATGAACACCAAACTCGCCGCCTTGGCCGCCGTGCTGGCCGTCGCACCGCTGATGGCTGGCTGCGTGATGATCGACGCCAAGGACAACCCGGATGTCCGTATCTCGGTCGACGGCGATCCGTCCCTGGAGCGGCTGATCGCCTTCGTGGTCACCCGAGACTCGGTGATGGCGCGCGTCAATTCCAACGGCTGCACCAGCAAGGCCGATTTCGGCACGGTGGTCCGCAAGGACGGGACCCGCGCCCGGGTAAGCCTCACCCGCAAGCGCGAGGACAACTGCCGCGCTCTCGTCGCCTCCACGGCCGACCTGACCTGGACCTATGCCGAACTGGGTCTTGAGCCGGGCGGTGAGGTGCGGATCCTGAACCCTTTCGCGGGGCGCTAGGAGCCAAAGCCCTTGGAGGAGGCGCTGTACTCCCACCACCACGGAGTCTGGGTTTCCTTCAGGCCGAGATAGCGGTTGGCCAGGCGTACGTACCAAGCCTGAGCCTCGTTAGTATTGCTGAGGCCCAAAAAGCAGCGCTTCGCCGCATCATCGCAGATCAGCATGTTGTCTGTGCCGTCGTCATGGCCGCCCTTGAGGAAGATGCGGCCCTTGGGGCCGTCATAGACGACCACTCCCAGCCCCGCCGACAGCTTCAGATGCGCCTTGTCCGCCGGCGCCTTGTCATCGGAAAGGGTGGGGAATTGGCTGCGTGAGGTGATGGCGATCTGAGGCTTGAGCATTTCCGCCCGCGCCTTGGCTGACAGGCCCTCGCCACGCATGAAGCCGGTCACGAAGCGGCTGTAGTCCTCGATCGTGGTGTCCATCGAGCCCGCCGCGCGAGTCGAGCCGCGCTTGCGGTGCGGAACCATCGTACCGTCGGTCGTGTAGCCTTGGGCGACATTCTCGGCGAAATCAGCACGCCAGGTGGTGCTGGTTCGCGTCATGCCTAAGCGGTCGAAGACGCGCCGCTGCATCTCCTTGCCCACATCCAGGCCCAACCCTTCCTCCAGTACGAACTGGGCGAGGTTGATCCCCTCGCCGGAATAGCCGTAGCGGGTCCCCGGATCCCAGTGGAAGCGCAACTTCTCGTCGGGCTCCACGAAGCGGAAATTGGCGAAGCCTGTGGTGTGGCTCAGCAGGATGCGGAACGTCAGTTTGCGCCACCGCTCGTCACCGGCGAGATCGGCGTATTTCTCGTACTCAGGCAGCGGCTTCTTCATGTACCGGTCGATAGGGGTGTCGAGATCGACCAGCCCTTCATCCACCAACTGCATGACCATATAGGCGAAGGTGAACTTGGTCAGCGACGCGGCGTACATGACCGTGTCCGCCTGCAATGGCAGACCCTTTTCTTCGTCCCGATCGCCGGAAACGCGTAGAGCCGTCTTGCCATCGTCGATCTCGGCGATCGCCAGGCCGCCCTTGTTCAGGGCGATGGTCGCAGGGGCTGTCTCGGCGAAGGCCGCGGTCGGAGCGGCCGCGAGGGCGAGCAGTACAAGAATCATTCGCATGATCGCGAGAATGCTGGTGGCTTTTCGGGCGGGCAACCTAAACTGCTTTTAGTCAGAGGAGAGCCGATGGACCGCCGTCATCTGATCCTTCTGGGAGCAATGGCTCTGGCCGGCTGCGCGACGATGCAGCGTCCTGGGTCTGTGCGTCTGATCACGACGACGGACTCCGTGTTCCAGGCCCTGGAGCCGCTCTACGCCGCCAGCAGCGGGCCGGGCGGCCTGTCGATCCGGGTCGCCTCCAACGGCTGTACCGCCAAGACGGACATCACCTTCCACGTCGAGATGAAGGACGGCGCCGCCTTCATCGCCTTCGCCCGCCGCAAACTGGACGCTTGCAAGGGCTTGGCGCCGGTCGGCGTGGACGTGATGTTCACCTACGCGGAGCTGGGGGTGCGGCCGGAGACGCCAGTGTTTTTATTGAACCCGCTCAATGGGTTGTAAAAGTAACAGCGATAGTTAAGAGTTGATTGTTCGCATTTTGTTCCATAGCCTTCCCTGAAATTGGGAGGCTTGAACATGCGTGGACTGGCGGCGGCGTTACTTCTCAGCTTGGCGACGACGGCGTGTGCAAAGGCGCAGCCGGCCGCTTCAGGTCTCACGGCCGACGACCTCCGCTGCATTGCGGCCACTGCCTATGATTTGGATGGGGAAGGGGAGATGACGCTGAAGATGTCCATCTTCACCTACTACCTAGGCCGAGCGGATGGAAAGGCGGATCCCGCCGCCGTAGTCAAGGCGCTCAAGTCGGAGTTGAAGACCCTTACGGCTGAGGAGATGCATGCCGCCGTGCAGCGCTGCGGGTCAGGCTACACCGATCAAGTGATGCACCTGACGCAGGTTGCAGGTGAGGTTCAGGGTTGGATCAATCGCAAGGTGAAGGAGCAGGAACGCCAGCAGAAGAGCCGGAAAAGGCGAACGCCAGAGTCCTGATGCTTGTGCCGCTCACCTTCGGGAGGAAACCATGGGTGCGAGAATGATGGGAGCTTTGGCGGTGCTGGTCTTTGCGGGACACGCCAGCGCCGCCGAGAACAGCAAGCCGCCGGTAGATGACATGCGATGCCTTGCAGCCTCGATGTTTGTGGCGAAAACCGACACCAACGAGGAGCGAGGCTTCGCTGTATTCACATATTTTCTGGGTCGCCTCGACGTCGCTGCGCCTGGCCGAGCCACTGCTAAGGAGATGCGCGCCGTGCTGCGGAAGCTGACCCGGGTCGAGGTGGTGGCTGACGCGTTGCTCTGCAACCAAGCCTATAACGCCCGTGATGCCGAGATGATCAAGCTGATCGACGAGGTGACCCGCTGGAATACAAAGGAAGTTGAGCGAGCAGCACGAGGCAAGGTCCGCAATTCCTTCAACGAAGACGGCCAGCGTTAGAGCTTAAACCGCTCCACCATCCAGTCGGGGACGCGGGCGGGACGGCGGGACGCGACGTTGACCAGGGCCCAGTCGGTGCGGCTCTGGGCGCACATCTCGCCGTCGGGGCCGTCGATGCGGACATAGCGCTCGAAGCGCGGACCCTTCAACTCGCCGACCCAGGTGCGGACCGTGGCGGTCTCGCCGGGCAGAAGCTCGCGGCGGTAGTCGATCTCGTGGCGGCGGGCGACCCAGGTCCAGGGCGCGCGCTCCTCCGGCGTGGTCTTGGATTCCCAGTGGGCGATGGCGATGTCCTGCGCCCAGCGCAGATAGACCACGTTGTTCACGTGGCCGTTGGCGTCGATGTCGGATTCCGACGCTGTCACAAGAAGCGAAAAGGCGCCGGCGGGCGCCTCGAACGCCCGGCTCACGCCGTCAGCACGCCCTGTTCGACCATGAACGGGCGGAGCTCACCGGTCTGGAACATCTCGCGGATGATGTCAGCGCCGCCGACGAACTCACCCTTCACGTAGAGCTGCGGGATGGTCGGCCAATCGGTGTAGGTCTTGATGCCGTCGCGCAACTCGTCGCTTTGCAGGACATCGACGCCGACGAAGTCGACGCCCAGGTGGTCGAGGATCTGCACCACGACCGAGGAGAACCCGCAGCGCGGCTGCTCGGGCACGCCCTTCATGAACAGCACGACCTGGTTGTCGGCCACGGTCTTGGCGATGAACGCGTGAACGGCGGTGTCGGCGGCGACGTCGGTCATGGAAATGTCCTTGAACTTCAGTTCCTCAGCTAGGCGCCCGAGGGCTCCCGGTCAAGGCGGTGTGGCGCTATTGCGCCGGAGCGGCGGTCTCCAGCGCCAGGGCGTGCAGCTCGCCGCCCAGCACATCGGCCAACGCCCTGTTGACCAGCTGATGCTGACGCACGCGCGGCAGGCCCGCGAACTGTTCGGAGATGATCCGCGCCTTGTAATGGTCGCCGTCCCCCGCCAGGTCGGTGATCTCGATCACCGCGTCGGGGAAAGCGGCGCGCAGGCGCGCTTCAAGCGTCTCGGCGGGCATGGGCATGGGGTGTCTCCTTAGTCCGCGATGGCGTCGTAGCCGGCGCCGGTGAATTGCAGCAGGCAAAAGCCGTGACCGAAAGGATCGGCGAACAGGGCCAGGCGGCCATAGGGCGTGTCTTCTGCGCCCTGCTCGACCTTGGCGCCTGCCGCGACCGCGCGGGCGCTGGCGGCGTCCACGTCCTCGACGATGAAGTCCAGATGCACCGGCGACCAGTGGCGTTCATAGCGCCGCTTGTCCTCGGCCGCGCCGACGCTGCCGGCCGCCTTCTTGAGCAGGTACAGGGGCGAGGAGCCGCCGATCATCTCCACCGCCATCTTCCCGAACCGCCGTCCGACCGTCAGGCCGAGACCGTCGCGATAGAAGGCCGTGGCGGCCTCCAGGTCGGGGACGTCGATGTTGACGAGCAGCTGCAACCCTCAGCCGCCCATATAGGCCGGCATCCAACCCTCGTGCGTCTCGCGCAGCTTGGGCAGCGGGATCGAGAACAGGCCCTCGGACGCGAAGGCGTAGCCCCCGGCCTTGCCGACCACGCTGGCGTGTAGGCCGGCGGCCTCCGCGCGGGTCAGGATGTCCTGCGGATCCGGCGTGGCGACCAGATAACGCGCCTGGTCCTCGCCGAACAGGAAGGGGTGGGCGTGGGTGGCGGAGTTGGCCTTCAGGTTCACCCCGACATCGGACGCCAGGGCCATCTCGGCCGCGCCGACCGCCAGGCCGCCGTCCGACAGGTCGTGGACGCAGGTGATCGCGCCTTCCTGGATCAGGGCGCGGACGAAGTCGCCCGTGCGGCGCTCCAGCTGCAGGTCCACCGGCGGCGGGGAGCCTTCCTCACGGCCAAGAATCTCGCGCAGATAAAGGCTGGCGCCCAGGTGGCCATGGTTCTGGCCGATGACGATCAGGGTGTCGCCGTCGCCCATGGAGGCGAAGTTGGCGGCCAGGTCATAGTTGGCCAACAGGCCTACGGCCCCGACCGTCGGGGTCGGCGGAATGGCGACGCCGTTGGTCTCGTTGTAGAGCGACACATTCCCGCTCACGACCGGGAAGTCCAGCTCGCGGCAGGCCTCGGCCATGCCTTCGATGGCGCGCACGATCTGGCCCATGATCTCGGGCCGCTCGGGATTGCCGAAGTTGAGGTTGTCGGTGATGGCGATGGGATCGGACCCGACCGCGGTCAGGTTGCGCCACGCCTCCGCCACCGCCTGCTTGCCGCCCTCATAAGGGTCGGCTTGCACATAGCGAGGGGTGCAGTCGGACGTGACCGCCAAGCCCTTGTCGGTGCCGTGGACGCGGATGACGCCGGAGTCCGCGCCCGTGGCGCTGTCCTCGATGGTGTCGGCCATGACGTGGCGGTCGTACTGCTCCCAGAGCCAGCGCTTGGACGCCACATCCGGGCAGGACATGATCTTCAGCACCGCCTCTTCCCAGTTGGCTGGCGCGGGAACCGAGCCCGGGTCGATGAAGTCTCCAAGCGCGGGCTGTACCCACGGACGATCATAGAGCGGCGCGTCGTCGAACAGCGGGGCCAGCGGCAGGTCGCACACGACCTCGCCGTGGTGCTTCAGGACCATGCGGCCGGTGTCGGTGGTCACGCCGATCACGGCGGCGTCCAGACCCCACTTTTCGAAGATGGCGTATCCGTCCTGCTCACGACCCGGCTTCAGGACCGCCAGCATGCGCTCCTGGCTTTCCGAGAGCATCATCTCGTAGGCGGTCATGCCCTCTTCGCGCTGCGGTACGGCGTCCATGTTCAGTTCGATGCCGACGCCGCCCTTGCCAGCCATTTCGACAGACGATGACGTCAGGCCCGCCGCGCCCATGTCCTGGATGGCGGCGACCGCGCCGCTGGCCATCAGCTCAAGGGTCGCTTCGATCAGCAGCTTTTCCGCGAAGGGATCGCCGACCTGGACCGTGGGGCGCTTCTCTTCGGAATCCTCGGTGAACTCGGCCGAGGACATGGTCGCGCCATGGATGCCGTCACGGCCGGTCTTGGAGCCGAAATAGACCACGGGCAGGCCCGCCGACGGCGCGGCCGAGTAGAAGATCTTGTCGGCGTCGGCCAGGCCCACGCACATGGCGTTGACCAGGATGTTGCCGTTGTAGCCGGGGTGGAAGTTTGTCTCGCCGGCCACGGTGGGCACGCCCACGCAGTTGCCGTAACCGCCGATGCCGGCCACCACGCCCTGAACCAGGCGCTTGGTCTTGGGATGCGAAGGATCGCCAAAGCGCAGGGCGTTCAGCAGGGCGATCGGACGCGCGCCCATGGTGAACACGTCGCGCATGATGCCGCCCACGCCCGTCGCCGCGCCCTGATAGGGCTCGATATAGGACGGGTGGTTGTGGCTCTCCATCTTGAAGATCACCGCCTGGCCGTCGCCGATGTCGACGACGCCGGCGTTCTCGCCCGGACCGCAGATCACCTTGGGGCCCGTGGTCGGGAACTTGCCCAGGTGCTTTCGCGAGGATTTGTAGGAGCAGTGCTCGCTCCACATCACCGAAAAGACGCCCAGCTCGACGAGGTTGGGCTCCCGGCCGAGACGCTTGAGTACGAGCTCGTACTCCTCGCGCTTGAGGCCGAATTCGAGGGCCGTGTCGGCCATGGATTTTTGGGCGGTCGCGGTCATGGCGGCTTTCTATCGCGGGTCGGCCGTTTGCGCCATTCCCGAGCGCGACCCACAGCTAAATCAGGCCCGAAAGGTAGCTGCGCATTAGGAACGGGCATGACTCGAGGTCGTTAACTTCATGCGCCCGTCGAGAGGGCGCTCATCAAAGGGACACTGAGATGCAGAACAATAACAACGACCAGACCCGTCGCCCGGACCAGCAGCAGGGCAACCCGCAGCAAACCAATCCGGGCCAGCAGAACCAGCAAGGGCAGGACCGCGACCGGCAAGGGCAGGGACAGCCCGGCCAAGGCGTGAGCGAGGGTGTCGATACTGGCGCCATCCAGCCCGGCAAGACCAGCCAGGGCGATGACGCCAACCGCTGAAGCGGTTCACAGGCGACCCAAAAACGAAGGGCCGGAGCGCAAGCTCCGGCCCTTTCTATTTGCGTAAGGGTCGCTCGATCAGACGCTGTTCATCACGCTCTGGAACAGCAGTGCGCCGTCGGCCGAGCCGAGCTCCGGCTCAAACGCCCGATCAGGGTGGGGCATGATGCCCAGCACGTTGCCCTTGGGGTTCATGATGGCGGCGATGTCGCGCGCCGAGCCGTTGGGGTTGTCCTGATAGCGGAAGACCACCAGGCCCTCGCCCTCCAGGCGATCCAGGGTCTCCTCGTCGGCGAAGTAGTTGCCCTCGCCGTTGCCGATGGTCATGACCGCTTCACGCTGGCCCTGGAAGGCTGCGGTGAAACGGGTCTGGGCGTTGACGACATCCAGGCCGACCGGCTTGCAGATGTACTTCAGCTTCTCGTTGCGCAGCAGGGCGCCGGGCAGCAGCCCCGCCTCGGTCAGCATCTGGAAGCCGTTGCAGATGCCCACCACGGCGACGCCGCGATTGGCGGCGGCGATCACTTCGCGCATCACCGGGCTCTGCACCGCCATGGCGCCGCACCGCAGGTAGTCGCCGTAGGAGAAACCGCCCGGCAGGACGATCAGATCCAGGTCGTCCGGCAGGGACGTGTCCTTGTGCCAGACCATGTCCACCTGCGCTCCGGTGGAGCGTTCGACGGCGACCTTGCAGTCGCGGTCACAGTTGGATCCGGGGAATACGACGACGGCGGCTTTCATGGCGCGGGCGTTTAACACCGTTCTGGCCGGTTGTCAGGACGTGCTGACAATCTGTCAGTGCGTCCTTCGAGACGGCCTCCGGCCTCCTCAGGATGACGGATTCAGAAATCAACCAAGCTCGTCATGCTGAGGAGCGCGGCAGCGCGTCTCGAAGCACGCTCTATACGCTCTTGAGGGCTCGAACTTCCGCCAAGGTCGCATCCACGTCGGCGGGCGTGTTCATGATGCTGGGCGTCAGGCGCACGTGCTGCACGGCGTAGGGCGCCGCCGAGGCGATCACACGGCGCTGGCGCAAGGCATGCACCGCGCCGTCCGCCGACAGGCCGTCAACGTCGAACGACACGATCCCCGCCGACAGGCCAGGCTGACGAGGCGTCACCAAGCGCACGTGCGGCATGGCCGCCAGGCCTTCCTTCAGCTGACTGGCCAACTGGGTGGTGCGGTTGGCGACGTTGGCCTTGCCGATCTTCTCGTGGAACTCGACGGCGGCGGGTATGGCCCAGATGTGCTCGAACGCTTTGAAACCGCCGGGCGACATCATCACCCCGTTGGAGTGGTCGGGAAGGGGAGCGTTGTTGATCCATGCGCCCCATGCGCTGCTGTCAACGAAGCTGGGAATCGTGGGGCGCATGGCGGCCCAGCCCCGGTCGTTCGCCGCGATCACGCCTGTACCGCGCGGCCCAAACAGCCACTTGTGGCAGCCGGCCACGAAGATGTCGCAGCC
Source organism: Caulobacter sp. NIBR2454 (assembly GCF_027474405.1). Classification (GTDB taxonomy): domain Bacteria; phylum Pseudomonadota; class Alphaproteobacteria; order Caulobacterales; family Caulobacteraceae; genus Caulobacter. The sequence continues at coordinate 1,077,281 of NZ_CP114871.1, forward strand.
CAGGCTGTTCATGTCGGCGTCCTGGTTGCCGAACCCATGAACGCCGTCGAGCACCAGGATGATCTGGTCCGGCTCCTGCCGTCCGGCGTTCACCGCCTTGAGAGCGTTGGAGATCGCCGCGACGGGGATCTTCAGGCCGGTGCTGGAATGCACCCAAGTCAAGGCGAGCACCCGCGTGCGGGGCGTGATCGAATTGATCAGTCGTCCGACCATCTGCGGTTCGGACACCGCATTGATGTCGTCATAGAGCGAGATGCGCTTGATCACTGCGCCATTGCGCACGGCGGCATGGCGCAGGGATTCGTGGGTGACATAGTAGTCTTGATGGGTGGTCAGGATTTCGTCGCCGGGCCGCAGCTTCAGGCCCGAATAAACCAGGGCCGCGCCCATGGTGGTGCTGTCGGTCAGGGCGACCTGCCGCCCCTCGACGCCCAGATAGCGGCCACCGGCCGCGCGGCTGTAACCCTGCAGGCGGCGGTTGTTGTTTTCCAGATAGGTGACGGGCCGCCAGTCCAGCTCGCGACGGAACTGGTCGATCGCCGCCCGCACCGGCTTGGGGTGGGTGGCGATCAGCATGGCGCTCATGTTGATCTGGTCGGGCGCGGTCTGGAACTGGGCGCGGATGGCGTTCCAGTCGGGAGCGCCAGGCGTTGCAGCGGGAAGGGCGCTTGTCGCCGTGCTGACGGGCGTCTCCTGAGCCGCCGCCGCGCCGGCGGCCATGGCCACGCCGGCCCCGAACAGAAATTGCCTGCGTGCGACGCTCATTTTCGATGCAGCCTCCCAAACGCCGGCAGCCCGCCGGCTTGGCTGCAACGCGCATCAGCGCCTGGCGTTCACGGCCAAGCTGTCGTCAACGCGCAGACGTGATCGCGGCATCAGGCGCACTCATCCAGCACCGGTTTAACCACCGCCTCGCTAGGCGACGGGAAGGGGTTGCGGAAAGTGAAGGCCGCGGGGGTGGGGCCATGGGCCTCCAACAAGGCCAGCTTCTCCTTGGCCTCCTCGATCGTCGGCTCGTGGCCGGCCGGGACCCACCACAGGGCCTGGAAGACATCCATGTGCTCGAACCACTCGCGGCGGCGGCGCATGATCTCCACATGGGCGCTGCGATAGACGAACGCGCCCAGCGACGGGATGTCGGTCCAGACCGACATGTTCATCGCGATCAGCGGGTCTTCGTAGGGCGCCAGGTCGGTGGCGTTGTCGCCGTAGCCTTTCAGCCGCCACACGAAGCCGGGAGACGTGTCCGCCAGCGCGTTGATGCGGTCGAGGTTGTCGACGAAGTCCTTGATCATCGGCGAGTCCACGGGCGCGCGCAGGCGGCCGATATTGACCTGCGCCAGTTGGTGTTTCGCGCTCATGGATGTCCCCTATGCCGCCGGCCCAGCTCGCCGGAGAGCGAACATGGTGCGGCCAAGCTTGAGGGGAAGGGGCGGGCGGTCAAAAAGCCGCCCGCTGGGGCCGTTTTTTAGGCCAGTTCGATGCGGTAGCTTTCGATGACCGTGTTGGCCAGCAGCTTGTCGCACATGGCCTTCACCTCGGCCTCGGCGTTGGCGCTGTCGGCCACGTCGAATTCGATGGTCTTGCCGACGCGCACGTTCTTGACGTCCGCCCAACCCAGACCATGCAGGGCGCCTTCGACAGCCTTGCCCTGAACGTCGAGGACGCCGGGCTTCAGGAAGACGTGGACCTTGGCTTTCATGAGTACGCTTATTCCCTAGTGGACGCCGCCCTGGATCACCGTCGGCATCTCTTTCATGATGCCGAGGCGACGGGCGACTTCGGTGTAGCTTTCGATGACATTGCCCAGATCGCGGCGGAAGCGATCCTTGTCCAGCTTTTCGTTGGTGACCGAGTCCCAAAGCCGGCAGCTGTCGGGGCTGATCTCGTCGGCCAGGATCACGCGGCTGAAGTCGCCTTCATAAACGCGGCCGAACTCGATCTTGAAGTCCACCAGCGTGATGCCGACGGCGCCGAACATGCCTGACAGGTAGTCGTTCACCCGCAGGGCCATGGCCATCATGTCGTCGATCTCCTGGGTCGCGGCCCAGTTGAAGGCGGTGATGTGCTCTTCGGCGACCATCGGATCGCCGAGCTTGTCGTCCTTGAGGTAGAATTCGATGATCGACCGGGGCAGGGCGGTGCCTTCGGCCAGGCCCAGACGGGTGGACAGGCTGCCGGCCGCCACGTTGCGGACCACCACCTCCAGCGGGATGATCTCGACTTCCTTGATCAGCTGCTCGCGCAGGTTCAGGCGGCGGATGAAGTGGTTCTGCACGCCAATGGCGTTCAGGCGCGTCATCACATATTCGCTGATGCGGTTGTTGATGACGCCCTTGCCCTCGAGGATGGCTTTCTTTTGGGCGTTGAAGGCGGTGGTGTCGTCCTTGAAGTACTGGATCAGGGTGCCCGGCTCAGGACCCTCGTACAGAATCTTGGCCTTGCCTTCGTAGATCTTCTTGCGGCGGGTGGTCATTCAATCCCCACGGGGGTTCTGCGGCGCTTTGAGGAAACAAAAAGCGCGCGCGGCGGAAATGCAGCGCGCGCGGCTCCGACTCAAGGCCGCTGGTTCGATTTTTCGCGCGGAAATTACCCGAATGACGCAAGGTTCGCAAACCGCGACGAAATGGGCGTAAGGCTTGCGATTGCGGGCGGCTCGCGCGCGGGCTATGGAGCCGCCTTAACAAGGCATTACGGAACGACCATGACCACCTTTGACGACCGCGAGCAGGCATTTGAGCGCAAGTTCGCCCTGGACGCCGAACAGGAGTTCAAGGCCAGCGCACGCCGCAACCGCCTGCTGGGCGAGTGGGCCGCCGCTCTGATGGGGCTCGGCTCCGTCGAGGAATACGCCAAGGCCGTTGTGAAGTCCGACCTGGAGCAGCCGGGCGACGAAGACGTCCTGCGCAAGGTCTTCGAGGACCTTAAGGGTTCGGGCCTGTCGGTGTCCGAAGGTGAAGTTCGCCAGAAGATGGACGAACTGCTGGCCGTGGCCCGCGACCAGATCCGCAACGCTTAAGGCCAATCCGGCGAGGCGATGGGAAAACGGCCGGCGCACCCAGCGCCGGCCGTTTTCGTTTCTGCCCCGCCTTATCTAGGTTCTGGCCTTGAACGGCGGGTCGTTGCGCAACCATCCGACGATGGAATGGCGCGGCGCGCCCGCATAAGCCGCCACCGGCGCCACCGAATGGGCGCGGGGGACATTGAACAGGGTCAGCACGTTGAAGCCCGGCGTGAAGCCGCGCTCGATTTGGCCCTCGCCGTCATGGAACAGCAGCTGGCCGCCCCAGTCGGGCCGCCAGCGGCGCGTGAAGCCCAGTGTGTAGGCCGCCCGCCGCTCGCCCTGGCCCGTGTCGTCGTGCAACGAGAGGAAGTCTCCGGCGCGATAGAAGCTCGCTTGTGCGTCGGCCTTGGTGATGTCGGTGCGGCCGATAACGTTCTGGCCGAAATCCAAAAGTTCCCGACTATTCAGCCACTCGGTCACCGCATGGATCGGCAGGTCGGGCTCCTTGCCTTCCAGCAGCCCGCTGATCATCGGGTAGCAAAGATAGACATAGGCGAAGTTCTCGGTCGCCCGCTGCACCGTCTCCTGCACCTTGGCGGCCAGGGTCTCGCGCGGCATCCGGGCCAGGGTGGGCTGGTCGAGGACCTCTTCGGCCCCGCGGGCGTCCGACAGGGCCAGCCGCCAGGGTGTGGCCCGCTCCAGTATCTGCGCCACGGCTTCGGCCGCGTCGGGCGTCAGCACGTTGGGAATCTGAACCACGCCCTCGCGGGCATAGGTCTCGGCGAAGGGCCGCCAGTCGAGAGCCGGGTTTAGGCGCAGCTCGGCGGCCATCGGCTATTGCTTCCCGAACACCCGGTCGAAGATCACGTCGACGTTTTTGGTGTGATAGCTGTAGTCGAACAGCTCCTCGAGCACGCTGTCCGACAGGGCCTTGGAGACCACCGGGTCTGCCTTGAGGAAATCGATGAACCGGCCTTCGCCGCGCCATACCTTCATGGCGTTGCCTTGGACCGCCGCATAGGCGTCCTCGCGGCTGACGCCTTCCTGGGTCAGAGCCAGCATGACGCGCTGCGAGAAGACCAGGCCCCCGAGCTTGTCGAGATTCTTGGCCATGTTGTCGGGATAGATGTTGAAGCGCTCGATGACGCTGGCCAGGCGGCGCAGGGCGAAATCGAGGTGGATGGTGGCGTCAGGGCCGATGCCGCGTTCAACCGAAGAGTGGCTGATGTCGCGCTCATGCCACAGGGCCACGTTCTCCATGGCCGGGGTCACCGCCGAACGGACCAGGCGGGCCAGGCCCGTCAGGTTCTCGGTCAGGATCGGGTTGCGCTTGTGCGGCATGGCCGACGAGCCCTTCTGGCCCGGATCGAACGGCTCTTCGGCCTCCAGCACTTCGGTGCGCTGCAGGTGACGGATTTCGGTGGCCAGCCGCTCGACCGACGAGGCGACCACGCCCAGGGCCGCGAAATAGGCCGCATGGCGGTCGCGCGGGATCACCTGGGTCGAGACCGGCTCCACCACCAGGCCCATCTTGTCGGCGACATGCTGCTCGACGCGCGGGTCGACATTGGCGAAGGTGCCGACGGCGCCGCTGATCGCGCAGGTGGCGATCTCGAACTTGGCCATGGCCAGGCGCTCCTTGGCGCGCTGGAATTCGGCGTAGTACCCGGCCAGCTTGAGGCCGAAGGTGATCGGCTCGGCGTGGATGCCGTGGCTGCGGCCCACGCACACTGTCATCTTGTGCTCCATGGCCCGGCGCTTCAGCGCCGCCAGGATCAAGTCCACGTCTTCGATCAACAGATCCGTGGCGCGCGACAGCTGCACGGCGAAGCAAGTATCCAGCACGTCCGAACTGGTCATGCCCTGGTGCAGGAAGCGCGCTTCCGGTCCCACGATCTCCGACACATGGGTCAGGAAGGCGATGACGTCATGCTTGGTGGTGCGCTCGATCTCGTCGATGCGGTCGCTGTCCCACACCGCGTCCTTGCCGCCGGCCCAGATGGCTTCGGCAGCGGCCTTGGGAATCGTGCCCAGTTCGGCCATGGCGTCGGCCGCGTGGGCCTCGATCTCGAACCAGATCTGATACTTGGTCTGCGGGGACCAGATGTCGGCGGCTTGGGGGCGTGCATAACGAGGGATCATGGCGTCCGCTTCGTCCGCCAAGCCCCTTGAGTCAACCCCGTCAGGCCGGGAAGTTCACCAGCGATGGGTCGTCGCGCAGCCAGCCGGTGATCGAGAGGCGCGGCGACTTGGCGTAGGGCGCTACGAAGGCGACCGAGTGCGGCTTGGGCACCTTGAACAGCGTCAGTACGTTGAACCCGGGCGCCAGGCCCCGCTCCACATCGCCTGCCGCATCATGGAACAGCAACTGGCCGCCCCAGTCTGGACGCCAGCGGCGGGTGAAGCCCAGGGTCATGGCCGCGCGCCGGATGTCCTTGGTATGGCTGTCGTCGTGCAGGGTCAGGAAGTCGCCGGGGCCATAGCGTGACGCCATCACCGAGCTGCTCTTGACGCTCGGGGCGCCGATCACCGCCCGCCCGAAATCCAGGAACTCGGCGCTGTTCAGAAACTCCGCCATGCGGGCGATCGGATGGCCCGGATCACGCGGATACTCGTCCAGCAGCGAATAGGTCATGTGCAGGAAGGCGAAATTCTCGCCCGCCCGCTGGGTCATCTGGCGCAGGTACTCGTTGATGCGCTGAGCGCCGTTCTCTTCGTACTGCTTGCGGTCGATGATGTGGGTCTTACCGTTCGGGTCGGTGACCATGATCGACCACTGGACCTTGGTCTCCAGGATCTGGGCCACCTCTTCGGCCACATCGACCGGCAACAGGTCGGGGATCTGGACCCAGCCTTCGCGCTCATAGACCGCAGCGTATTCGGCCGGCTCAAGTCCGGGGCGCAGGCGCGGTTTCAGGTCACTCATGGATGGTCTCTGGACGGCGGGGTGGGGCGCTCACTTCAGCCGTGGGCGCCCCCAAGTCAAGTTCACGCCTCGCCGCGCGCCGCCTTCAGGTCCTTGGCCAGACCGATGGCGCCCAGGGCGTAATGCACCGCCGCCCAGGCATAGAGCATGACGGTGAACACCTGCCCGTGCTGCGTCCCCTTGGCCACGGAGGCCTTGCAGGCCATGTCCAGCGCTGCGGCCGCACCCTCCGCCGCCCGGCCGCCGGGGCATAGGCTCTTGAAGTCGCCCAGGTTCAGGGCCGTGAACTGCTGGGTGCTGAACAGGTCGATCAGCCAACCGGCGAAGACGGGACCGCCCCCCAGGGCGATCAGGTTGAGCACGAAGAACAGCAGAGCCGTGGCCGTGGCCCGCATGCGCGGCTCGACCAAGTTGTGCATCACCCCGAAGGTCGGGGCCAGATAGGTGTAGTGGAAGACGCCCGGGATGATCAGGATCATGGCCGCGGTGGTCCAGGTCGCGGCTGAATAGCCGGCCACATAAAGTGGGGTCGAGATCGCCAGGCCGATAGCCGGGACCAGTGCGTACCACGCCGCGTTGCGCTTGCCCGCCCAGTCGGTGAGGAAGCCGCCCAGCAAGGTGCCGACGCCCGCCGACACGCCGCCGATGGCGCCGAAGATCAGGCCGGCCTCCGCGAAGCTCAGACCGAAATTGCGCAGGAAATAGGGGACCGCGAAGGCGCCTGCGCCATAGCTGGCGAAGGAGGCGGTGGTCACCCCGATGGTCATGTTGATGAACGACCACTTGGTGAACAGCCGCTTGGCCACCGCGCCGATCGATGGCGGCGGGCTGGTGTCCACCGCCATGTCCTGCGGCGTGGCGGATTCAACCACCGGCTCGGACCAGCCGCGCGGCGGCTCCTTGATCACCAGCTTGACGATGACGGCCAGCAGGATGCCGGGCAGGCCGACGATCACGAAGGCCAGCCGCCAGGACAGGTTCTCGGCGATCCAGCCGCCCGCCATGGCCCCGAACATGGTGCCCAGCGGAATGCCGAACGAGTAGATCGCCAGGGCCGAGGCGCGCTTCTGGGCCGGATAATAGTCGCTGATCAGTGAATGGGCGGGTGGCGAGCAGCCGGCCTCGCCGACCCCGACCCCGACCCGGAACAGCAGCAGCTGTAGAAAGCTGTTTGCCATGCCGCACAGGGCGGTGAAGCCGGACCAGATCACCAAGCAGACGCTGATGATCGTCACCCGGTTCTTGCGTTCGGCCAGGCGGGCGATGGGGATGCCCAGGGTCGTGTAGAGGATGGCGAAGGCGAAGCCCTGCAGCAGGCCCAGCTGGGTGTCGGTCAGGTCCAGATCGGTCTTGATGGCCTGGCCGATGGTCCCGATGATCGTCCTGTCGATGAAGTTGACCGTGTAGACCAGAAGGAGCAGCGCCAGGACCGTGCCGCGGTAGTTTCCGGAATACTGCGGCCGGTCCCGCGTCGTCGCCTCGATGGCCAAACTCGTAACTCCCTTAGGTTTCCCGATGTGTCAGCCGACCATCTCTTCCCGGATGGTCTTGCGCGCCTGCCAGAACAGCACGAAGGCGATCAGCCCGAACAGGGTCGAGATGATCAGGGCCCAGCGGACCCCTTCCGCTTCGCCAAGGCCGACAGGGCCGGCCAGCACGTCGCTGAGAACGCCCACGGCCACAGGACCCAGGCCCAGTCCGACCAGATTGATGATGAACAGCAGCACGGCCGAGGCGGTGGCCCGCATGTGCGGCTCCACGATGCTCTGGGCGGTGGCGTAGACGGGGCCATACCAAAGGGTGCCCAGAACCGCCGGAACGGCCAGGATGACGATGGCCGCCGCGGCGCTGTCGACCATCACGCCGAAGATATAGACCGGGATCGTGATCAGGCTGGCGAAAGCCGGCACGATCACATAGGCCCGCAGGTCCTTGGCCCCCAGCTTGTCGGCCAGAACGCCGCCCAGCCAGGCGCCGAACACCCCGGCCGTGCCGGCGATCAGCCCCAGGGCGAGGCCAAGGAAGCCGCCGGACTTGAGCCCGAAGTTAGCCGCCAGATCGGCGATCTCCTGCGTATGGTTGCGGAAGAAGAACGAGGCGGTGAACGGCGCGTGGCCGTACCCGACGAACGCCTTGATCGAGGCCGCGAAGGCCACCAGCCAGAAGGTTTTCTTGCCCATCAACACGGCCAGGGCGGCCTTGGTGCTGATCTGGGTGGCGGCGCGGGCGGCCATTTCGGCGACCAGCTTCTTGCGCGGCTCCACCAGGGTGAAAGCGGCCACCAGCGCCATGATGATGCCCGGCGCGCCGGCCACCAGGAAGGCGGCCCGCCAGCCGTAATGGTCGGCGACGATGCCGCCCATGGCCATGCCGAGCAGCGCGCCCAACGGTGTGCCGATGGAATAGAAGGCGATGGCCGAGGCCCGGTTCTCCTTGGGAACATAGTCGGTGATCAGCGAGTGGGCGGGTGGCGAGCAGCCGGCCTCACCGATCCCCACGCCCACGCGAGCCAGCACCAGCTGCCAGAAGTTCTGCGCCGCGCCGCACACCATGGTGAAGGCGCTCCAGGCCGCGACCGACCCCGCAATGATCAACGGCCGGTTGGCGCGTTCGGCATACCGCGCAATCGGAATACCCAGGATCGTGTAGAAGACGGCGAAGGCCAGGCCGGTCATCATGCCCAGCTGCCAGTCGGCCAGGCCAAGGTCCCGTTTGATGGGCTCGGCCAGGATGTTGATCACCTGCCTATCGAGGAAATTCAAGGTGTAGATGATCAGAAGAAGGGTGAGCGCGTAGCGCCTGTAGCCCTTTGATACGGCGCCAAGCGGCGAAGGCGTGGGCTGGGTCGATGTGGCCGCTGGGCCGCTGACGACGGAGTCCGCCATTCCATACTCCTCCCTTTAAAACACTTGTTCTAATCGTTGTTCGCACCCTAGACCCAAGGTAAGCGAAAGCGCCACCCCCTTTGCGGCAAGGAAGTCCCATGGAGCTCGTCGTCGGCACCAAGAAGTGGTCCAGCTGGTCGATGCGCCCGTGGCTCGTGTTGCGGCGCGCGGGGATCGACTTTCAGGACACTCTCGTGCCGCTGCGCGAGTTCGATGCTTCGGAGGCCGAGATCGGCAAACACTCGCCGTCGAACCGGGTGCCTGTGCTCAAGGATCGCGGCGTGACGATCTGGGATTCACTGGCGATCTGCGAATACCTCGCCGAGACGCTGCCTCAGGCGAAGCTGTGGCCCGAAGACCAGATAGCCCGCGCCCTGGGTCGCTCGGCGGCGGAGATGCATTCGGGTTTCGCCGCCCTGCGCGACGAGTGTCCGATGGCGTTGGATGTCGCGCCGATGGTCAAGGCCTTGTCGGCCGACGCCGCCAAGGATGTCCGCCGCATTGTCGCGTCCTTAGCCGATCTGCTGACCTGCTTCGGCGGTCCGTTCCTGCTGGGCGAATGGTCGATCACCGACGCGTTCTATACGCCTGTCGCCAGCCGCTTTCGGACCTATGGGATCGATCTGGCGGCCCATGGAGACAACGGCGCCGTAGCGGCCTATTGCCGACGACTTCTGGAGACACCGGAGTTTCTGGCCTGGGAGAGCGACGCCTTGGCGGAATGATCTGCGGATCGTGCGCTCATTTGCGATTCAGTGGGCAAGACGGTGTAACCAAATCGCGTCTCGGCACGTAACTAGGTAAAGCGGAGATTCCCATGCTGATCCGGAACGCACCCGACCTCACCGAGAACGACGTCACCCCGCACGAGGTCTACCTTCAGCGTCGCCAGTTCATGGCCGGCGGGATCGCCGCGGGTCTCGGCCTGGCCGGCGCGGCGACGGCGGCGCCCCTGGCCTTCAAGCCCAGCAAATGGTCGACGACCGAAAAGCGCACGCCGCTGGACGACGTCACCAGCTACAACAACTTCTACGAATTTGGCGTCGACAAGGACGACCCGGCCAAGAACGCCGGCCGCCTCAAGACCCAGCCCTGGACGATCCAGATCGAAGGCGAATGCGCCAAGCCTGGCCGCTACAACTTCGAGGACATCCTCAAGACCGCGCCCCTGGAAGAGCGCATCTATCGCCTGCGCTGCGTCGAGGGCTGGTCGATGGTCATCCCCTGGATCGGCTTTCCGCTCGCCGCACTGATCGGACGCGTGCAGCCGACTTCCAAGGCCAAGTTCGTCTCGTTCGAGACCCTGATGCGCCCCGACCAGATGATCGGCCAGCGCAGCCCCTATCTCGACTGGCCCTATCGCGAGGGCCTGCGCATCGACGAGGCGGTCAATCCGCTGACCATCATGGCGGTCGGCCTCTACGGCCAGACCCTGCCCAACCAGAATGGCGCGCCGATCCGCCTGGTCGTGCCCTGGAAATACGGGTTCAAGAGCATCAAGTCGGTGGTGAAGATCCGCCTGCAGGAAACCCAGCCCAAGACCACCTGGCAGATGTTGAACGCCCGCGAGTACGGCTTCTATTCCAACGTCAATCCGACCGTGGACCATCCCCGCTGGTCGCAGGCGAACGAGCGCCGCATCGGTGAATTCCGCCGCCGCGAGACGCTGATGTTCAATGGCTATGGCGATCAGGTGGCCGGCATGTACCGCGGCCTGGACCTGCGGAAGTTCTATTGATGGATCGAAAGACCCGCGACCGGATCGTCTATTGGGCGGTCTGGCTGGCTTGTCTCGCGCCGTTTCTATGGCTCGCGTCGCAGGCGTTCCTGGGCGAGCTGGGCGCCAATCCCATCGAGCGGCTGATCCGTCAGCTAGGCGTCTGGGGCCTGCGCCTGCTGATCGTGGGTCTGGCCATCACGCCCGTCGCCCGCATCTTCAAGCAGCCCCGGTTGATCCGGTTTCGCCGGACCATCGGCCTGTTCGCCTTCGCCTATGTCTCGACCCACCTGCTGACCTATGTCGGCGTCGATCAGTATTTCGACTTCGCCGCGATCTGGCGCGACATTCTCAAGCGGCCCTTCATCACCCTGGGGATGCTGGCCTTCGTGCTGCTGGTCCCGCTGGCGGCGACGTCGACCAACGGGATGATCCGTCGCCTGGGCCCGCAGACCTGGCGACGGCTGCACTGGCTGATCTACCTGATCGTGCCGCTGGGCGTCGTCCACTACTACCTGCTGGTCAAGGCCGACCACCGGCCGCCGCTGGTCTACGGGGCGATCGTCCTTGTCCTGCTGGGATGGCGCGTGGCTTACCGGCTCAAGAGCCTTCGTTCCTAGGCGTCGCCTTGGGCGTCTCCGGCTCGGCGGCGCCCTTGTCGGTCCAGCTTGGCGGCGCGCCAAGACGCTCGCCGATGAAGCCGGCGACGCCGGTCTTCTTGCCGAATACGGCGCACTGGGGATCGTCCCCATCGCGCTTGTCGTAGTCGCGCTTGGGCGCGGATTCGAAGGGGTCGGCCCGGCGCGTGACCATGCGGCCCATGTCGCGGCCGAAGGCTTCCGAAAGCTCATAGGCGTCGCCGATCTCGGAAAACCGGGCGTTGGTGGTGAAGGCGTCCGCGCCCCGCGCCCAGATCATCGAAGCGACCTGGCGGCCCGAGGCGTCCTTGACCTCCGCTTCCCCCGCCAATGACCCCATGCCGATCGGCAGGCGCGGCGTGAACGGAATGGGCGACAGCGCCGAGGCCACGCGCGACACGCCGGCCACGCCGCCCTCGGTCTTCTCCACGTGCGTGATCGTGGAACTGACGGTCAGGTCGGCCGGCGAGGTTTCTGGCACGATGTCGTAGCGTTCGGCGATGCGGTCACACAGGCTGCGGTTCAGGGCGCTGACCACTAGGTCCTTCTGCTCGGGCGTCAGGCCGACGGCCTCGACCTCGGCGGACAGCCTGGCGGGGATGATCTTGGCGGTGCTGGCCCGGCCCAGGGCTTCGCGGTCATAGCGGATACGGGCCTTTGTGCGCGGTCCTTCGGCTTCGGCCATGCCGTCGTAGGAAGCAAGATTTCCGCCAGGCTTCAGCGGCGCGGTGGCGCACGCGGCGACGCTCATCAACAGGGCGGTTCCCAGCGCCAGACGCGCGGTCTTCAAGGACGCTGACATTCACTTCTCCGTGGCTAGCGAGAGCTAAACCAAAGATACGGACAAGCGTTCCGTTCAGATGAGGCCCAGGCTCTTGAAGCTGGCCACGCCCTCGCGCCCCACCACCAGGTGATCGTGGATCGAGATGCGCAGCGATTTGCCCGCTTCGATGATCTGCCGCGTCATCTCGACATCGGCGCCGGACGGCGTGGGGTCGCCCGATGGGTGGTTGTGGACCAGGATCAGGGCGCTGGCCGACAACTCCAGCGCACGCCGCATCACCTCGCGCGGATAGACGGGGGCGTGATCCACGGTCCCCTGATTCATCCGCTCGTCGGCGATCAGCTGGTTCTTCTTGTCCAGGAACAGCACCCGGAATTGCTCGCGCGTCTCGTTGGCCAGCGCGACCCGCACATAGCCGAGCAGGGCGCTCCAGGACGACACGACCGGCCGCTTGCTGATGGACTCGCGGCCCAGCCGCAGCGCCGCCTCGTGTAGCAGCTTCAGGTCGATCGCCGCCGTCACGCCAATTCCCGGCACGGTCTTCAGTTCGTCCACCGATGCGCCCAGCACTCCGCCCAGCGATCCGAAACGCGCCAGCAGCGCCTTGGCGCGCGGCTTCACGTCGCCGCGCGGAAAGGTCCTGAACAGGTGAAGTTCCAGCAGTTCATAGTCGGGCAGGGGTGAAAAGCCGCCCAGCCGCACCCGCTCACGCAGGCGGTCGCGATGGCCCACATTGGGGTCCGCGAAGTCCCCGTACCGCACGCTCTCCGAGAACTCGTCCACGCGCCGCCCCATCTCGCAAAACAACGTTATGATAAACGTTCAGATTGCGTTGGGAAGCGGTTGCGGCCTAGGGGCGTTATTCGCCCTGGATCGCGGGCTGGAAGAGGCCGGCGGGCGAGGCGGTGAAAATCTCCACGCCCGTCTCCGTCACGCCGACCGAATGCTCGCACTGGGCCGACAGCGACTTGTCGCGGGTAACGGCGGTCCAACCGTCGGCCAGCACCTTCACGTGCGGCTTGCCCAGGTTCACCATCGGCTCGACGGTGAAGAACATGCCGGGCTTCAGCTCCGGACCCGTGCCCGGACGGCCCACGTGCAGGACGTTGGGCTCGTCGTGGAAAACCCGGCCCAGGCCGTGACCGCAGAAGTCCTGCACCATCGAGCAGCGCTGCGCCTCGGCATAGGCCTGGATGGCGTGGCCCACATCGCCCAGGGTCGCGCCCGGCTTGATCACGGCCAGGCCGCGCGCCAGGGCTTCATAGGTGACCTCGACCAGGCGGCGGGCGCGGGGCGGCACCTTGCCGACGCCGTACATCCGCGAGTGGTCGCCGTGCCAGCCGTCGACGATGACGGTCACGTCGATATTGGCGATGTCGCCTTCACGCAGAGCCCAGTCGCCCGGGATGCCGTGGCAGACCACGTGGTTGCGCGAGATGCAGACCGTATGGCTGTAGCCCTTGTAGAACAGACAGGCCGGCAGGGCGCCATGATCCAGGATGAACTCCCGGGCCAGGGTGTCCAGATGCTCGCTGGAGACGCCCGGCTGGACGTGCGGCACGAGCATGTCCAGGCACTCCGCCGCCAGGCGGCCGGCCTTGCGCATGCCCTCGAAATCCTCGGGCTTGTGGATCTTGATGGTCCCGTCGCGGACTTCCGTCTCGAGGATATCGTCGCCAGGGGCCATGCTTCTCAACTCCAGACCGCTCATCCCCGCTCCCGGGGATCGTCACGCCATGGGATGCGGCGGGACAGGCGGATTGCTTCTGCGCTTATGTCGCAATCGTAGCACAGAACTTCAACGCCTGCCGACGCCGCGGCGGTCAAACCGGCCGCATAGACGGGATCAAGCTCGTGGCAGGCGGCGAAATGGTCACAGTCCGTGCGCTGGATCACGAACAACTGCACGGCGCGTGCGCCCTTGGCCACCTCCGCCGCAAGATCCTTCAGATGCTTGGCCGACCGCGCCGCGACGCAATCGGGAAACTCAGCCAGGGTCCCGTCCCGCCGCAGGTGGCAGTTCTTGACCTCCAGCCAGCAGGGCGGCCGGTTGGGATGCTCCAGCAGGAAATCCACCCGGCTCGCCTCGCTGTATCGCACCTCCGGCCGGATCGAGCTGTAACCGGACAGCTCCGGGATCGCGTCCGCCGCCAGGGCCTCGGCCACCAGCTTGTTCGGCAGCATGGTGTTGATGCCCACAAGCCCGCCGTCGACCTCCACCAGCTGAAGCGTCCAGGGCAGCTTGCGCTTGGGATTGGGGTCATACGACACCCACGCGCCCAGCCCCGCGTCCTTCAGCCCCAGCATCGCGCCGGGGTTGGGGCAGTGGGCGGTGACCGCCGTGCCGTCGTCCAGCACCACGTCGGCGAAGAAGCGCTTGTAGCGCTGGACAAGGCGTCCGTGCGCCATCGGTTGCGGCAGAAGCATGCGGGGGCTAAATCCGGGGAAGAAGACGCGACATGTAGGGAAGGCGGGCGATGACCACCAGCGCTGAACGGGTGACCGCGGCGGTCCTGATCATCGGCGACGAGATCCTGTCGGGCCGCACCCAGGACGTGAACCTTAGCGCCATCGCCAAGTACCTCGCCACCTACGGCGTCGACCTGGCCGAAGCGCGCGTCGTCCCGGACATCGAGCAGGAGATCATCGACGCGGTGAACGCCCTGCGGACCCGCTACGACTATGTGATCACCACCGGCGGCATCGGCCCCACCCACGACGACATCACCGCCGACTCCGTCTCCAAGGCCTTCGGCCTGCCGGTGCGCGAGCATCCCGAGATCATCGCCATGCTGGAATCGCGCTGGGGCGAGGTGAACGCCGCCCGCCGCCGCATGTCGCATGTGCCCGAGGGCGGGACCCTGGTGAAGAATCCGGTGCAGGGCCCTCCCGGCTTCCAGATCGGCAACGTCTTCGTCCTGGCGGGCGTGCCGGCCATCATGCGCGGCATGCTCGAGGACGTGGGCCCGCGCCTGCGCACCGGGGCGGTGGTCATCGCCCGCACCGTGCGGGTGGAAGGCTCGGGCGAAGGCCTTATCGCCGCCCCGCTGGAGGCGGTGGCCAAGGCGCATCCGAACATGTCCCTGGGCAGCTATCCGTTCTTCAGCCCGCCGGACCTCTATGGCGCTAACCTCGTGGTCCGCGGGCGCGACGCGGCCGAGGTCGATGTCGCCGTCGAGGAGCTGATGGCCGCGCTCAAGGCCGCCGGCGCCGCCAAGGTCTGGGCCGTCGAGGCCTGATCACAAAAGCGGAACCACAGTTCCGATTCGCGGATTTCCTATTCAGCCCGTTGGGGAGGAAAAAGGAGTCGCCATGACCCGCCCATTTGAAGACAAGACCGAAGACCGCTCGTTCGCGCCCCGCAAGCCCCTGTTCGGCGGCGACCGCAGCCACGCCGAAAAGCTGTGCGAGAAGACCAACAAGGACAAGCCCCTGAGCGACACCCTGTTCGGCGACAACGACGCCGGCGGCCGCGCCGGCCAAGGCGGCATGGGCGGCCCGGCGTCCTGATCCTCTAGATCGGCAGGCTGGAGACGAGCCAAGGGCGCCTGAGCCTTGGCTCGTTTGCGTCCCGCACGGTGTGACGCTGTTCAAGATATTGAAATATTAAACTAAATTCACCATGCGGCTGCGCTGAACCGTCCGTTCGTCGCCCTCCGCACACCCTTGGGCGAATTAAGCTGGACCTTGCCCGCGTTTGCTCGATCCGGTCCGTCAGATTGTTTGGATGGATCTGACATGGCCAACTTCACCGGCACGAGCAACGCAGACACCTGGACCGGCGGTGACGCCAACGAGACCGCTCAGGGCGGAGCGGGGGCAGACACTCTGAACGGCGCGGGGGGCGATGACATGCTCGACGGCTGGACAGGTGACGACATCCTGACCGGCGGCGCTGGCGGCGACACCTTCTTCTTCGCTGAGCAGGCAGGCATGGGTGATGACGTCATCACCGACTTCAACCTGACCGAAGATCGCTTCTATGTGCTGCAAAAAGCCTTCACCGCAGCACGGGTCGTGGGGGCGGACACCATCCTCACACACGATGGCGGCACGGTTCGCCTCGTCGGGATCAACACGCTCACGCTCGATCAGTGGAACGCCCTGCGCAAGGCGCCGGAAGGCGGCACGCCCATCGTCGCCGAAGGCACGGCCGGTGCGGACCGCGTCATCGGCGGCGATGGCGACGACACCTTGTCGGGTCTGGATGGCGACGACTATCTCTATGGAAGCTTTGGTCGGGACATCCTGAATGGCGGCGCTGGCGCGGATCGTCTTTATGGCGGCCAGGGCGCCGACACCCTGACCGGCGGAACCGGCGCGGACATCTTCACCTTCAGCCAACCCCTTACCGTGGCGGCAGGATTTGACGGCCAGGATCTGATTACGGATTTCGACCCGACGGTCGATCGCTTCGAACTCAACATGCATCGCTTCACAGCGGCGGCGATCGACGGTGCGGACACCGTGTTGACTTGGCTCGGCGGGACGATCCGCGTGACCGGCGTCAACACCTTGTCGCTCAACGAGTGGAACAGGCTCGCGGGGCTCGACGCTCCCTTGGTGGTGACCGGCAAGGACCCCATTCCCGGTGAGCCACTCACGATCCAGCGCGTGTTCGGCGGCAACAGCGATGATGTCCTGACCGGCGGCGCGGGCCCGGACCACCTGCATGGCTGGCAGGGCGACGATGTCCTGACCGGCGGCGCAGGTGGCGATACCTTCCTGTTCGGCACGCCGCCCTATTGGGCGCGTAACACTATCGGCAACGACGTCATCACAGACTTCAATCCGCTGCAGGACAGGCTGGCCATGGACTCGGCTTTCACTGCGCTTGAAGTCCGGGGCGCCGACACCCTGCTGACTTGGTCGGACGGCACGATCCTGATGAAAGGGATCAATCACCTGACGCTCGCCCAATGGAATGTCTACGCTACCGGCGTGGGTAGTCTTCTCCTCGACGGCGATGCAGGCCCCGACGATATCGAGGGCGGCGCCGGCGACGACACCCTCTCCGGCGGCGGCGGGAATGATCGCATTTCGGGCCTGGCGGGGAATGACGTGCTCTCCGGCGGGACCGGCAAGGACTCCCTGTGGGGCGGCGAAGGCGATGACATCCTGAACGGCGGCGCTGGCGGTGACAGCCTTGGTGGAGGCGAAGGCGCCGACCGCCTCGACGGCGGCGCGGGCAATGACATGCTCAGCGGCGGTCTGGGCGACGACATCCTCACAGGTGGCGTCGGCGGCGACGACTTCTTCTTCGGCGCCAACGACGGCGGCGACGATGTGATTACGGACTTTGATTTCACCTGGGACCGACTGTCGGTTGGGCCTCAGGGGTTCACCCAGGCTGTGGTGATCGGGTCCGATACCGTGCTCACCTACGCGCGGGGAACAGTCAAACTTCTTGGAGTCACCCGGTCCCTGACCGAGCTGAACGAAATGTCGCAGTACGGAATCTACTACCCCTCCGACGACGTCATCGTGCGCACAGGCAATGACGAAAAGGACTGGATGATCGGCGGCATGGGCGATGACGTGCTTGATGGCGGGGGCGGTGACGACGAACTGAAGGGCGGTGGCGGCGACGACCTCCTGACCGGGGGCGAGGGGCGTGACCTGTTCATGTTCTTTGTCTCGCCCGGCCATCCGGCCGGGACCGGCTCGGACACGATCATCGACTTCGACGTCATCGAGGATCGCATCCAGTTGCAGGCCGGAACCAACTTCACCGAGATGGAAGTGATCGGCGACGACACCATTCTGCATCACGCCCAAGGGCAGGTCAGGATCGTCGGCGTCAACAACCTGCTGCTGGAGAGCTGGCAGGAGCTTAGCCTGCGGGGGTTCCCCGGACCGGCTCCCGACGCGGCCGGCTAGGCATCAGCGTCCTAGATCGGACGCTGGTAGGGACGGTGGGACTCGAACCCACACAGCCAGAGGCCAACGGATTTTAAGTCCGGTGCGTCTACCATTCCGCCACGTCCCCGCCGCCTTGCGCTTACGGCAGGCCGGGCGAGGGCGCAAAGAAAAAGCCGCCGCGGCGATCCGCGGCGGCTTTTCTGTTTTCCCGTCCGCTTGGGACTAGAAGGTCGCCTTGATCGAGGCCACGAAGGATTCTTCGTAGTACTCGCCGAACTCGTGCTTGCTGGTGTCGTGGTAGCGCAGGTCGATGCTCAGGTTGTCGGTCAGGGCGTAGGCCGCGCCGAGGTTCCAGGTGGTGTAATCGCCGTTGCCTTCCAGGTCCTGACGGCCCAGGGCGCCGGTCAGCGACAGCTTGTCCATCACCGGGAACGCGCCGTTGACTTCGTAATAGGCGGCTTCACCCACCGAACCGAAGAAGTCCGGCGAAACGTACAGCGCCGTGCCGATCGAGCCCGGACCCACCGGCACCGAGCCGGCGGCCTTGAATTCCCAATAGGCGTAGTCGGCGCCGTTCGGCTCATTGACGTAGCCGTAATAGATGGCGGCGAAGTCGGCGGAGATCGGGCCGAAGGTCGGCTTCACGCCGAAATAGACGTCCACTTCAGCGTCGGTCTCGTCGAAGAAATCGACGTTCGAGCCCCAGATACCGGCGTAGAAGACGCCGGCGCTCATGTCCACGCCGCCTTGCAGCGCGGGCTCTTGGTCGGTCTGGGTCACGCCGCGGAAGACGTAGTCCGAGGTCAGGCCCAGGTTGAATGAGAAGGTCGGGCCGCTGTCTTGAGCGGCGGCGGCGCCAGCCATCAGGAATGATGCTGTGGCGGCGCACAGTGCGAGCTTGAGAGTCTTCATTTTAGTATATCCCCTTTTTCATTGTCGGCTCCGGGGTTCCGAGAGAGAGAATCGCCCCGATCGCCGTTGTCATGAGTGGCCCTGCCGCAGCTTCGGTGACACCTTCGTCGAGAAGCAACGTTCGGCCGAACGCACGCATGCGCGTGACAATGCCTGTCACATAGTTAAGCGAAGCTTAGGTGTGGCGCCTAGAAATTAGGCGCCTTGTGCGGTGCGGCAGGGAGGCCGCAATGGCCGCTTGGAGCTATCGCATTGAAAGCGAAGCAAAACCCAGGTGCGTCCCGGCGTCCACGAGCAGGGTTTCACCTGTCACATGTCGCGATGCGGGAGAGGCCAGAAAAACGGCGGCGCCCGCGATATCCTCGGCGGTCGAGGCGGCCTTGAGAGGCGTGGAGGCGATCACGCCCTGGCGCATGCGGTCGATCCGTTCCTGCTCCATGGCCTTGCCGAACCAGGGGGTGTCGATGAATCCGGGGCAGATGGCGTTGACCCGGATCTTGGGCGCCAGGGCGCGGGCCAGCGACAGGGTCATGGTCGTCATGGCGCCCTTGGACGCCGCGTAGGGCAGGGACGAGCCGATGCCGGTGACGCCTGCGATTGAGGCGGTGTTGACCACCGCTCCGGCCTGCGGGGCGGACTCCAGCAGCGAGCGGGCGGCGCGGACCATCTGGTAAGCCCCCACCACATTGACCTTGTATAGGCGCAGGAAATCGTCGGCCGACACCGCGTCCAGGTCGGCGTGATCGGGCGCGAAGACGGTGGTGCCGGCGTTGTTGAACAGGGCGTCGATCCGCCCGGTAGAGGCGGCGGCGTCCGCGATGCGCCGGCAATCGGCGTCCTCGGCCACGTCGCCCTGCACCAGCAGCGCCCGCGCGCCCTGCGCCTCGACCAGGCTCACCGTCTCGGCGGCTTCAGCTTCGCTGCGGGCGTAGTTGACCACCACGGTCCCCGCGCCGCGCGATGCGACCTCCACCGCGATGGCCCGTCCCAGGCCTGTCGAAGCGCCGGTGATCACCACCGTCCAGCCGTCGAAATCACGTCCCGCCATGTCGTCCTCCGTCTGTTTTCGAAACGGTAGCGACGACCGGGCCTCTTGTCTTGCCCGGACGCGGTGTTAAGTCCCGCCGCATGGACGAGACGCACCTGACCCAGCTTGGCCGCGACGTGGCCTATCCCAAGGACCCCTCGGAGGCGGTTCTGGAGCGCGTGCCCAATCCGCAGAGCGACGTGCTGTACCTGGCCCGCTTCGTGGCGCCGGAGTTCACTTCGCTTTGCCCCGTCACTGGCCAGCCCGACTTCGCGCACCTGGTCATCGACTACGCGCCGGGCGAATGGCTGATCGAGTCCAAGTCGCTGAAGCTCTATCTGGGCTCCTTCCGCAACCACGGCGCCTTCCACGAGGACTGCACCGTCGCCATCGGCCGCAAGATCGACGAGATCGCGTCCCCGCGCTGGCTGCGCATCGGCGGCTACTGGTATCCGCGCGGCGGCATTCCGATCGATGTCTTCTGGCAGACCGGCGAAGCGCCCAAGGGCCTGTGGGTCCCCGAACAGGGCGTCCCGGCCTATCGCGGGCGCTAGGCGCTCCACTCCGTCGTGATCGCCTTCACGTCCGGCCGCACCCGCTCCAGCGGGGCGTCCGCCGACGTGCCCAGATAAAGGAAGCCGGCGACCTTCTCGCTTGGGGACAAGCCCAACAGGTCCAGGGCTTCGCGGTCGAACGCGTACCAGTCGGTGATCCAGTTGGCGCCGAAGCCCATGGCTGAAGCCGCCAGCAGAAGCTGGGTGCAGACCGCTCCGGCCGACATCACCTGCTCCCACTCCGGAATCTTGCCGATCTGCGGGCTGGAGACGACCACGATCGCCAGGGGCGGCGCCTTCAGCTTGCCTAGGGAGGCGAGCTTCTTGGGCGTGTCGTCCCGCGTCTGGGCCATGGCTTCCAGCCGGGCGGCGTAGGCCGTCTTGGCCTCGCCGCGCAGCAGGATGAAACGCCAGGGGGCCAGCTTGCCGTGATCGGGAACCCGCGCGGCCAGGGTCAGCAGGTCGTGCAGTTGCGCCTCATCCGGGCCCGGTTCGGCCAGAGCCATCGCGGAGGCTGAGCGACGCATCGCCAGGAAGTCGAGCACCGCCGGAGAGGCCTGGATCGGCAGCGGCTGACCAAATTCCGGGGCGGGGGGGACGGAATGACGCAAGACGACCTCGGGCAAAACGGTTAAGCGCGAAGCATGACCTATGGCCGCGCCGTCGCGCACACAAGGCGCAGTTGAGAATATGTCGCAAAAACCAAGCTGGATGCGCAGTCACGGCGCGCCATGGAAGAGTACGGGCTCGCGGGCCGTCTATGACAATCCCTGGCTGACGGTCAGCGAACACGACGCCGTGTCGCCCACCGGCCGCGCCGCGCGCTATGGCGTGGTCGGGTTCAAGAACATCGCCACGGGCGTGGTGCCGCTGCATGAGGACGGCACCGTCACCCTGGTGGGTCAGAACCGCTTCGCTCACCGCGACTATAGCTGGGAGGTGCCCGAAGGCGGCGCGCCCAAGGGTGAGGATCCGCTCAAGGGCGCCAAGCGCGAACTGCGCGAGGAGACAGGCCTGATCGCCGCCGACTGGAGCCTGATCCTTCAGGCCCAACTGTCCAATTCGGTCACCGACGAGGTCGCCTATGGCTATCTGGCCACTGGCCTGAAGGCGGGCAAGGCCGCGCCGGACGAGACCGAGGACCTGGCCATCGCACGCGTGCCGTTCCGGGAGGCGCTCGACGCCGCCGTGGCCGGTCACATGCCCGACATGCTCACCCTGGCGCTGTTGCTTCGGGTCCACCATATGGCCGTGCAGGGAGAGCTGCCGCACGGCCTGGCGCGACTTGTGCTAGGCTAGCGGCGAGAGGGAGAGCCTGCGCATGGCCAAGCATCTGGAAGTCGTCGAGCCCGCCGCCGCGCCGCCCGTATGGGCCGCCCTGCGCGCCGAAGCCCAGCGCGCCGCCCAGGCCGAGCCGGCCCTGGCCTCGCTGCTCAACGCCGTGGTGCTGTCGCACAACGGTCTGGCGGGCGCCCTGTCCTACCAGATCGCCCGCAAGGTCGGCGACCAGGAGCTGCGCGCCATGAGCGCCCGCGAGCTGGCCCAGGCCGCCTATGAAGCCGACCCCTCCCTGATCGCCGCCGCCGAAGCCGACCTTAAGGCGGTGTTCGAGCGCGACCCCGCCTGCAAGGGCTACGTCCAACCGTTCCTGTTCTTCAAGGGCTATCTGGCCCTCCAGACTCACCGGGTCGCCCACTGGCTGTGGGGGCAGGGTCGCGAGACCATGGCCTTCTACCTGCAGAGCCGCACCAGCGAGCTGTTCCAGATCGACATCAACCCCGCCGCCCGCATCGGCTCGGGGGTGTTCATGGACCACGGCACCGGGGTGGTGATCGGCGAGACCGCGGTGGTGGGCGACGACGTGTCGCTGCTACACGGGGTGACCCTGGGCGGCACTGGCGCCGAGCGCGGCGACCGTCACCCCAAGATTGGCAAGGGCGTGCTGCTGGGCGCGGGCGCCAAGGTGCTCGGCAACATCACGGTGGGCGACTACGCCAAGATCGCTTCCGGTTCGGTGGTGCTCAAGCCCGTGCCGGCCCACTGCACGGCAGCCGGCGTTCCCGCCCGCCTGGTCAACTGCCCCACCTGCGAAGAGCCGGCGCGGACCATGGACCACACCCTGGCCGACGCGGTCTACGACTACTCGATCTAGCCGCAACTCGCTGGAGCGGCCCGCGCGTGTGTCCGCTCCAGAGACCCTCCCGTGCTCAATCCATAGATCACCGCCGCCCAGATCAGGGTGACGGCCAGGATGTCATTGAGGGTCAGGCGGCGGAGCTTCTTTGCTGTCTGGTTCATCGGCCAGTCTGATGCCGCCGTTGCGGCCCGCTCACAAACGACTTATCAGCAGCCATCTGTGAGGTTTTCGCACAATGGCCCGCCGACCCCTGCCGCCGCTCAACGCCCTGCGCGCCTTCGAGGCGTTCGGCCGGCATGGACGGATGACCACGGCGGCGGACGAACTGTTCGTCACCCACGGCGCGGTCAGCCGGCAGGTGAGGGGGCTCGAGGAGCAGCTCAGCGTACGCCTCACCGAGGGGCCAAAGAGCCGCCTGCGCCTGACGGAAGCCGGGCTCAAGCTGGCCCAGGCCCTGACCCAGGCCTTCGATCTTGTCGACGAGGCTTTGCCCCAGCAGCCGACCGACGCCGACGGCCTGCGGGTCACGGTCCAGCCGACCTTCGCCATGAAATGGCTGATCCCCCGCCTGCCCGACTTCGTGGACGCCCACCCGGACGTTCCCGTCCGCATCCAGGAGACCAACGGCCCGGTGGATTTCGGCTCCACCGATCTGGCCATTCGCCTGGGCGCTCCGGGAACAGGCGCGCCGCCTGGGGCGCAGGTCACGCCCTTCATGCAGCACTATCAAGGGCCGGTCATGGCGCCGGGCCTGCTGACGGGGCCGGTGACGGTCGAGCGGATCGCCGCCCTGCCGCGCCTGCATACCCGAACCTTCCTCCCGGCCTGGGCCGAGTGGGAAGGACGCGCTGGCGTCACGCTCGCGCCCCCGCCCGTGGATCGCGAGTTCGATCACTACTTCTACATGCTCGAAGCCGCCGCCGCCGGCCTGGGCGTAGCCATGGGCCCCTGGGCCTTCGTGCAGCGTGATCTGGCCGTCGGCCGCCTGGTGGCGCCGCTGGGTTTCGTGGATGGCGAGGCGAGCATCACCGCCCTCACGCCGCGCGGCGGCCTGACCCGTCCGGTGCGTCTGTTCCGCGACTGGCTGGTCGCCCAGGGCGCCGCCACGCCGCCTCCACCCACAGGAGAAGACGTTTAGCGGGTTGCGACTTGGGCTCAGCCCGTTAGGTTCGCGCCAAAGCGCCACGGCGCCAGAGCAACCAAGGAGCCACCCCCGTGGACGACAAGGACATCGCCAAGATCGAAGCGCACATGAAGCGCACCTTCGGCAACCCGCACATCGCCCTCAAGGCCCGTCCCAAGCAGAAGGACAGCGCCGAGGTCGAACTGAAGGGCGAGTTCATCGGCGTCATCTACGAGGACGAGGACGAAGACGGCTCCTTCACCTTCCAGATGGCGATCCTGGCCGAAGACCTCGACTAGGCCGCTTTCAAGATCGGCCGCCGGATCATCAATGATGCGGCGGCCGCGATCATGGCGGCCGCGCCGGCCATGACGAAGGCCTCCAGATAGCGGCCCTGGGCCGCGCGCAGCACGCCCGCGCCGATAGCCGCCGTGGCCGCGCCGATCTGATGGCCCGCCGCGATCCAGCCAAAGACGATGGGGCCGTCGCGATCCCCGAACGCTTCGCTGGCCAGTTTCACGGTCGGCGGCACCGTGGCGAGCCAGTCCAGGCCGTAGAACACCGCGAACACGCCCAGAGACACGATCGAAAAGTCCGAATAGGGCAGATAGATCAGGCTTAAGCCGCGCAGGACGTAATAGGCGAACAGCAGCTTGCGCGGGTCATAGCGGTCGGTGGCCCAGCCCGAGAGCGTGGTGCCCACCAGGTCGAACAGTCCCATCAGCGCCATCAGCCCCGCCGCCTGCACCGGCGCCATGCCCCGGTCGGCGCAAAGGGCGATCATATGCGTGCCCACCAGACCGTTGGTGGTCAGGCCGCAGACGAAGAATCCGATGAACAGTAGCCAGAAGGTGCGGGTCCTGGCCGCCCGGAACAGCGCGTCAAAGGCGTAGGTCAGGGCCTGGCCGGCCGGAACGGGGGCCGGCTCCACATAGTCTTCGCCAGCGCCATAGGGTTTCAGCCCCACGCTCGACGGCTTGTCGGGCACCAGCCAGGCGGCCAGCGGGACCAGCAGGGCCATCACCGCCGCGATGCCCAGGACCACGGGCCGCCAGCCGCTTTGCTGCGTGACCCACGCCATCAGCGGCAGGAAGATGAGCGTGCCGGTGGCCGTGCTGGCCGTCAGCAGGCCCATCATCAGCCCGCGCCGGGCGACGAACCAGCGATTCACGATGGTGGCGCCCAGCACCATGGCCACCGCGCCGCTGCCCACCCCGCTGATCACGCCCCAGGTGGCCACATAGTGCCAGGGCTGGGTCATGAATGACGACGCGCCGGTCGATATCGCCATTAGCGCCAGCGAGATCACCACGACCCGCTTGATGCCGAAACTCGACATAAGGGCCGCCGCGAACGGGCCGGTCATGCCGTACAGGAAGATGCCGATCCCGGCAGCGAGTGAGATCGTCCCCCGATCCCAGCTGAAGGCGTCCTCCAACGGCTTCATCAGCACCCCGGGCGCGGAGCGCAGGGCGGCGGCCGCCAGCAGGGAGACGAAGATCACGCCAACGACGACGTAGGCGTAGTTCTGGCCAAGGGCGCGGGGGAGGCGTAGGGTCATGTAACCGATCGGTACGTTGCTCGAAGTCATAAGCGTACCGATCGGTTACATTGTCAAGCGAGCCCATGACCGACGTTTTGCAGAAATCCTCCAAGGACGATCAGCCCGCGCCCCGGCGCGCCGGCGACAAGGTCCTCGACGCCGCCGAGACGCTGTTCTACGCGCAGGGAATTCGCGCCGTGGGCGTGGAGGAGATCGTCAATGTGGCGGGGGTCGGAAAGCCCAGCCTTTATCGTGCCTTCGGCTCCAAGGAAGAGCTCATCGTCGCGGTTCTCCAGCGGCAGGAGGCCGGCTTCTGGCGACGGCTCGAAGAGTCGGTCGCGGCCTGCCCCAACGACCCGCGCGCCCAGCTGATCCACTTCTTCCGGGGCACGGCGGAGCGCTCCAGGCTGGGCGGCTATCGCGGTTGCGCCCACTCCAACGCGGCTGTGGAATATCCCGAGGAGGGGCTCGTGCGCGGTGAGGCTCTCGGCTTCAAGACGCGCCAGCGCGAGCGGTTCACCCAGATGGCGCGGGACATGGGCGCGGCCGACCCGCAGGGCCTGGCCGATGAACTTCTGCTTTTGCTTGAAGGGGTCTATGTCGCCCGCCAGATCCACGGGCCATCCGGTCCCGCACAGCGGGTCGGGCATGCCGCCGAGACGCTCATCGCTGCGCGCCTCGGCGGGTAGTCCGGTCTAGATCAGGTCAGGACGCCGAGCATCTCGGCCACCAGCGGATGGCGAACAATGTCGCGGTCGGCCAGGCGGACGACGGCGATGTTCTCGACGGGGTCGAACTTCTCGGCCACTTCCGCCAGGCCCGAGACGCCCGGCAGCAGGTCCGACTGGTGCGGATCGCCCGTGACCACCATGGTCGAGTGCCAGCCCAGGCGCGTCAGCAGCATCTTGAGCTGCACATAGGTGCAGTTCTGCGCCTCGTCGATCACCACGAAGGCGTTGTTCAGCGTGCGGCCGCGCATGTAGCCGACCGGCGCGATCTCGATGGCGCCCTCCGCCATCAGGGCCCGCACCCGCTTCATGGACAGACGGTCCGACAGGGCGTCGTAGAGCGGCCGCAGATAGGGGGCCAGCTTGTCTTCCATGTCGCCCGGCAGATAGCCGATGGATTCGCCGGCCTCGACCGCCGGCCGCGACAGGACGATGCGTCCGACCTTGCCGGCCTCCAGGGCCTCGACCGCCTTGGCGATGGCCAGGTAGGTCTTGCCCGTGCCTGCCGGGCCGAGCGCCATGACCAGGTTCTTGTTGTCGATGGCCTCGATCAGCTGAGATTGCCCGGCCGACTTTGGTTTTATTGTTTTTACGTACCCCTGCTCGCGATCATCGTCGCGCTGACCGTGCTGATTGACGGGCGACCAGCCGCCGCGGTCCACCGGCAAGCGGCGGATCTTCCCGTCATCCTCGAACTGCGCAGAATCAAAAGCGCCTTCGCGCACCATCCGCTTCAGAGCACGCTTGGTCATCAAAGCCTCCGTTGGGGCATGAAAAAAGGACGCGTCCGCATGGATGCGCCCTTGGGGTGGTCAGTGGGGAGGAATGAGACAGAGGGACGAGCAGGGCCCGGCGGTCCGTAGACGCTTCCGACTGGAGGCGGTTCCAAAACCCGCCGTGAACCCATACGCGACACCCGAAACTCCATCTCAAGGAGATCGCGGACGGACAGTCGCCCGCGGCGGGATCGGAGAGGTTTTCACCTCTCGAATCGCCTCACTACAATGAGGGTAACGTGGTTTCCGATCCATTAAGCAAGCGCGACGCTTAAATTAAAAAGGGGTGTCATATGAGTGTCTATAAGCTGGGCGCCGCCGCTCCGACCCTACCGCCGGAGGGCGAATACTGGATTGCGCCCAATGCCTGCGTGATGGGGAACGTGATCCTCAAGAAAAACGCCAGCATCTGGTTCGGAGTCACCCTGCGGGGCGACAATGATCCCATAACGATCGGCGAGAACAGCAACATCCAGGACGGCTCTGTACTCCACACCGATCTTGGCGTTCCGCTCACCATCGGCGCCAACTGCACCATCGGACACATGGTCATGCTTCATGGATGCACCATTGGCGACAACAGCCTGATCGGCATCGGCGCCATCGTCCTCAATGGCGCCAGGATCGGCCGCAACTGCCTCATCGGCGCCGGCGCCCTGATTCCCGAGGGCAAGGAGATTCCCGACAACTCCCTGGTCATGGGCGCGCCGGGCAAGGTGGTCCGCGAGGTCAGCGAACATCAGGTCCAAATCCTCACGGGTTCAGCCCTGCACTATGTCGAGAATTGGAAGCGCTACGTCCGCGACATGGCCCCGGCCTGAACGGCCAAGGTTGTGAGCCTGGATCACAACCTAAGTGAGACAACATCGTTTCCCAGGCCGCGCCCATCCGGCCCATAAAGCCGCGCACCGTCAACGGAGCGCCCCATGACCCTCACCCTCGCTATCGGCAACAAGAATTACTCGTCCTGGTCCATGCGGGCCTGGCTGCTGCTCAAGCTGGTCGGCGCCGACTTCGACGAGGTGATGATCCCCATCTACCGCGACGGGGCTCGCGACATGGTCCGCGCCATGGGCGGCGAGACGGGCATGGTCCCGCTGCTCAAGGACGGTGATCTCGCCGTCTGGGACACCCTGGCGATCTTCGAATATGTGGCCGAGCGATTCCCTGGCGTCTGGCCGGCCGATCCGGCTCACCGCGCCCGGGCCCGCAGCTACGCCGCCGAGGTCCACGCTGGCTTCAATGACCTGCGCGCCGCCATGCCTTGCAACACCCGCGCCCGCAACCGCCGCGCGGTGATGACCCCGCAGGTCGAGGCCGACATCGCCCGCGTCCTGCAGATATGGGAGACCGCCGGTCGCCACGGCTCGCCCTGGCTGTTCGGCGAGTTCGGCGGCGTCGACGCCATGTTCGCCCCCATCGCCACCCGCTTTCAGAGCTTCGGCGTCGAGCTCACCGGCCGGCCGCTCGCCTATCAGCAGGCCCTGCTGGCTCACCCGCTGATGGTCGAATGGCTGGCCGCCGGCGCGGCGGAGACAGGCGTGATCGAAGCCTCGGAGATTGGGATCTAGAACCGTTCTCCCTCGATGAGAGGGGGCAGGGGTGAGGGTGGAGACTCTGGAGACCGATACTCCGGCTACTCCCGACCACTCGCCGGAGACACCGGAGACATTTCCGCCTCTGCCCCGCTCGCCGCGCAGACGGTCCATCGAGAGCGCTGCGCCTCCTCGACCGACGCGTCAGGCGGCGGCTATTTCCTCGCCATTCCCTTCCCGCGAGGGAAGGGAAGCGAACGGGCGGCTCATCTATCCCCGCCGCCGCCCGCTGAGCGACAATGGTCTGGCGCGGGGATTCCCGTATCCGCCCTTTGTCGCTGAAATCGTCTGATCGTCACCGAAATCGTCCCGGTTCCCGCATCCTGAAGACTTAGGAGACAAAGCACGCCCCCCTATCCGCGAGGGAGCAGCGCTCCGCCTTCCCCCACGGCGCCCCTTGCCACCGCACCGCACACGGCCTCAATCTTCAACCTAACAACGATAAGTTAGGGAGCGCGTGACGGTAATGGCCGAACGCTACGACTACATCATCATCGGCGCGGGCTCCGCTGGCTGCGTGCTGGCCGCCCGTCTGACGGAAGACCCCAACACCAAGGTCCTGCTGCTGGAGGCCGGCGGCCGGGACAACTCCCTGCTGGTCAAGATGCCCGCCGGGGTGGGCGAGCTGATCAAGGCCAAGGGCGACTACAACTGGGGCTTCTGGACCGAGGCCGAGCCGCATCTCAACGACCGCCGCCTGTGGTGGCCGCGCGGCAAGGGTCTGGGCGGGTCATCCTCGATCAACGGCATGATCTACATCCGCGGCCACGCCCGCGACTACGACCAGTGGCGCCAGATGGGCCTAGCCGGTTGGTCCTATTCGGAGGTGCTGCCCTACTTCAAGAAGTCCGAGACCTTCGAGGGCGGTCCTTGCGACTACCACGGCGGGGAGGGGCCGCTGCACGTCTCCCGCGCCGCATCGCCCAACCCGATCTATTCCAGCATCATCGAAGCCGGCCGCCAGGCGGGACATCCGGTGACCAAGGACTTCAACGGTCACCAGCAGGAAGGTTGGGGGCCCTACGACCTGACCATCCGCGATGGCCAGCGCTGGAGCGCCTCGGCCGCCTACCTGCGACCGGCGCTGAAACGATCCAACCTCACCATCGAGATCGAAGCGCGGACCACCAAGATTCGCATCGAGAACGGCCGGGCCGTCGGCGTCGACTACGCCCAGGGCAAGAACGCCGAGGCCAAAACCGCCTATGCCGACGCCGAGGTGCTGCTTTGCGCCGGCGCCGTGCAGTCGCCCCATGTCCTTCAGCTGTCGGGAATCGGCGATCCGGACGAACTGCGCAGGCACGGAATCAGCGTCGTCCATGAGTCCAAGGGCGTCGGCGCCAACCTGCAGGACCACCTGGACGTGACCCTCAGCTGGGACTGCACCAAGCCGATCACCGCCTACTCTTATAACAAGGGGCTGAAGAAGCTCGCGACCGGCCTCAACTACATGCTGTTCGGTCAGGGTTTCGGGCGGCAGAACTTTCTGGAATCGGGCGCCTTCCTCAAATCGCGCCCCGACCTCGACCGGCCCGACCTGCAAATCCACGTGGTGCTCGCCATCATGCAGGAGCACGGCAAGATTCAGGTCGAAAAGGACGGCTTCACCCAGCACGTCTGCCAGCTTCGCCCCGAAAGCCGCGGCCGCATCGGCCTGTCCTCGGCCGACCCGTTCGCAGATCCGGCCATCTTCGCCAATTATCTGGCGACGGAAGAGGATCGCCGCGCCATGCGCGAGGGGGTCAAGATCGCCCGTGACGTGGCCGCGCAGGCCGCTCTCGACCCCTATCGTGGGGCCGAACACGCCCCAGGCGCCGATGTGAAGACCGACGCCCAGATCGACGACTGGATCCGCCGCACGGGTGAGACGATCTATCACCCCGTCGGCACCTGCCGCATGGGCGTGGCGGGCGACGCCATGGCGGTGGTCGATGATCAGCTGCGGGTCCAGGGAATCGCCGGCCTGCGGGTCATCGACGCCTCGGTCATGCCCAATCTCGTGGGCGGCAATACCAACGCCCCGACCATCATGATCGCCGAAAAGGCCGCCGACCTGCTGCGCGGGCGGCCGATGCTGGCCCCGCTCGATGTTCCGGTGTTCGGCGACGAACGCATGGCCGCCGCCTGACGTTATGAGTCGAACCCCCTCCGTCGGAGCCTTCTGATGCGCAAACGTCCCCTCGGCCGGTCCGGTCTGTCCATCGCCCCGCTGATGTTCGGCGGCAACGTGTTCGGCTGGACCGCTGACGAGGCGACGTCGTTCGCCCTTCTCGACGCTTTCGTGGACGGGGGATTCGACGCCATCGACACAGCCGACGTCTATTCGGCCTGGGTCCCGGGCCACACCGGCGGGGAATCAGAGACCATCATCGGCAAGTGGCTGAAGAATCGGGGCCGCCGCGACGACGTGATCATCGCCACCAAGGTCGCCAAGTGGCCCAAACGCCCCGGCCTGTCCGCCGCCAACATCATCGCGGCGGCCGAGGAATCGCTCCAGCGTCTGCAGACCGACGTCATAGACCTCTATCAATCCCACGAGGACGACGAAAAGACGCCCATCGACGAGACGCTCGAAGCCTATGACCGCCTGATCATGGCGGGGAAGGTGAGGGCGATCGGGGCCTCCAACTTCACCGCGCCGCGCCTGGCCGAGTCGCTGAAGGTCTCCGCCGACAAGGGCCTGCCCCGCTACGAGACCCTGCAGCCTGGTTACAATCTCTATGACCGTTCGGAATTCGAGTCGGGCCTCGAGGTTGAGGTGCTGGAGAACGAGATCGGGGTGATCTGCTACTACGGGCTGGCCAGCGGCTTCCTCACCGGCAAGTACCGAAGCGAGGCCGACCTGGGCAAAAGCCCGCGCGGTCGCGGGGTGAAGAAGTATCTGAACGAGCGCGGCCTGCGAATCCTCGCCGCCCTGGACATCGTGTCGGCTGAACTCGGCGCGACCCAGGCCCAGGTGGCGCTTGCCTGGCTTATGGCCCGCCCGTCGATCACCGCGCCAATCGCCAGCGCCACCAGCGTCGAACAACTCAATGACCTGATGGGCGCGGCGCGACTCTCCCTGACGGACGAGCAGGTGCTGCGGCTGGATACGGCCAGCGCGGCCTAGGCGATCCGCCGTCCGTCCAGGGTCGCCAGCCGCAGGGCCGGCGCATTGGCGACCGCTGGGTCGGCCCAGTGGATCGAGTGCAGCAGCATCGGCTCGACGATCTCGTCATTGAGTCGCTGCAGCGGGGCGGTCGGCTGATACAGGCCGATATAGCGGTCCACCTCGCCATCCGGTCCGGCCAGAGGCGCCAGCAGCACCTCCATGCTGGCCGGATGCATCCCTTCGGCGACCAACTCGGTGGTGATGACCACGGGCTCGGCCACGCGGCGGATCGATTCGAGCGCCGCCTGAACCTTGGGTCTATCCCCGACGGACCAGAGGCGAAGACCGTTCTTGCCATTCAGTCCGCTGCCGTGAATCGCCGAAAGAAATCCCCCCGCCAGCCGGAAGGGGTAAATTCCAGGTCCCTCGCGACCAAGGATGAAGACTTGCGGCAGCAGCTTGGCGAAATCCGCCGGATCGATGTCCCTGCGCGATGGCGCGCCTGCTTCAACGCGTCGCGCTGTCCAGCTGTCGATCAGCGTCTGCGTGCCGGGATGGAACATCGGGGCGCTCCTCGCGCGGTCACGGGCGACCGCACGAGGCTTGCTTGCGATATTCGGGCCAGAGCCATCTGTCCCATTCTGGCACGGTCCGGCGCTATTTCTCCGGGACGATCACCAGTCTCCAGGCCCTATCGTCGCCTAGATAGAGCTGAGCGGCTTTCTGCACGTCTTCTGGTGAAATCCGCTCGATCCCCGCCTGCACGGAACGGGTGGCGTCGAGACGGCGAGGATCGGTCTGGCCGCCGGACAGCTGGCTGACCCAGTACTCGTTTGTCACCCGCGCCTTCTCCAGGCCTTCGAGGCGGGGCTTCTTGGCGCGCTCCAGCTCGTCGGCGGATGGCGGCTTGGTCCGCAGCTCGGCGGCGATCTCGGAAACCGTCTTGAACACCGCGTCCAATGTGGTCGGCGGCGCCTCGACGCTGACGGCTACATAGCCGAAGTCGGTCCACACGAACGAGGCGGTCGAACCCGCCGACGGCGAATAGGTCGCCCCCTGCTTCTCGCGCAGCTCGTCCTGCAGGCGCAGGCGGAAGATGTCGGCCAGGATCGTCGTGTTCCGCGCCTGCTGCGGGTTGGAGAAGAAGTCCGCCGTTTTCCAGGCGATATAGGCCATGCCCTGGTCGGCGCGACCCTTGTGTGTCAGGCGAACGGGCGTCGCATTGGGCGCCGGGAAGGTCGTGACCCGGGTTTCCGCCGCCGGCGCCGCGGCAGCGGGGCGGGGGGGCAGGGCGCCGAAGGTTTCGGCCACCGCCTGGGTCGCCTTCTCCACGGTGATGTCACCGACGATGATCACCTCGATCTGACCCTCGGCTAGCGGCGCCAGCTGGGTCTTCAGGTCGTCGATTCGGGCGTCCGCCATCTCCTTGCGAGAGGGGAAGGTGAAGCGGCGGTCGCCGCCGCGCAGCAGGCCGGGCAGATCGCGGGCCAGGACCCCATTGTCGGTGGCCTCATACTGATCGTGCAGGGTCTGGCCGAAAGTCTTGATCCGCTGGAAGGCCTCGGGCCGCCAGCCGGGTTCGGTCACATAGGCGGCCAGCACCTGAAGCTCCGTCGGCAGGTCGGCGGGGCGGGTGCCGCCGCTCAGGACGAAGGCGTCGTCCTCCAGGCTCAACTGCGCGCCCCAGACCTTAGAGGCCAGGACTCGCTCCATGTCCTGGGCGCCGATCTTCTTCAGCCCGCCTTCCGCGAAGGCGGATGCCGACCACGTCGCGCTCTGGCGATCACGGGGCAGGTCCAGATAGCCGTCGCCGATCCGCACCTTCACCAGCACCTGGTCGTCACGGAACTTGGTGGGCTTCACGGTCAGGCGCACGCCGTTCTCGAACCGCAGGAAGGTCGCGTCGAGATCGGTGAAGTCCCTCTGCTCGGCCACTTTACCCATCGGGCCGAAGGTCTGGTACGGCCACTCGATGGCTGCCGACGCCAGCAGAGGCGTGGCTTCCACCTTGCGGGAGGCGGCCAGTTCGTCGGCCAGGGCCTTGTCGCCGCCCTGGACCGGCGAGCCGGTGGACAGGATCGTCACCGGGCCCGCCCCCTCGAACGCCTTCTTCACCGCGTCCGAGACGGTCTCGGCCTTCAGGTCCTTCACCGCCTCGTTGAACCAGGCCAGATCCTGGGCGGGAGCCGTCACCACCTGATGGTCGTCCAGGCTG
Organism: Caulobacter sp. NIBR2454; assembly: GCF_027474405.1. Taxonomy (GTDB): domain Bacteria; phylum Pseudomonadota; class Alphaproteobacteria; order Caulobacterales; family Caulobacteraceae; genus Caulobacter. The sequence goes on from NZ_CP114871.1 coordinate 1,110,798, forward strand.
CCGACGATGATGTTGGCCAGGCTAGGCGTGCGCCGGGTCGCGGCGCCGGCCACGCTGGCCTCCAGCATGGTGCGGATTTCGGCGATCTCGCGATCGAGCTCCTCCTGCCGAACCCCGTACCGGGCGATCCGGCGTTGCTCCAGATCGATGGCCGCCAGCGCCTGACGCCAGCCTGTCGGCTGCGCGGTGGCGCTGATCGTGGTCGCCTTGGCCGCATGGAATTGGTCGAACGAGAACGCGCCGGCGCCGATGAACTGCGGATCGGACCCCCGGCTCAAAGCGCTGAAGCGACGATTGAGCACCGCAAATCCCAGCCGCTGAATCAGGTCGCGCTTTCGACGGGCGGCGGTGTCGAGCGCCAGGTCCGGCGGCGAAAGCCACGTCAGCTGCAGCGAGGTGGCGGCTCCCGGCTGGACGATGACCTTGGCGTCCACGCCGCGTTTGGCGATGTCTCCAAGGTCTGGATCGACGCCGGCCGGACCCACGCCCCGCCAGTCGGAGAACCTGGCCTTGATCCGGGCTTCCATGGCGTCGACATCGAAGTCGCCGACCACCACCAGCACCGCCCGCTCAGGGCGATAGAAGCGTTGGTAATAGTCGACTAGCTGCTCACGCGGCGCGGTCTTGATCACCTCGACCTGGCCGATGGGCAGGCGCTGTGGCGGACGCTGGCCCTTGAGCAGGAAGGCCAGGCTTTCCTTGAACACCCGATAGGACGGCGTATCGCGATCGCGCTCCTCGGACAGCACCACGCCGCGTTCGCGATCAACGGCCTCGCCGGTGATGGTCAGCTCGCTGGCCACGTCGCGCATCAGATCAAGGCTGACCTTGACCGTCTCATCGTCGGTCTTGGGCAGGTCGAGCTTGTAGATCGTCTCGTTCCACGAGGTAGAGGCGTTGGTGTCGGCGCCGAAGGCCAAGCCGTGGCGCTCCAGGATCTTGATCATCTCGCCCTCGGGCACGGTCTTGGAGCCGTTGAAGGCCATGTGCTCGAGGAAGTGGGCCAAGCCCTGCTGGGCGTCGGTCTCCATCAGCGAGCCGGCGTCGAAGCGCAGGCGGATCGAGGCTTGTCCCGGCGGCGTGGCGTTACGCTGGATGGCGTAGCGCATGCCGTTGGGCAGGGCGCCGAAACGGATCGACGGGTCCGGTGCGATGTCCGAAACAGCCTGGGGCCATTGCCCGACCGTCTGGGTCGATGCCGCCGCGGCCTTGTCGCCGCCGAGGAAGGGAAGGGCCGACGCGCCGCCGACGGCGCAGATCGAAAGGGCGAGGATAGAGGCCGTAATCAGGAGCGGCCGGGACGTGCGCAGCATCAAGACGCCTAGACGTGGAAAAGGGCGCGCACCTTCGCCGTCTGTTGCGGCGCAAGCAAGGCGGCGTTTCGACAACGCGATTCCCGTGGCCTCGCGATGCGTGATCGCTCATATGAAGAGTGATGTACGAGATTAACGATCCCGCGCCCCCGCCGCGCGAGCCCGCGTTCAATGCGCCATGGCCGGCGCTTCTGCTCACCGTGGCCATCGCGGGGTCCTATCTGCTGCAGACCCGCCTTTTGGATGATGCGGGCGTCTACGCTCTGGCTCTGGTGCCGGCCCGGTTGCAGGCCGGCGAATGGGGCGGACTCGTCACCTCGATCTTCCTGCATGGCGGCTGGATGCACGTCCTGCTCAACAGCGCTTTCGCCCTGGCGTTCGGCACGCCGA